>NZ_PPQF01000001.1 GCF_002901865.1 Staphylococcus agnetis
GAAAAAAACAATAATTATAAATTTAATTATGATCTTCCTGACAATGATCCGAATTTGAAGTTATTGTCTGATTGGTACCAATATAAATTTAATAAATCATCTCAACTAGAAATCGATGAAATTGGAAATAACGATGATAAAAATAAGGATGTTTGGCATATCAATTATGTCGGCGAGGATGAGGCCACGATGTCCTATAATGAAACCATTCATTTTGTTCGAAGTAAATCAAACTGAAAAGAAGCTAAATAACCGATGTCACATATAAATGTGAATCGGTTATTTTTATAACTCAATTGGTATTCACCAAGTTTCAATATTAGCGCGCTCACCTTTAAAGTTGTTTTTTGTTTGATGACGTTCGGCAAGTTTAGTTTCTACGTCATCAATTGAAACACCTTGTTCTTGCCATAATACGGCTAGGTGATATAACAAATCGGCACTTTCTTCAATGACTTCTGATTGATTGTTGTTCATCGTCGCAATGACAACTTCAAACGCTTCTTCACCAAATTTTTTGGTGATTTTTTCACGACCTTGTGTCATCAAGTAATGCGTATATGATGCCGTGTCAGTTTGTTTCAATCGTTGTTGAATTGCAGTTTCTAATTGTTTCAGATGAAAAGGTACCGGCGTATTAAAGCAACTTTGAGTGCCTTTATGACATGTGGGCCCTTCTGGGTTTACAAATAATAATAGGGTGTCTTGGTCACAGTCTAAATGCATATCAACGACACGTTGGATATGACCAGATGATTCGCCTTTTTGCCATAAGCGTTGTTTAGAGCGTGAGTAAAACCAAGCGACACCAGTGTCAATCGTTTTTTGGAATGCTGTTGCATTCATGTACCCCAACATAAGGACTTGGTGTGTTTCAGCATCTTGTAATATTACAGGGAGTAATCCTTTTGAAAAATCGGGATTTAATGCCATCGTACAGGGACACCTCCTTCATGTAGTGTACGTTTAATCTCACGAATTGTAGTTTCCTTATCGTGTAAAATACTTGCCGCGAGCCCTGCTGAAACGTGAGTGCGTGTAAATAAATCAGTAAAGTGCGTGGCATGCCCACCGCCACCTGATGCGATGATTGGAATATTAACACGTTTGGCAATGCCATTTAAATGATCGATGTCAAAGCCTTGTTTCATACCGTCAAAGGCCATACTTGTCACAAGTAATTCTCCTGCACCAAGTCCCTCAACTTCTTTCACCCAATCATATACACGCTTTGAAGTACGTTTTTTACCCCCATGTGTACAGCAAAAGTAATCATTTTCGATTGGATCATAATCACTATCAATGGCGATACAAATACATTGTTTGCCGAATTTTTCGCTCGCTTGATGAATTAAATCAGGGTTATTTAACGCAGCGGAATTCAGTGAAACTTTATCTGCACCATGTTGTAAAACGTGGGAGATATCCTCTAATGACGAGATACCGCCACCGACTGTTAAAGGGATAAAAAGTTGTTCTGCGGTGCGCCGTATGACATCCAATGTTAAATCATGGCCTTTTTCAGTTTTAGATATATCTAGGAACACGAGTTCATCGGCACCTTCCGCATTATAGTATAGCGCGAGTTCAACAGGATCTCCGATATCGCGTAAGTCTTTAAATTGAACGCCTTTTACAACACGACCATCTTTAACATCTAGGCAAGGAATGATGCGTTTTTTTATCATGACAATCCCTCCCAAAAATCAGAGTGATGTGCAGCTTTACCAACAATAGCAGCATGAACTCCGATGGCTTCTAATTGATGTAAATCGTCTTGGTGTCGTATGCCTCCTGAGGCGATGATGGGAACATCGACTGCTTCAACAAGCTGTTCAGTCGTTTTAAAATTAGGGCCTTTTAACTTCCCATCTTTTGATATGTCTGTATAAATGATGCCGCCGATGGGGAAAGTTGCGATGTCTTTAGAAAAGTCAATCAAATCGAGAGCGGTCTCTTCTAACCAACCGTTTATTTTAATATTACGACCGTAAGCATCAACGGATACATACAGTTTCCCGGGAAATAATGTGCTCATCTCTTGGAGCCAACCGATATTTTGAATGGCCTGTGTGCCAACGATGCAATAATCAACTCCTGCATTAAAATAGGCGCGTAACGTCTTTTCATTACGAATGCCTCCACCAACTTCTACGGGTTTGTTGCTTCGCTTGATGAGTGTTTCTATATAGGCGGCTTCTGTCGCAGTTTGTTGTTTTGCACCAATTAAATCGACGATGTGAATACGATCTACGCAAGTATATTGATTATAAAAATCGATGCTTTCTTCTGCCGAACGTGACATTTTTTCTGATGTCGCATACTGTCCTTCTGTTAATCGCACGCTTTGTCCATCGATTAAATCAATGGCGGGCCATAGTTTTATCATATTTCCAACCTCCCTCTAGCGCTTGTTTTAGAATGTTTAAACCGTCATCACCACTTTTTTCTGGATGAAATTGAATGCCAATATAATGTTGATGTTGAACAATCGCTGGAATTTGAGCACCGTAATCGGCATAGGCAATGACGCTATCAGTCATCAGCGCTTGAAAACTGTGAATAAAATAAACATCTTGATGAAAGCCTTCAAATGAACTGCGTAATGTGTTCCAACCTAGGTGAGGGACAGTGTAAGGTGTCTGAATCGCTTCAATCTTGCCAGGGATTAGGCCAAGTCCATTGATGTGACCTTCAGCACTCCAGTCATATAACAGTTGCATGCCTAAACAAATACCTATCATCGGTTGTGTCGTCGTTTTTAAAAAATAATCGAGTTGATGGCGCTGGATGGTAGTCATGGCATCTTTAAAATGACCGACACCTGGTAAAATGAGCACATCAGCTTGTTTTAATAACGCAACATCACGTGTTAAACATACCTCATATCCTAAATGTTCAATAGCACGTTTGACGTTTAAGACATTGCCGAGTCCATAATCTACAATCGCAATCATTCGATCACTCCTTTTGAAGAAGGGACGCGTGCATCGTTTGTAGGTGCGAGTGCTTGTTTAAACGCACGTGCAAATGCTTTAAATATGGCTTCAATTTCATGATGTGTATTACCTTGATGGAGTAAATCAATATGGACGGTAAGTCGTGCATTGATGACAAGCGCTCTAAAAAATTCTTCAACTAATTCGGTGTCAAACGTGCCCACTTTTTCCTTACTAAATGTTGCGTTGAAATAAAGATAAGGGCGACCACTAATGTCTACAACCGCGCGCGCAAGCGTTTCATCCATAGGGAGGTATTGGGTGCCGTAGCGTTCAAAGTGACGTTGATCTTTAATCATTTGTAAAAATAATTGTCCGAGCACAATTCCAATATCTTCCGTCGTGTGATGATCATCTACCCAAGTATCACCATCAACCTCGATGTGCAGTCCGATACCGCTATGAAAACTGAACAGTGTCAACATATGGTTTAAAAATCCAACACCTGTCGCAATATGACTGTCAGCAGATTGTGTGATCTCTATGGCGATTTTCGTTTCTTTCGTTTCACGTTTCATTTGATACGTCATATTGCTCACTCCATTCTTTTACAATACGTTCGAATTGATCTAGTGCTTCATTTGTTACGATGGAATAGCGCACACATTGCGCCATCGCTTTTTCTGATTCAGCGTTATAAAACCGGGGAAGGAAGCCATGATTTTTGACATAGTTTCCTAGCGCAATTGCTGCAGTGCCTCTTGTGAGCACAAAATTGGTATCACTTGTATAAACCGTCATCCATGAAGACGCATAAGTTTGTAAAATGGTTTTAAGTCGTGTACTGAGATGGCGTTGATGTGCAATGAATGCGTCCGTATCGGCGCGTTCATTAAATAGGTGTTGACCGACTTTTAAAGTGAATTCACTCATCGGATATGGATGTTCGATCTGTTTCACGATATCAATGGTTTCTTTGGTGCTCATTAAGACGCCTAGGCGAAGACCTGCAATTGCGAATGCTTTTGATAATGTCCGCATTCGTAAAAGCTTTTCTGTCATGTCTATTTTAAGTGGTTTTGAAAATTCGACATACGCTTCATCTACTACAAGATAACCGTCGTGTTGCGACACGGCCTCTAGCATACGAGCGACTTCACTTTCATTAAATCGATAACCTGTTGGGTTGTGTGGGTTACTAAAGATGAAGAAACTCGGGCGTACTTCATGAATACGAGCAACGATGGCATCAATCGAAAAAGTTAAGTCATCGTTTGCGTCAACATAGGCTATAGGGCGTTGAACTTGTCGTGCGTAATCTTGATACATAAAGAAATCTGGATGTAAAGCGAGACAAGGCCCTTTGGGCATCGCAATCATCAACTTTTGAATTAAATCATCAGACCCATTACCGATACAGAGTTGCTCGGTGTCAAGGTTGCCATAATACCGAACGTAAGCCGATTTAAAGGCATTATAGGCCTCATCTGGATAGAGATGATAGGCACATTCATCTAATAACGCGTGCATCGTTTGCCTTGAAATAGGTTGGATGGGACTTTCGTTTTTATCCATGTGAATCATGAGTGTCACCTCTTTTTTCTTATTAATAATGAACGTTGATGATTATAGAGTGCTTCATCTTGAGCAAGTAATACCGCATCGTGATACGTATGGTCGTACGTCTCTTTAGAAAGTTGAATGACCGTATGTTTTGTTAAAAAATCATTGACGCTTAAACCATGTTGAAAACGGGCTGTACCATTCGTAGGTAAAACATGACTCGGTCCAGCGATATAATCCCCCATAGCTTCAGGCGACCAGCGTCCTAAAAATAAACTTCCGACATAATGAATATACGGCACGTACTGTTGTGGGGTCACAGTTTGTATAGATGCATGTTCTGGTGCAATATCATTTAAAACGCGACAGCTGTCTTCAAAACTTTCTGTATGAATTAAATAATGATGATGCTGCATACTTTCGGTTAAAATGGCCTTTCGCTCAGCGTAAGCGATTTTCGTTTGAATATGACGTTCAAGGCGTTGGAGTAAAGCTTTATCTTCTGAAATTACGAAAGTGCGCGCCAGTTCATCATGTTCTGCTTGTGCAAAAATATCATACGTAATGTCATCTAAATCACAGGAAGTATCGATAATGATCGCAATCTCACTCGGACCAGCAATTTGATCGATACCGGCTTCACCGTAAACATATTTTTTTGCATACGCTACATATTGATTGCCAGGGCCCACGATTTTATCAACTTTAGGAATCGTTTCTGTACCATACGCCAGTGCTGCGATACTTTGGGCGCCACCGACTTGGAAAACACGTGTCACGCCAGTAATCCAACATGCAGCTAACACACTTTGAGCGATGTTTCCATTTTGGGGTGGGGTAACGACGATGATATCTGATACACCGGCTACTTTGGCAAGGGTGGCTGTCATAAGTACTGTTGAAGGATAGCTTGCTTTGCCACCTGGTACATAGATGCCTACCCGTTCTAATGGGTGGTATGTTTCGTACATATCATTTGTAGCGTCCCCATCGTTATATCGTATTTGAGATTGATATTGTGCAATACGTGCATAGCTATGTTCAAGAGCTTGGCGTAATTCAATATCTAGTGTGTCATAGGCCTCTTTGAGCATGTGTTGAGGGACTTCTAGTGAAGTAGGCACATGTCCATCGAATGCCTTTGTGTAAGCGACTAATGCGCGATCACCTTCTTGTTTAACACGCGTACATATTTCTGCGACAGCCGTGTGGATTTGAGCATCAAAAGGTGCTGTGTTATGCAATTGTTGTAAAAATGATTGTGCGTCAAGAATCAATGCGTGACACCCCCAAGTGTTGAATAAATGCATCTATTTCTTTTGAAACTTTAAAAAAGCTTTGGCGATTTGTAATGAGTTGTGCTTGAATATCTTGAATATGTTCTTTTTCAACTAAACCGTTGGATTTCAATGTGTTGCCTGTTTGAACGATATCTACAATCGCATCCACCATACCTATGACGCATGCAAGTTCTATTGAACCTGATAATTTGATAATAGAAACATCGCGACCAGTTGCTTTAAAGTATGTTGCTGCAACATTAGGATAAGAAGTTGCGATTTTTTGATAGGTATGCGTGCCTTCGAAAGTTGCGACTGCTAAATGACAATGGCCGAAAGGGAGGGCAAGCAATTGATTGACGTCATAGGTTGCCTCCTCTAATATATCGCTTCCGGTAATACCAATATCAGCATTGCCTTGTTCGACATATTTGGGGACGTCAGGTCCTTTAACGAATAAAAATCGATAGTCTTGCGTGACAAGTTGTAACGCACGACCGCGATGGTTGAGTTGTGTGGCAAGATTTGTATTTCCATTATTTTCTAAAAAAGCAATGAAACTTTTCATAAGTCGTCCTTTGGCGAGCGCTATCGTGAGCATACACTATCCTCCTTTTCATCGAGTGTGAGTCCAAGTCCAAACCCTTTAAGACCATCGTGATAAAAGCCACCGGATAATACTTTGCCGCTAGACAAGTGGCTTTTAATAAAGGTCCCCTTATAATAAGACCGTGGTGGTTGTGGTGTTATATCAAGATGAATGTTCGTGATTCCTTCTTGTTTTAAGAAGGTCGTCCACCGCGTTAAACTTTGTAAAATACGATGGTCTTCAGGATATAACGTGTGTAATTTATCTAATTGTGCATCTGTAGGTGTATTGAGCAGTTGAATGAGTGGATGTGAGACATTCAAGTAAGTTGCGAGTGCTGACATATTACGTTGTTCTAATAAATTTAATAGCGTACGATCTTCAGCTTTTGCTCCTAATAAAAGGTGTATCAACTCAAAATGACCGAGTACAACGTAATCAATCTGGTCATGTAAGACGGACTCGATATAAGATTTGAAAAATTGGTATGCAGATTGAATATGTTGAATGGTCGGTTCGTAACATTCTAGTCCAAGATGTGTAGCTACCTCGTGGTGTCTTGCAATAGGCCCACTATAAGCAATTAAATCGTGATGTCTTTGATAAACGGCATAATAGCGTTTCAATTGATCTGTAAAGTCATTACGTAAGGCATAAAGCGTCGTTTCATTTTGCCAAACTGAACGCTCTTGCATTTGCGTCAAATCATCTTGAGACAATTGCGTCCAATGTAATGCTTCAATAAAGTCTGTATCGATAATCGCAAACCCGTGTTTTTCAGCACGTTGTAAAAATTGAAGTTCATATAATTTTTTCTGTATGACAGCATTTGTCATAAATCCACCTCGCTTTTACTCTCTACCATGTTAAAGTGTTTTTAAAATGATGTTTCCATACTAGCACGGAATAAATCTAAATTCAATGATTTTTCTGAAAAATTAAAATAGTTGAGGTTCTTCTGGTATAAAGATACGTATGTAGACACGGTTTTAGAAAGTATAAATAATCGTTTTTTAATGGGTCACATTGTATAATACATATGATGAAACAAAGAAAAAGGAGCAATTCTTATGAATTTTGAAAAATATATTGATCATACACTATTAAAGCCGGAATCGACACGTGCACAAATCGACAAGATTATTGACGAAGCGAAAAGCTATCACTTCAAATCGATTTGTGTGAATCCTACACACGTTGCGTATGCACATGAGAAATTGGCAGATTCAGATGTACTTGTATGTACTGTGATTGGTTTCCCACTTGGCGCGAATACACCTGAGGTGAAAGCGTTCGAAACGACAAATGCCATTGAGAATGGGGCTGATGAAATTGATATGGTGATCAATATCGGCGCATTAAAAGATGGTCGTTATGATGATGTTCAAAAAGATATTGAAGCGGTCGTGAAAGCTGCACAAGGTAAAACAGTTAAAGTCATTATTGAGACGACATTATTAACAGATGACGAGAAAGTGAAAGCATGTGAATTATCAAAAGCAGCACAAGCGACATTTGTGAAAACATCGACAGGTTTCGCAGGTGGTGGCGCAACAGTCGCAGACGTGAAGTTAATGAAAGAAACAGTAGGCGATGCACTTGAAGTGAAAGCGTCCGGCGGTGTACGTAACTTAGACGATTTCAAAGCAATGGTTGATGCCGGTGCGACACGTATTGGTGCGAGTGCAGGTGTTCAAATTATGCAAGGTTTAGAATCCGATTCAGACTACTA
>NZ_PPQF01000010.1 GCF_002901865.1 Staphylococcus agnetis
AACTTAAAGTTATTAACAGAAAAACGGTCATTTTTGAAAAGAATTTTTTACTTTAATAAACGTTTATAAAAACACAGTTTCTTATGTTACGTTCATTGACACTAGAACAGGTATTAGCTTTTCATATAGGTGGATATGTGAAGTTTCATGTACATTCCTATTATAAGGAAATGTAAGAAATACCCTTCAAGTATGAACCAATTCAGTATTCTTAAATATAATAAAAATACGCACATAATTGTTGAGCTTTATTTTAAAAACACTTATGATATAAGCGTATAAGACAATAATTAATTGTTCTACTTTTATACAATATACATAAAAAGGTGATTGGATATTATGAACAAATGGACAAAAACAGCAACAACACTTTTAGCTTTAGGGATGATTACGTCTACTGTACCTTCTGACACGTTTGCAGGTGCTGAAGCCCCAACACATCAAACTCAAACGCAAACTGAATCAGATTATGTGAAACAATTGAGCGAACAAAATGTGATGAGTGTGGCATGGTACCAAAACTCTGCAGAGGCAAAAGCACTTTATGCTCAAGGGTATAATAGCGCGAAAGAAACGTTAAGTAAAAAAATTAAACACCATAAAGGTGGCAAAAAATTAGCGATTGTTTTAGATATCGATGAAACGGTATTAGATAATTCACCATTTCAAGCTGCGAGTGCGTTAAATGGCACATCTTTCCCAACTGGATGGCATGAATGGGTGAAAAGTGCTCAAGCGAAGCCAGTTTACGGTGCGAAAGACTTTTTAACGTATGCAGATAAACATGATGTAGAAATTTTCTATGTATCTGACCGCTCTCATGAAAAAGATTTAGATGCGACGATTAAAAACTTGAAAAAAGAAAAATTGCCTCAAGCGGATAAAAAACACGTATTATTGAAAAAAGCGGGCGATAAGAGTAAAGAAGAACGTCGTGATAAAGTACGCTCAGATTACAATTTAGTGATGTTATTTGGTGACAATTTACTTGATTTTGAAGAGCCAAAAGAAGCGACTCAAAAATCACGTGATGAATTAGTTCGCCAACATGAAGATGATTTTGGAAGTAAATACATTATCTTCCCGAATCCAATGTACAGTAGCTGGGAAGCGACATTATACAATAATGACTACAGCATCAGTGCGAAACAAAAAGTGGAGAAACGTAAGCAATCACTTAAATATTTTGATATGAAAACAAATAAAGTGAAAACATATCAAGGAGAATAAGATGCTCTAAGCAATATAACAGCCGTAGATTCATGAGTCTACGGCTGTTAGTTTATGTATTGGATTTTAACGCTTGTGGATCGACTTTTGATACATTACCATTTTCATCTAGTAAAGGTGTTATACCTGTACCCACACCAGCTCTATTTGATAGATACTGAATCCCTGTTTCTCTATCGGTTAAGATGTAACAAGCCACCTCTTTAGACTGCCCGCATGCTTCTACAATAAAACGATTGTAGGTGTCTTTCTTAAACATCACTTTGAATCACGCCTTTCTTAAATGTGTTTCAACATCACTGTATCATTCATAACGTATGACAATCAAAAATGATTATCTTTTTTCATTTTAATTTCAATCATTATTGTATTAAAATGTACTTTAACACATAAAATCGTTAAAAAGGAGTGGCTATCATGAAGTTAGGTATTATAGGGATTGGTAAAGTAGGAAGTCAATTTTTAACAGATATACAGTATATGAATCTCTTTTCGAAAATTGTTGTGATTGATTCTAATGCTCAATTGGCTGAAGGTGAAGTGTTAGATCACCATCATGCGCAAGGGTTATCACGTACAAATCATATTGATATTTGCGTTGGAACATACAACGATTTATCGGATGCAGATGTGGTTGTGGTGACGGCAAGTGTGCCGATGGATCCGGATATTCCTGATCGCACAGCGTTAACGAAAGGGAACATTTCATTAATTGAAGATATTATGCATCAATTGTATCGCGTGACAACGAAACCGCTCGTCATTTTTGTATCTAATCCTGTAGATGCGATGACGTATATTGCGACACAAGCGAATGACTATCCGAATGAGAAAATTATGGGAACAGGAACATTACTCGAAACTGCACGTTTTAAAACGCTCATCGCCGATCATTATGATATCGATCCAAAAAGTGTGGAAGGATTTGTGATTGGAGAACATGGGCAACATGCGGTGCCTGTGTGGAGTAAAGTGACTATTTCAGGGATGTCGCTTGAAGAATTTGAAAAACTGTCAGACAAACCACGCATAAATAAAGAAGCCATTTCTCAACAAATCGATAAAGTATCCTTTGATGTATTAAAAAATAAAGGCTGGACCAATGTCGCAATTTCTAAAACGACAGTGAACTTAGTTAAAAGTTTGGTATTAAATGAAAAGTCAGTGATGCCGATTACATCACTTCAAGAACAAAATCAGATAGCTATCAGCTTACCAACATTAACGCATCAATACGGTATTGACCAGGTATTTGATATTACACTTGATGAAGCGGAACAACAACATTTTGAGGCTGCAAAAAATTACATTAAAGCAACGATAAATATTAAAAATCAACGCTAATTTCGTATAAAGATGAACAGTTAACACCGATGATTCGGAGGTTAACTGTTTTTTTATGTTGTGCGTCAAAGTTATTTTTAGCACTTGTTATAATGTAAATTATTTTTGAATTGCCCGCTTTTCAAAGTTCAACGTTTATTAACAAACTTTTGACAGTTATGTTAACAGTCTGATTTTTGTTTGAAATACTATATATAGTGTCATAGATTGTAGATAGACACAATATATAGAAAGGGTTGATGTTATGAAACAATTGGAAGTGGCTTTACAAGGACTCATCACCAAAGATCCAACAGTGGTGAATGAAAATGCGAATAAAGACAGTAACACGTTTTCAACGATGCGTGACTTAACAGCAGGGGTGGTTTCAAAATCATACGCATTAGAACATTTATTACCAAAACGTGTGGCAGAAGCACATAAAAATGGTGACATTCATTTTCATGATTTAGACTATCATCCGTTTCAACCGTTAACAAATTGTTGCCTTATTGATGCCAAATCAATGTTACAACATGGTTTTGAAATTGGAAATGCGAATGTGACCTCTCCTAAATCGATTCAAACCGCGACGGCGCAACTGGTTCAAATCATTGCGAATGTTTCAAGTAGTCAGTACGGGGGCTGTACTGTCGACCGCGTCGATGAATTACTCAGTACATATGCACGTTTTAATGAAGCACACCATAGATCCATCGCTACACAATTTGTAAAAGAAGATGCGATTGAAACATACGTTGACCAACAAGTGACAAAAGATATTGGTGACGCGATTGAAAGTTTAGAGTATGAAATTAATACGCTGTATACGTCGAATGGACAAACGCCTTTTGTAACTTTAGGATTTGGGCTTGGAACGGATACATTGAGTCGTAAAATCCAACAAGCGATATTAAAAACGCGCATTAAAGGATTAGGTAAAACACGCATGACGGCAATTTTTCCAAAATTAGTGTTTTCGATTAAAAAAGGTGTGAATTTTAGTGAGAACGATCCTAACTATGATATTAAACAATTGGCACTCGAATGTTCGACTAAACGCATGTATCCAGATGTGTTAAATTATGAGGCATTGGTAAATATTTTAGGTGATTTTAAAGCGCCTATGGGATGTCGCTCCTTTTTACAAGCATGGCGTGATGCTGAAGGTCAATTCGAAAATAATGGGCGTTGTAATTTAGGTGTAGTCACCCTAAACCTTCCACGTATAGCGATAGAATCAAAAGGTGACAAATTGGCGTTTTGGCAACGATTTCATGAACGTATGGATATTCTACATGAAGCATTAATGTATCGTTTAGAACGCGTGCTTCAAGCCGTTCCTGAAAATGCGCCCATTTTATATAAAAGTGGGGCATTTAAATATAAATTACAACAGAATGAATCGGTATCGGAATTGTTTAAAGATCGTCGTGCCACTGTCTCTATGGGATACATCGGTTTATATGAAGTAGCGACGGTCTTTTATGGCCCGAATTGGGAAACAAATCCTGAAGCTAAAGCATTTACGTTAGATATTTTAAAAGAAATGAAAGATTATCAACAAAAATGGACTGAAGATACGGATATTTGGTTTAGTATTTATAGCACGCCAAGCGAATCATTAACTGACCGCTTTTGTCGGTTAGATTTTGAAAAATTTGGTGCGATTCCGGACATTACAGATAAAGGTTATTATACAAATTCCTTTCATTATGATGTGCGAAAAGATGTGACGCCTTTTGAGAAAATTGATTTTGAAAAAGACTATCCGTACTATGCAAGTGGTGGTTTTATTCACTATTGCGAGTATCCAAAGTTAAATCATAATTTGAAGGCGCTTGAAGCGGTATGGGATTATGCGTATGACAAAGTGGGCTATTTAGGAACGAATATTCCTATTGATCGTTGTTATGAATGTGGATTTGAAGGAGATTTTGAAACGACAGCGCAAGGTTATACGTGTCCACATTGCGGTAATAGTGACCCTAAAACGATTGATGTGGTCAAACGGACGTGTGGTTATTTAGGAAATCCAGTTCAAAGACCCGTCATTGAAGGACGTCAAAAAGAAATTTGTGCTCGAGTGAAACATATGAAAGATGGCAAAGACCATGACCGTTCTTGATATTGTAGAAGGACGGGGCTACATTGCGAAAATCGAACAACAAAGTTTTGTTGACGGGGAAGGTGTACGCGTCAGCATGTATGTGTCAGGGTGCCCATTTCAATGTGAAGGGTGTTATAACGTTGCCGCTCAAAAATTTAATTATGGCGAAACTTTTTCTGACTCGATTTTAGAAGAAATTTTGACTTACTGCGAACCAGATTACATTTCAGGCCTAAGTATTTTAGGTGGGGAGCCATTTTGTAATATTGATATTACGTTAAAAGTAGCGCGTGCGTTTCGTGAGAAATTTGGCCAGCGCAAAACATTATGGGTCTGGACGGGGTTCTTATTCGAATATTTGAAAAATGATACAGGTCCAAGATATCAATTATTGTCTCTTGTCGATGTGTTAGTCGATGGATTATTTATACAATCACTATATCAACCTAACTTAGCGTATAAGGGGTCGTTAAATCAACGTGTGATTGATGTTCCACGTGCTTTGGAAATGAATCGGCCCATCATATATACTGAATAGTAAATAATAAAAAGGATGATTCATCATGAAACAAGGATATTTGACGTTACTTATTGGCATTTTATTCTTAATGAGTGCTATCGTGTTTATCGTGAAACATTCATGGTTATTCACTACAATTTTTATCATTGTAGGTGTGATGTACATTGTTAAATATTTTAAAATGAAGAAAAATGGTTCACAGTAACACCTAAAGTTCATATATTTCAATCAATAAAACAGGCTATCGTTAAGGGGGGCACCGTAACGATAGCGCTGTTTTTTTATTTAAAAACATATCAATTTTATTTATATAAGAAGTTTAATCATGCACTTAAATACTTAAAGTAAAATGTTCAAGCAACAGATCCATTTTTCTATCTCTAAATTAAATCATGTCTTACTTTTGATTGATGTGTATTAAAAAGTGTTGCTTGTTGTCGCATCATGTAAAAATCAAGTGGGCAACATCGATATAACCTAGGCATATCGGTTTCACATGAATGCGTCTTGTGTATATCAGTATTTTATAAAATTACATATTAACGGTAATACGATCAATTTTTGTAGTATCTACGACAATACCCATACGATGTTCTTCAAGAACTTTGTTTAATTGGAATGTGTAGTAATCGTTAGGTTTATCGCCTTTCATATGAATTCTAATGTATCCATTGCTCGGACCATGTTCATATAAATCATATTTTTGTCTTAATACTTTTCTAATTTTAAAGTCTAATTCTTTTAAAGTGACTTGTTCTTTATAAATAAAGTATGGCATTGTTGTTATTGTATTTGTTTTTCCATTAAATAAAGTGAGCACTGGGCTTCCGACATAATCGTAGTAAGGGCCTTTATTTGTTTTAGAAAGGCCGCCAATTGTTTTCACGACTTTTTTACCTGGACTATTTTCGTTAACTACAAATACATCCACACCAGTTAAGTTCGCATTGTATAGATCTTTATCTATACCTTTTAAATGAATTGCTGTTGTAATATTGTCTTTTTTAACGACTACAACGTTTTTGCGTTTATCAGCTCTAAATGCGTTAACATTATGCAATTCTGAATAACCATTTGTGTAGTATTTTTTGACAGTTTGGTAAGCTTTGTCTTCCTGCGACTTTGTTTGTTGCTTAGGTGTTTCAGCACTTGCAGATTGAGCGTTTGTTGTTATAACTCCTGTTGTTAAAATTCCTAATGCTAAACTTGCTTTAGCGATTGAAGATAATTTCATTTCTCTAGCTCCTTTTTTTGAATTCACAAAGCGATAGATTATGGTCAAACTTATAATACGATCAATCACCCTTATTATAGACGTGATTCCACAAATATAAAATTAAATACGGTTTAACTAAACGTAAGTAATGATTAAATGTAAAATAAATAATATAAAAAAGTGAGCTTCTATAACCGAAGCTCACTTCCTTTTTATTGATTTAAATCTGCTCTATGAGCCCAGTCGGTTTTCTTGATATAAGCTTCGATGTCACGAATATATTGCGTGCTGAGTAAAATACCCATCTTTTTATATGATAGTCTTTGTGATAAATCAATGATATGACGTTCACCATTTTTCATGTTTATGATGATTTCACCATATTTATATCCGTTTACATACAATTCATCATTCTGAATAAGTTGTTTTCTTAATTTGAAATCAATTTCTTTTAACGTCACTTGTAGTTTTTCAAGTTTTAAATTGAAATCAACTTCTTGTTGAGCCGTCTCATTTGATTTATATAATCTTGCAGGTATGTTGATTTTCCAATCTTTAACGTTAGTAAAGTTCGTTCTAGATAGTCCGCCGACAGAATAATGTACACGGTGGTTCCCTTCTTCTTGAACCGTAAAGACATCTAAGTTGTGCGTTTTTACGCCGTTAGCATAATAATTTTTGTCTTCACCAGATAAAAGAATATTCGTTAAACGACCTTTTGTTCTTAAAAATGCTTTATTGCCTTTTTTGAAAACAGACACTTTTTTATATTCGTAGTAAGGGCGTAAGTAATAATCATGTAAATATTTATTTTCTGGATTGACTACAGCCTTATAAGGCTCATTAAAGTTATTTGCGCTTACAGATTGAGCGTTAGTTGTCATTATTCCTGTTGTTAAAATACCTAGTGCTAAACTCGTTTTAGCAATTGTAGATAGTTTCATATTTCTAGCTCCTTTAAATCTGAAATGATGTTGTTAATTGTTACGTAATACCAATAATCACTTTCATTATAATATTACAATTCAAGAGAAGTAATTAAATTACGTTTAATTAAATATAAATAGTGTTTAATTAAAAAAAGAGCCTCCGTAATGGAAGCTCGATGTTTCATATTTAAATTATGTACGCATTTCAGCGTCGATATGGTGAATTTGTGTGGCATCTATCACAGTTCCCATTTTAGAAACCGGGAATTTATCACTTAAATCAATTTCATGTTTTGAATTATCATTCATTGAAACGATGATTTTGCCTTTCTTATAGCCATTTGTATACAATCCATCATGGTCAACAAGTTGTTGGCGTAATTTAAAATCAATTTCTTTTAGTGAAACATGTTGTTTATGAATTGGAAAATAAATATCTTCAGCTGAAACAACTTGATCATTTGCCTTTTTTAATATCGTTTTCGGTTCAATTGGATTATCTTGTAAAGATGTGTTGTTTTGCGTAATACCCCCGATTGAAGGAAGTTTTGTATCATTGTATTCTCTAATCGCAAAAACATCTAAATTTTTTACTTCTCCATCCGTATATTTATGTACTTCACTCTCAGGTAATTGGATATGAAGCGGTCCATATTCCGTTTCAAATTTGAGTTGTTTGCCTTCTTTCACGCCTGTAACGTTATTAAGTTCATAAAATGCTTGTTTATAATATGAATGTAAAAATACGTTGTCTTTATTAACGTTTTCCACACCCGGCGTAATATCATCTGCGGCGTTAGCCGATTGAGCATATGTTGTCATAAGTCCTGTTGTTAAAATACCTAGCGCTAAACTTGTTTTAGCAAATGTAGATAATTTCATTTCTTTTGCTCCTTTAAATCATATTTTTGATTATAGATTACGTAATACAAATAACCACCTTTATTATATGCGTGGAGTTACATGGATAGAATTAAATGCGGTTTAACATCCTGTTAATAAATCACAAATGGATAGGGGTGAGACGGGTACAAATATTCTTTAGGGAAGTTCATAAAATAGAAAAAGCAACGACAGAAGGGATGTCGTTGCTTAAATTTGTGATGCTTAATGATTTTTATTAACCTTACGTTTTCGTCGTAATACCAATAATGCGCCAAGTCCTCCTAATAGCGAACCTATTAAACCGGTATTGGTTTTCTCTTGTCCTGTTTCAGGTAACGCATGTACTGCATCTGATTTTTCAGATGTTACTGATTTTGGTGATGCATGTGTTGATACCTTTGACGGTTGGTTTGGCGTTGCGTGACCTGATTCTGGAGTCGGATCAGGCGTTGGCTCAGGAGTCGGCTCAGGCATTGGCTCTGGAGTTGGTTCAGGTGTCGGTTCCGGAGTTGGCTCAGGCGTTGGCTCAGGAGTCGGCTCAGGCGTTGGTTCCGGAGTTGGCTCAGGTGTTGGTTCTGGAGTCGGCTTAGGCGTCGGTTCCACAGTAGGTTGATAGAATCCAGAATCAACAGACATATTATCTGCATTGTTAATCGTCACTTTAGTCGACAAGCCGTCAGAATCTAATTGATTATCACCCACATTTGTGAGCGTTGGTTCAAAGCCATTTGGCGTTGAAAATGTCACTGTATACTCGCCATTCTCAAGACCAGTAAAGACATATTTACCAGAAGGATCTGTTGTCGTTGTAACCGTTGTGCCATCAGGTTTCGTCAACGTGACAGTCACACCTTCAATACCAACTTCATTAGAGTTTTGAATGCCGTCTTTGTTAGAGTCATTCCACACATAGTCCCCAAGGTTATAAGTCGCAGGGACAGGTGTTGGTTCCACAGTAGGTTGATAGAATCCAGAATCAACCGACATATTATCTGCATTGTTTATAGTAGCTGAAGTTGACACCCCATTAGAATCCAAGCGATAATCGCCAACATTTGTAAGTGTCGGTTCAAATCCATTAGGTGTAGTAAACGTAATTGTGTACTCGCCATTTTCAAGGCCAGTAAAAACATACTTACCAGAAGCATCCGTCGTTGTTGTAACCGTTGTGCCATCAGGTTTAGTGAGTGTTACAACAACGCCTTCAATTCCGACCTCATTAGAGTTTTGAATACCATCTTTATTTGAATCGTTCCACACATAATCCCCAAGGTTATAAGTTGCAGGGACAGGCGTCGGTTCAGGTGTCGGTTTATAAAAACCAGAATCAATCGTGAAATTATCTGCGCCATCAATTGTTACTGGAACACTTGTGCCATCAGAATCGTCAGTCGTATCCGTTCCTGCTTTTTCAACCGTTGGAACATAGCCATCAGGTGTGACAAAATCTACGATATACGAACCATTATTTAATCCAGAAAATAAATAGTTACCATATTTATCGGTTACGCCTGTTTTCACGACATACCCATTGCTGTCTCTTAGCGTAACAACTACACCAGGAATTGGCGCTTCACCAGCATCTTGAATACCGTTTTGGTTTGAATCTTCCCACACATAATCCCCAAGACTATATGTTTTAGCTGTACCATCACCAGATCCCGAACTAGTTTCAACTAAGAAGCCGTTATCGAAAGAATACGTCGCAGTATAATTAAATTTATCCGTTGCGATTAATGTAGCGCGTGTAGATAAGTCATTACTATAAGTAGGATCAAATTTAGATCCCATTACAACTACATAAGGCGTATCAATGCCACCAAAATTCACTTCTAATTTGCCGTCAGCATTCATGTAAATGCGATTGGTATTATAAAAACTTTGGGCTAAATCAGGGAAACCTGTAGGGTCAAAGTAGTAACTATCATTTAATTGTTTTGGGTCAGTTATGCGATAAATGTGCAATTTTGTTGTATCGTAATTAATAATAGCGTTACTGTTTGAGGTATCTTTACCTAAAATTAAACGCGCATTACTTAAATCAACGTCTTTAGGATTAACATAAATAGTTTCTTTAAATGTATTTGTTTTTTCTGTACCATCCACACTTGTAATCATAGTATCTACTGAAGAAGGGTAAACCCCGTAATCATGTCTGTCGTAGTTATATGTGATTTGAGTGTTATATGTTTCGCCAGCTAGATTATAGTTTAAATCGTATGTACCTGAGTTCAAAGCAGTTTTACGATCAGCAAATTGCGCAAGGTTAAAGCGACCAGAAATATTTTCTTTATCGTTTACCCAGTCTGTAAATGTATACGTTAATGTTTTTGTAGTTGTATCATATACACCATTTGCGACAACATAGCCTGCTGGAGAGTAAAGGTTGATTGGAAATTGATTGTTACTGGCAGAGAAATCGAGTTCACCATTAATGTTGGCATACTTTGGCATTTGAATTGTAAAATAATCGCCACCTTTGACTTTGCCATTTACTACATAGTTTGCGGTTAAACGGAAATTACCACTTTGGTTCGGATCGATCGCTGTTTTAGAAATCGTTGGATTTGTGACAGTAACTAAATTGTTCACATTCGTACCCGTACCCGTTGCTGTAGCAAAAGTCCTCGTTGTAGGTTGTGAAGCTAAATTAATTGAACGTGTCGTTGGTGTTGATTCGGTTGTCGACGCAAGTGTGTTTGAGTCATTACGAGTGGTATCAATTGATGTGCTTGCTAAAGTTGGTGAAGCGGTACCTACAGGTGAAGCTGTATTTACAGTCTCTGGTTGTGTTGACGTCGATGCAACTGTATTGGTCGTTGGCGATGGTGCATTATCCGCTACAACAGCCGTGCTGTCGGTTACCGGTGCTACTTCAGGTGCTGACGCAGTATTTGACGGAGTAGCTGAAGTGCTTGTAGTAGTGTTATTAGCTGTAGCTACTGTGTTCGTATAATTTGTAGTATTCGTATCAGCTGTTGTTACGACATCCGATGTCGGTGTTGAAGACGCTAACGCATTAGCAGTTGGCGCTTCAGTCGGTTGGGTTACTGACGATTCTGAAGTACTCGTTGGTACGCTAGCAGTTGAAGTAGTCTCCTCGGCCGCTTTTGCCTCCTCATCCGTTCCAATGAATAATAAAGTTCCTAATAAAATTGAAGCTGTGCCAACAGTGAACTTTCGAATACCGTACTTATTTTGTGTGTTTGGTAAAAAATCTAATTTTTTCATGAAATCCCCCTTAGTGAGTAAATAGTTTGATTAAATGCATTCATTGTTAAGTCAATATGATTATGCTCAATAATGTTTATAGCATTTAAAAGAATTAGAATTAAAAATAATAAAATTAATCAAAAGAGCAATGCTTAAATCATTATATCAAATGATTGTGTGAATACAATTATTTTTTAATTCCAAATAACAAAAAAATAATTGATGATTTATAAAAATATTGCATTCTTGTATAGACAGTTTGAGTGAGAGTAAGGGTTTGAGTAGGTAATAAAACATGAAT
>NZ_PPQF01000099.1 GCF_002901865.1 Staphylococcus agnetis
GACGCTTCGCTTAATTTATGATAGTACGCCATCGGATGGTCTACCCGGTCGATGACCGGTAAGTCATCAATGTTACCTAGACCCAGTTGTTGTAAGTTAGGTAATGTTTGGTCAAAACCTTCTAATGTGTGACGGAGTGTATGAGACCCTTCGTCTCCAAATTTGTGGGCATCTGGCGCTTCACCAATCCCCACTGAGTCCATCACGATTAAATGTACGCGGTTAAATGTTGCCATTGTAACCCCCTCCTTCTGTCTGATGCTTGCTTAGTAGTCTGAATCGGATTCTAAACCTTGCATAATTTGAACACCTGCACTCGCACCAATACGTGTCGCACCGGCATCAACCAT
>NZ_PPQF01000100.1 GCF_002901865.1 Staphylococcus agnetis
TTTATAGACTTACTATGTTACTGCATTTTAAAAATGACATTTTAAGTGAAAATCAGAAGCATACTTTTAACAAAAATACACTTTACACAAAACGATTCTTGTATAATCGATTGTTACTTATTGCGTGATATTCACGACAAAAATTTTATTTTTAATCTTGGCTATTTCTCAATTATTTTAGATTACATTGTTATGTTTAACGGCAACGATGATGGACACGTCCTTATTGATCAATCATCCCACTCATTGAATGTAAATGTTGAAATAAAAAAGCACATCTACATCATTCGTGAAGTAAATGTACTTATTGCAAATAACTGATAAAAGATATGATTAACAGCACAACGCCAACAATTAACGAGAAAATGCCGAGCCACTTTCTCGTACGTATAGAAATAACCCCTATAGTCAAAATAATGAGCGCTTGCAAGATAAATTTTATCGATAAATTAAATTGAATGATTTGGAGCATGTTTAAACATAGAATCATTAAAATAATCGTTCCAAGAATAAATGCCAACCACTCATAAGGCAAAAATATCCTTTTCATGTGTCACCCCATTAAAAATATGTCACACACATCCTCAAATACTATAACTTTTTGACCATACGTTGTTCTCTAAATCCTTCATCTTCAATTTCTTCGCCATCAAATTGATAACCATGTTTTTCATAAAATTGAATGGTATCAAAATTCATATCAACGACCCAAAGTGAACACTTGTTAACATATGATTTCATATCATCTTCAGCATGTTTCATTAACTCTGTTCCAATGCCTTTATGTTGATATTCCGGCAAAAGATAAATCGTATAAATTTCAAAAGTATCATTTAAATCGTCATCTTTTGAAGGGCCATACATAATAAAACCTACAATTTGGTGGTCCACTTCAGCTATAAGGCAATCTGTATTAAACATTTGATGTTTCTTGAGATAACCTGCTTCTGTTTGATCCTCTAGATGTGCTTCTGGCAAAATCCCTTTATACGTATGTATATATGATACGTAATGGATTTTCGCGATTTCTGGAATATCTTTGAGTGCTTTACGCCTAATCTTAACCATCCGCTTCACCTCATTTATTTGGATTATATTAAATATATCATAGTTTTATTTACTAAAATAAAAACGTAATAAGGACTAATATAGCTACCTACATGCCTTATTACGTTTATACTCATTAATTTTCTACTAAATAGCGATAAATATCATCACGTACCGGTGTATTCAATGTAAGATGCATCGTAACAACTGGCGCACCATTCGGCATTGTTGTTTGTTCAGCCGTTTCTGGTATCACATGAGCAGTTCCTAAATAATAGAATTGTGTGCCTTCTGCGTCTTCTTTTTTAACAAAAATATAAATTTCTCTATTTGCTGTTTGATGATTTAGTATTTTTTGAACTTCCTCCGCCATCATACGTCGATTTGATTTTGTAAACCATTTCAACTCATTTTGACTTAAAAATTCATCTTCATATTGCGTCGTTTCACTTATATCATCTTGTTTATGATAAGTTACAAATATAGGAATCATATCTTCTTTTACTTTATAACCATAAACTGTCGAAGACTCGTCACTTAGAAAATTTTTAATTTTTAAAAAGTCTTTACGTGAATATTTTTGATATAAAATCAAATCACTTTGCCCATCTTGATACATTTCATTATTATATTGAGCGAGCCTTAAAATATCTTCTACATAATCTCTATATTTTTCATGTTGAAGTTGTGTTTTAAACGTATCAGATAAGTAAACAACATCCTCGTCTATAGTAATCAAAGGCTTCCCATATGTTTTATCAATTGTTTTACTAAAAAAACTTAAATCTAACATACGACACGCCATATAAATATCATTTAAAGTGATACTATTGTCAAACTCTAATACATAATCCCAAAGTTCATTGATGCGCGCCTCTCCTTCTAATAAACGCCATAAAACATAATGTTCAACACTTTTTAAACCTGGTGCTACTTCTCGCGTTAGAAACACTAAATTTTTTGATGCATTATCAGTCAAAATAACTTCTGTTTCTTTTAATTTTTCTAAAAACATATGATAATGTTTGACACTAGAATTAGATGTAATTACTAATGGATCTATTGAATGTTGATCTACAAAATCCATCATGAGTGGAACGTGCCCAATACGTTGTTTCACGTTAAAATATGCTTCTTTTAAATTCGTCATAGCGTTTAGCTTAGCGTCATTTAAAGACTCATAAATTTTCTTTTTGGCGATTTCTTCAAAATTAATGGTAGAAACACCATTCAACACCGCGGAGTCGGTTAAGAATTTTCGATACGTATCTTTGTTTTGAGACTGATTACCTGATAAAGCGATAGGAATCAAATAATTATTTTTATAATTACCTATAAAGTCAATAACCGTTACATATTCCTTGTTACTGCTTTTTCGTAACCCTCGACCAAGTTGTTGAACAAAAATGATACTTGATGCAGTTGCTCTTAACATGACGACTTGATTGACCTCTGGAATATCAATTCCTTCATTGAATAAATCAACTGTAATTATATAGTTTATTTCACCCTGCTTTAATTGTTGAATCACCTCTAAACGTCTTACCTGTTTATCTTCACCCGTAAGCGCAATGGAGGGAATACCACGTTGAGACAACTTTGATGCAAGTTCATATGCCTCATCTTTTCGACTTACAAAAATTAACCCTTTCAACTCAGTTCCTGAATATCCATAATAATTTGTTTTTTCAAGTACATGGTTCAGTCGTGAATCAGATGTGAGCTTTTGAAGGGATTCTGTATCATCAATTGTGACACCATTCGCTATATAATCAGTTACTCCAAAATAATGAAATGGGCAGAGTATATCATTCTCAAGAGCTTCTTGTAATCGTATTTCATATGCGACATTATAGTGAAATGCTTCAAACACATTAAGTGTATCATTTCGCTCAGGCGTCGCTGTCATCCCTAACATAAATTTAGGCTTAAAATAATCAAAGACACGTTGATAAGAACCAGCAGCTGCACGGTGTGCTTCATCAAATACAATATATTCAAAATGTTTCGGAGCGATGTGCTCGAATACCTCTGGCTTTGAAACCGTCTGTATCGTCGCAAATACATACTTTGCACCTAAATTCTTTTGATTTCCTGTCAAAAGCCCGAATGCTGATTCCGGTTCATCAGCTAACACTTTTTGGTAGTCTTCCATCGCTCTACGTAGTATCCCCTCATTGTGAACAATAAATAAAAATTGTTGAGGTTGATATGCACGGACGTCTAATGCTGACATAATGGTTTTCCCAGTACCAGTTGCTGAGACAATAAGTGCTCGTTCTTCTCCTCGCGCCCTAATTTCACTTAGTGATTTCAAAGCCTCACGCTGCATCATATTCGGCACTATGGTTTGCGCATGTTTTAACTTTTGTTGTATATCTAACTGTGCTTTCTCAACTTCTAATAATCGTTTAAATGGTTTAGGCTGATATATCATTTGATATGTTTCTATCCATTCATGTGATAAAGGTTCACTTTCTTCCCATAATTGATCAAATTGTTGTTTCACTTTATAAACAATATCACCATTACGGTGCGAAGATAATAAAATGTTATGTTCATAATTCACTTTTAATGCGTTGGAAGTCAAATTAGAACTTCCAATGATAAGCGACGTATGATAATCATGATCAAATATATAACCTTTCGCATGAAAACCACTTACATTCGTTACACGAACTTCAACATTTTCTAATTTTAATAATTCCTGGTACATTTTTGGGTTATTAAATGATAAATAATTAGACGTTAAAATACGTCCCGTTATACCACGTTGCTTTAACTCATATAAATGTGCTTTTAGACTCGCTAGACCACTTTCAGTAATAAATGCCACTGAAATAGAAAAGCTTTTACATTTATGTAATTCATCAATAATTGTGGCAAGTACGTTTTGTTCACGATTATTAATAAGTAGTTTAGGCATAAAGTTGCCAAGGTGCTCTGAAGAGCGATCAATAAATCCTTTATGTAGTGATTGCGTAATATCACGTATAAGATGTTCCATGACTATCCCTCATTCACTATCAAGTCTACAGCTGGAATGTCAGCCGGTGCCCAATTTAACACTTTCAAGTCTTTTTTATTCAACCACTTAATCGCTTGATGTTCTGTTAAGATAGGCAATTGAGACTTCAATTTACAACGATAAGTTGTAAGTTGAATAATCGCAAAATCATATTCATACGTCGTTGTAGTTACTTTTTCGCCCACTTCTAAATCACATTTCATTTCTTCACGAATTTCACGTTTCAAAGCATCGATGTCACTTTCACCATCTTCAATTTTACCACCTGGAAATTCCCACATAAGTGGTAAACTCATCGTTTCGCTTCTCTGAGCGCATAACACTTGATTTTGATTAAAAATAATTGCACCCACAACTGGAATTTGTTTTTTCATTGACATACAGCCCCTTTTTCAAAACATTAATTTTATTATAAATGATCTCATAAAATGTTGAAATGACACAAGTTGTTTAAAAATAGGAATTTAAATAGAGGTATAATAAAATAAATGAAACTTTGAAGGGGTGTCTTTGTATGCTTTCACATACGATTTATCAACACGGTACATTAGGTGTAATTATGACAGGTGCACTCGAGGGAACAACTTCTATCGGTGAGATGTTACGCTATGGCAATTATGGAATTGGGACGTTAGAAGGTGGTGATGGAGAAGTGATGATACAAGATGGTATCGCGTATCACATTAGTGCTACAGATGAAAAAGTACGCATTTTAGCGGATGATGCACGCCTTCCTTACGCTAATATGGTTGATTTTCATGCCGACTCAACATTTCATAGTCAACAAGATAATGAAAAAACGCTGTATGAGAAAATTCGTCAAATGATGCGGAGTAAAAATTTATTTTCAGTTGTTAAAATCAGTGGTCGTTTTAAACACATGCATGGGCGTGTCATGCCAAAGCAAGATCCACCGTATAGAAAGTTAGTTGAATCCGCACGTCAACAACCTGAATATCAATGCAATCAAGTAGAAGGTACGATTATCGCATTTTATACACCAGACTATTACCATGGTGTAGGTTCAGGCGGTTTTCACGCGCATTTTTTATCACAAGATCAGACATTTTTAGTTCATGTTCTAGACTTTGAAACGATAAATGTACGCGTTGAAATCCAAAATTGTACACAATTTCACCAAATCCTTCCTACAACCTCTTCTTTTTTAGAGAAAGATATAGACTTTGAAAATATATTAGAAGATATTAAAGAAGCGGAGTAAACTTTAAGATTGTATGTCCTCAATATTTACTCAATCAGGACCACCCGTAAAACGGGTGGTTTGCTCTTGGGCTATAAGCCCGCTTTACCGGCTAGCGTCTAAAGGCGCTGGCTTTTTCATTTCATGCTCA
>NZ_PPQF01000101.1 GCF_002901865.1 Staphylococcus agnetis
AGCATTATACATTATATAATGATACACATGATTTTAAAAAATAGAAGTTAGACAAAATTACACCACGAAATATGGTTTTAATTTCTCGAATGTTTTTTCTCCAATTCCCTTTACTTCTTTTAATTCTTCAACAGTTTTAAAACCCCCTTTTTCTTCTCTATAATTTATAATCAATTCAGCTTTTGAAGGTCCTATTCCTGGTATTTCGGTTAAGTCGGAAGACTGGGCTAAATTGAGGTTGATAGGCTTTATATCTGATTCAGTTGTGGCACTTGTCATATTTTGTGCTTGTTGCATCGTTGATTTTTCGCCTTTAAATGGGACATAAATCATTTTTTGATCCATTAGTTTTTCGGCTAAATTGATTTGTGAAACGTCAGCATTATGAAGTACACCGGCTTTTTTTAGTAAATCATCCACCCTTTGATTCGATTTCATTGTATAAGTTCTTGGGTGCATAACAGCTCCCTTAATATCCACTATGATATCTGTAATAGGAGGTGTATCTTGTTTAGGCGTTGATGCTTGTTGACTCATTAGCTCGCTTTGATTCATTTCATTTACAGGTGATGGACTACTTACTTCATTTGTTGAATGATTCATATAAAGTATCATTGCCAAAGCAATTAAAAATAAAAGTATGAGTACAGTGACATAATATTTAGGTTCCTTCAATCGCTGTTGAATTTGTTCATACATAGAAAAATCCCCTTTCACATTATTACTCGCATGAAAGGGGTAAATTACTTTATTTAGTTGCTACGAAAAACAAGCGATCACTATGGGAAGATTGATTAGTTATATCAAAATCATAAAAAGATTGAATGTTTTTAAAGCCGACGATTTTCAACATCTCATCATATAGCGGTTTTTCAAGGGTGCGTTGATATTGTGATTCGTCAGTTCTACTATAGGTACCGTCTTCGTTCAAACTAAAAAATGTTAAATCATGCCATACACTTAAAGGATCATCTCCTGGTGTAGCTTGCCATAGTAGTGTGAGGTCATCTCTATCATCTATATAAGTTTGATGATTGAATTGTGTTTCCATTTTGTGAGCGGTGTGAACATCAAACATTAGAAGTCCATGCTCATTCAGATGATGGTATACATGATTAAATGTGTTCATAACAGCATCTTCTGTAGTTAAATAATTAAGTGAGTCACAACAAATTGTAATTACATCAAATTTTTGATTTAGATTAAAATTCGACATATCCCCTTTTAACCATGTAATCTTGTCAGACTTTAATTTTGCTTTCTCAATCATCTCATCGCTTAAATCCATGCCAGTCACATTTTTAGCAATCTTTGAAAATAAGCAAGTTAAAGTACCTGTGCCACATCCAATATCTAATAAATTGTTTATTTGCATCGATGCAGTCAATTGCTCTAATACGTTAACCCAATCTTGATAAGGTTGATCCTCTGTGAGCGTATCGTAAAATTCACTTAAGTTTTGATATGCCATTATGCGTGAACGACCTCATCATATCGGTACATTTCAGCATCATGATATAATTTTTCAAGATTGTAATGTAAACGTTCATCTCTATAAAAGACATGCACAACGACATCACCTAAATCAACTAATATCCATTTTGCTTCTTGATATCCTTCCATTCGCTTCACTGTTATTTGATGTGACTCTGCAACATCTTTTACAGCTTTAGCTATTGCTTGAACTTGTCTTTCATTATTTCCGTGACAGACTACAAAATAATCAGCAATATCTGAAATCTCTTGCATATTTAAAGCAATTATATTTTCTGCTTTTTTATCGCCAGCTGCTTCAACAGCGTAAGTTAAAAGTTCATAAGCGTTCATTTAATCATCCTTTATTTAGAATCGTTAAAATTATAATAATTCAAGCAATCTATCGTTGCTTGATATACATTAACATCTTTTTCAACGAGATATAAAACAGTACGTTTAGAAATTTCATAAATCGTCTTATCTAAGCCTTTTCCACTCAATACCATTTCGCGAATATCTTCTACGCCCTTAGTTGTACGTCCAGGCTCTATATAGTCCGCAATAAAAACGATTTTTTCATTTTTAGTCATTTGTTGACGCCCGGTTGTATGGTGTGCAATGGCTAATAGAACATCTTCATCATTAAGATGATATTGATGCTTCATAATGGCTGCACAAACGGGCCCGTGTAATATTTCAGAACCATAGCTTAATAAAGTGGAATCCAATTCATAGCGTGTCACTTTTTGATACATCGAGCCTAAATCATCATATTTACAGAAATCATGTAAAATACCCGCCAATTCAGCTTTATTTGTATCCCCTTCATAAATTTCAGCTAATTTAACGGCAGTTTCAGCAACGCGCATAGAATGTTCAAACCGTTTCTTCGGTAATTTTTGTTCAACTAATTCTATAGCGAAAGATTTATCCATATAAATCCTCCTTCATAATATAATGTTCCACATTGAGTGGTACCCACATATGAATTGTCTGTCCACGTTTACGACGCTCACGTATTTCTGTGGAGCTGATGGCCATTTCAGGCATATTAACTTGTATGATGCTCTCATCATTGATAACGGCTTTAGGTTGCCGATTAACGACGATAAAAGTAACAAAAGAACGCAACATATCGATTTTATACCATTGAGCAAGTTGTTCATATTGATCAGTACCAATGACAAAATACAATTTTGCACTCGGGTGTGCTTCTTGTACTATTTTTAATGTATCATACGTATAGCTATCCCCTTTACGCTCGAGTTCATCATACCTTATGGTGCCAAAACCTAAATTTTTAATCACACATTGAATCATTTCAATACGATGTTTGACGTCAATAATATCTGTATGCACCTTTAAAGGTGATTTGTAACTTGGTAAAAAGTAGAAAATATCAGGTGCTATTGCTTCATTTACCATGGTTGCCACCATCTCATGCGCACTATGAATGGGATTGAATTGTCCACCGTATATGACGATTTTTTCCATAATTAAGGCAACTCAATTTTTTTATGGTTCGTTGATGTTTTATATAAAACAATCATAGATCCAATTTGTTGAACTAGGTGGCTATCAGTCGCGCTACTTAATGATTCTGCAAGATCGCCTTTATCATCAAAATTATTTTGTAAAATGTGTACTTTAATTAATTCACGCTTTTCTAACGCATCTTTAATTTGTTCAACCATATTTTCATTAATACCAGATTTCCCAATTTGAAAAATAGGATCAATGTGGTGGGCTTCACTGCGTAAAAAACGTTTTTGTTTCCCTGTTAAAGTCATAATTTCCTCCTACTTTGAGTTTAATTTAGTTAATACTGCTGTTTTCATTGCTTCTATATCAGCTTTTCTTTGCGTCCAAATATTAAAACTTTCCGCACCTTGATATACAAACATGTCTAAACCATTGTAAATATCATAACCATTTTGGCGTGCAGTAGCTAAAAATGGTGTAATGAGAGGTGTATATATAATATCTGCTACAAGTGCGTTAGGCTTTAGGTTTTTCAATGTCATAATACTTTCATGAGATTGACCCATACCAAGTGGTGTTGTATTTATGATGATGTCGAATTGTGACGCAATAGTATTCACGTCTTCTAACGGAATAGCATTGATTTCAAATGACCATGAATCAAAGCGTGCCATTGTTCTATTCGCAACATAAATAGGATAACTTGTTCGTTGTTTTAATTGATATGCAATTCCTTTACTAGCCCCTCCAGCACCTAAAATGAGGATTTTAGCTTTTTTTAATTCGCCATAATAGGATTCCAATCCTTTAACAAAGCCAATACCATCAGTATTATAACCTATCCACTTATCATCTTTAACGACTACCGTATTTACGGCACCCATTTCTTTCGCTTCATCTGATAACACATCTAAATATGGAATAATACGTTCTTTATGAGGAATCGTTACATTAAATCCATTCAGTTGACGACTATTAATGATATCTTTAACATGGTGAAAATGTTCTACTGGAATATTGAGCGCTTCATATTCAGCATCCATATTTAAAGATTGAAAATTTGCGTGATGCATCAATGGTGACAATGAGTGTTGAATTGGATGACCGATTACTGCAAATTTCATTTAAACACTTCCTACATAATTGATGGTCTTAATGTGACATCTACTGATTTTGGCACCCTCACACTAAACGTTGCACCTTTGTCAATTGTTATAAATCCTAAACCAGAAATCATTACGTCCTGTTTTTCAGTATTCGTTGAATGAGTTACAGTTTTTAATTCATCTAATTGGAACATTGACGCATCTGATGGTGGTGACAGCAAATCCCCTAGTTGTTCGTGCCATAAACGATCTGCATTAGATGTTTTTGTTCGGTGGATATTTAATTCGTTTGAAAAATAACAGATGAGTGGCCGTTTACCACCTTTAATATAATCAATACGAGCGAGTCCACCAAAAAATAACGTTTGTCCTTCGTTAAGCTGATATACACGTTGCTTAATTTCTTTTTTAGGCATAATGATATTTAACTCTTTTGGTGTAACTAAATGTGTCATTTGATGTGCTTGTATAATTCCTGGTGTATCATACATATCACTGTTTTCATCGATAGGAATATCGATCATATCAAGTGTTGTACCAGGTATTCGAGACGTAGTGACTACATCTTTTTCTCCAACACTATGCTCTATTAATTTATTAATAAGCGTGGATTTTCCAACATTTGTTGTTCCAACAATATAAACATCTTCACCATTTCGATGTTTTTCAATAGATGTCATAAGTGCTTCGATACCGTAATTTTTCATTGCTGAAATTAACACTACATCATCTGCATATAATCCGTAATTTTTAGCGGATTGTCTTAACCATTCTGTCACACGACGTTTATTAATTTGTTTAGGTAATAAGTCAATTTTATTTGCGGCTAAAATAATCTTCTTATTTCCCACAATGCGTTTAATTGCATGAATAAAAGAGCCTTCTAAATCAAAAACATCGACTAAATTTACAACTATACCTTTTTTATCAGATAATTTATTTAATAAAGTTAAAAAGTCATCGCTATCCATACCAACATCTTGCACTTCATTGTAGTGCTTTAATCTAAAACAGCGACGACATATCACGTCTTCTTTGTAAAGACTAGATTCAGGAACATATCCTGGCTTGTCTTTATCTTCTGATTGTAGTGTAGCACCACATCCGATACATTTTAAATCATCAGTCAAATGTTATTCCTCCCAATTAATATATCCTTTTCTTTTAAAGTAATTTAATAAACGACGTTCAATCATTCTGTTGAGTTTAGTAGCAAAGCCATCAGAATTTTTAACTGGGACAACCATAATTGTGTACAATCCATTATGATTTCCACCAAATACATCTGTGAGCATTTGATCCCCAATAATGACCACTTCATCCTTATTAAGTCCCATTTGTTTAGTAGCTTTAATAAGAGATTTTCCTAATGGTTTTCGGGCTTTAAAGATGTAATCAACATCTAAATTTTTAGAAAAAGATTTTACCCGTGCTTCATTATTATTAGAAACGATTGTTACTTTTATATTGTGATCGCTTAGTCCTTTAAACCATGCTTCTACACCAGGTGTTGGGTCTGCTTCATCCCAACCTACTAACGTATTATCCAAATCTGTAATTACGCCTTTAATATTTCTTTCTTTTAATTTATCGAAGTCGATTTCATATATTGATTTAACATATTGATTCGGTAAAAATAAGCGACTAATGATACCCATCGTAATCCTCCAAATTTAAAATTCATTCGTACAATTATAGCATAACTTCAATAAAATGAATATTTATTATTGATTGAGTTTTTGAATTAAAGCAATGACCATTTGGCTGGATGATTTTGAGGCAACTTTTAAAAATGCTTCAAACGTCATACCTGCAACACCATCAGCTAAATCTGAAATCGCTCGGGTCACAATAAATGGTACGTTAAACTGATAACACGTTTGCGCAATTGCCGCAGCTTCCATTTCAGCCGCCATGGCATTTGGAAAATGTTTAAGAATAACTGCGCGCTGTTGTTCAGTTCCTATAAAACTATCTCCAGATACGATCATGCCTTCTCTCACAGGTTGTTCTAACGTATTTAGAACGTCATTAACATGATGAATCAATGTTTTATCAGCAACATATGATTCGGGCATCCCAGGTATTTGACCCATTGCATAACCAAATGCACGCGCGTCTGCATCATGGTATGTAACACTTGTGCTTACCACAACGTCTCCTAAAGATAATCCTGGTTGCAGACCACCTGCTGAACCGGTATTGATAATCAGTTCAGGTTTAAATTGTTGAATTAATAAAGTCGTTGAAATGGCTACATTTACTTTTCCAATACCACTTTGAATTAAAACTACATTTGTATTATTTAACTTCCCTTTATAGAAAAGGGTATGCGCAATTTTTAATGTCTCGACATCACTCATTTGTGACTTTAAGATGGCAACTTCTTCTTCCATTGCTCCAATGATTCCAATCATACTTTTCCTCCTAGATGTTGTCTATATTCGAAGTCAATTTTATCATAATGGCCGTTGTATTGAGAATAAAAAATAGGTTGTAATGCGCTTAAATATGGCAATAAAAAAGCGCTCTTTAAAGTTGAATGAATTAAAACTTTAAAGAGCGTTTACGTATGAGTAACATAAGTTAATCATTTATTTACCAATTAATTCTAACAAACCTTGGAATGAATATAATCCAGTAAAAATTGTTACAAGTACAGCAACAATTC
>NZ_PPQF01000102.1 GCF_002901865.1 Staphylococcus agnetis
GCTGGATCACCTCCTTTCTAAGGATAATATACGGAATATCGCCTAAGGCGATAAGGAATAACGGATGACATATTGTATTCAGTTTTGAATGCTCATTTATTGAGAATTCATATTATGGGCCTATAGCTCAGCTGGTTAGAGCGCACGCCTGATAAGCGTGAGGTCGGTGGTTCGAGTCCACTTAGGCCCACCATTTATTTTGTACATTGAAAACTAGATAAGTAAGTATAGATTTTACCAAGCAAAACCGAGTGACAAGCGAAAAGCTTGAAACAAAAAATTATC
>NZ_PPQF01000103.1 GCF_002901865.1 Staphylococcus agnetis
AACTTCCTATTACCATATTTATATTTCAAATGTGCATGTTTATCAAAAATCATTAAGCTACTCTTACCTTTTAAATATCCTACAAATTGAGAAACACTTAGTTTGGGAGGTATACTCACAAGCATATGAATATGATCTTTACATGCTTCAGCTTCTATGATTTCAACACCTTTTCTTTCACATAGTTGTCTCAGAATTATTCC
>NZ_PPQF01000104.1 GCF_002901865.1 Staphylococcus agnetis
GAAGTCGTAACAAGGTAGCCGTATCGGAAGGTGCGGCTGGATCACCTCCTTTCTAAGGATAATATACGGAATATCGCCTAAGGCGATAAGGAATAACGAAGACATATTGTATTCAGTTTTGAATGGTTGTTTAACAGGGGCCTATAGCTCAGCTGGTTAGAGCGCACGCCTGATAAGCGTGAGGTCGGTGGTTCGAGTCCACTTAGGCCCACCATTTAAATATTTTTTGGGGGCTTAGCTCAGCTGGGAGAGCGCCTGCTTTGCACGCAGGAGGTCAGCGGTTCGATCCCGCTAGTCTCCACCATTTATTTTGTACATTGAAAACTAGATAAGTAAGTATAGATTTTACCAAGCAAAACCGAGTGACAAGCGAAAAGCTTGAAACAAAAAATTATC
>NZ_PPQF01000105.1 GCF_002901865.1 Staphylococcus agnetis
AACGCAACAAAAAAGGCGCCATATCAATGTATGACACCTCTTATGATGGTCTGCTATCTGTTATCATGTCCATGATAATTCTCTGGCAAGCCTCCTAGATGATGAAACCTTTCATACATGTAACCTGAAAGTTCATCAAACGCTACGTTTATGCGGTTGAATGCATTGCTAGTACCGATAAATTCTCGATTTTCTAGAAGCGCTCTTCTTAC
>NZ_PPQF01000106.1 GCF_002901865.1 Staphylococcus agnetis
AATGACGTCAATTCACGTTCTCAAGAAGATGCACATCGTGATCCTAAACATGACGACCTTCAAAAGCACAATGGTAAAAAAGTTGCTGCGGGTGCTGCGGGTGCTGCCGCTGCGGGTGTAGCCGGCGCTGCTGCTAAACATCATCATGATAAAAAAGAGGCACAACGTCACAATCAAAATGACGTCAATTCACGTTCTCAAGAAGATGCACATCGTGATCCTAAACATGACGACCTTCAAAAGCACAATGGTAAAAAAGTTGCTGCGGGTGCTGC
>NZ_PPQF01000107.1 GCF_002901865.1 Staphylococcus agnetis
CATAATGTCTAACGACACAAACAGTTTAGCACATACAAAATGGAATTGTAAGTATCACATAGTTTTCGCACCAAAATATAGAAGACAAATAATATATGAAAAATTAAAAAGAGATATCGGCATAATTTTAAGACAATTATGTGAAAGAAAAGGTGTTGAAATTATAGAAGCAGAAGCATGTAAAGATCATATTCATATGCTTGTGAGTATACCGTCAAAACTAAGTGTCTCTCAGTTTGTTGGATATTTAAAAGGTAAGAGCAACTTAATGATTTTCGATAAACTTGCGCATTTGAAATATAAATATGCTAATAGAAAATTTTGGTGTAAAGGATTTTATGTAGATACAGTAGGAAGAAGTAAAAAGGTGATAGAAGATTATATTCGAAACCAATTACAAGAGGATGTCGTTGCAGAACAACTCACAATGATGGAATATATCGACCCATTTACAGGGGAAGAGAATAAAAAGTTGAGAAAAAAACAGGACTCTTTTAAGGGGCGCTGAGAAAGTAGTACAGTTGGCTGATCTTTTCAGTGCCCTTACAAGGGCTAGTCAGTAACAGAGACTTTCAGCCGCAGAACAAACCACCCGTTCACACGGGTGGTTTTGATTTAAAAACCATGAATACCAAAGTAAATCGCATAAACGATGATCCATACGATAAGCCAAATCAAGATTTTGTATCGATATTGAAGCCATTTAAATACATAATGTGATAAAACATATGCAAGACTTGTAACAATGATAAATCGAACGAGTCTCGCAGGAATTGAAATTAGTAAGAATGTAATAATATTTAAATGCTGTGGTGCGATAAAGGCGAATAATTTATAAGGCACCCCGAATAAAGGACCAGTGATTAAAGCATATGCTGGGTTATCATTCATTGTAGTGATGACATGATCTACCATATACGTTTGAACAGAAGGCACATTCAGCAACATATTTAAGGTTAGTTTGTCATTATGGAGTGATGCAAAATATACACAAGCGCCACCAATTAGTGCACCTAATAACGCGCTCATTACGACTTTTACAACGACACGTTTACGTTGATATGTGATTGCAACAAATGTTAATAAAACATCTGGAATTATAAAAAAGAGTGTTGCTTCTGAAAATCCCCAAAGTATCGCTAATAACGCCAAAATGTTCACCTCAAATTATTTAATAAGACTATTTTAGCATAAAACGTTTTTGTCAATGTAATTGAATAAGTGTATAATTGCATAGAATACAATATTTTTTATATGAGGTGCTTTGATGATTAGTATTTATGAGTTAAAACCAAAATTTCAACAATTATTGATGCCTATTGTTGATACTTTGAGAAAAAAAGGCATCACACCGAATCAAGTCACGTTGAGTGCCTTAATACTCTCTATTTTAACTGGAGGACTCATAGCGGCTTTAAATGAACAGCGTTGGATTTATCTGTTAGTACCAATCGTAATGTTCGTCAGAATGGCGTTGAATGCGGTAGATGGCGTTATGGCATCGAAATATCATATGAAATCTAATCTTGGTATGTTGCTCAATGAGTTAGGGGATGTCGTCAGTGATTTAGCTTTATTTTTACCCTTTGTTTTTGTCGTGCACGATAAAGGGATATCTGTGATAATGTTTATTGGATTTGCGGTGATTAGTGAAATGGCAGGCAGTTTAGTTCAAGTGATTGGGTCTAAGAGACGATATGATGGACCGATGGGGAAAAGTGATCGTGCCTTTTTAATTGGCTTATTATCATTTTTAATCGCAGTCAATGTTCCTGTACTACCGTTGATGCACATCATCTTATATATCGCAACGTTACTCATTTTAGTGAATATCTATAAACGTGTATCAAATGGATTGAAAGGAGCAACATATGAACCTCAATAAACTTTCTTATGAAATGATGATTGTACTTATTGGCCTTTTTGTGGTACTCGTAATTTCTACCATCATTAGTCAAATTTTACTTAGAAAAAGCCCAAGTGACGTCACCCAAAATATATGGATGCGTATTAAGTCTTGGTGGGTGATGTGTATCATCTTCTCGTTAGCATTAGTGATACATAAAACCGTATCATTAGTCTTTATGGCGTTTTTATGTTTTATCGCATTAAAAGAATATTTTTCTTTGATTCCAACGAATCGCAGTCACAGACTGGTCTATTTATGGGCTTATTTAACGATACCTGTGCAATTTATTCTAATTTATAATGGATTGTATGGCTTTTTCATCATTTTTATTCCTGTATATATCTTCTTGTTAATACCGATTCAAGCACTTATAGTGGGTGAAACAAAAGGCTTTTTACATTCTATGGCCACGATACAATGGGGGATTATGTTCTTTGTATTTGGTCTAAGTCATTTGGCATATCTTATCGTATTACCAGGTTTGGATAGTACCGTTTCTGGGGCAAGTCTAGTATTATTTTTAGTCATTTTGACGCAAGCGAATGACGTATTTCAATATATCTCTGGTAAATTATTTGGGAAGCGTAAAATTATTCCTAAAGTCAGTCCGAATAAAACATGGGCAGGATTTATTGGTGGCGTCATTTTAACGACAATACTTGCGACGATTTTAGGACCGTTATTGACACCATTTTCGCTACTCGGAATGCTTGTGGCAGGTGTATATATAAGCATAAGTGGGTTTATAGGTGATGTGAATATCTCAGCATTAAAACGTGATTTAAATATTAAAGATACATCTCAAGCGATTCCTGGTCATGGCGGTGTTTTAGACCGTGTGGATTCTTTAACGTATACTGCACCACTGTTTTTCCATTTTACAAGGTTCTTTTATTTTTAAGAAAGGGGGCGTAGGAGATGAGAAATGTATTATTTACACTGATCGTACGTCCTATCGTTTTTATCGTATTAGGACTTAATATACGAAATTACGAGCGTTTAAAAAAACAAGGTCCGCTTGTGGTAATCGCAAATCATAATAGTCATTTAGATACGTTAGTTTTGATGAGTTTATTTAGAGGGGACAGTTTCAAACATGTACGGCCGGTTGCAGCAGGGGACTATTTTATGAAAAATGCATTTTTAAAATGGTTTTCAACGAAGGTGATGAATATTATTCCGATTGAACGAAAAATGACCCGTGATTTTACAGGCATGTTTCAACCCATTTTAGATGAATTAGATCAAAATGGCATCATCATTCTCTATCCAGAAGGATCACGCGGAGAACCTGAAAAGTTATCCAAATATAAGTCTGGCATTTATTATTTAATGCGTGAGCGTCCAGATGTACCCATTCAACCCATCTTTATGCATGGATTAGGAAAGGCACTACCCAAAGACAGTTTTATACTAGTGCCGTTCTTCGTAGATATTTTTATTGGAGAAACATTCAAATGTGATTTAAATCGAAAAGCATTTATGGATGAAGTTACAACTCGATTAAATCAACTTAGAGACGAAGGTAATTTTAAAGAGTGGTAGTCAAAATGAAAAAGTGCAACGTAATTACAGGTGACGATTGATAGTTTATTCTTTTGGAAAATGCGTCAATAATTGCAAGCTATGATTATGAAAAAGTGGAGGGTACCATGACTCGAAAATTATTGTTATTTGACTTCGATGAAACATATTATAAACATCAACCAACTTCTAGTGATATTGAAGATATGAAAGATTTGGAAGAGTTATTAACACAATTATCAAAAGAAAAGGTTATCGTGGCGATTTTAACTGGAAGTGCTTTAGCAAGTGTGCTTTCAAAAATGACAAAAACAGGTATGACTTTTAAACCGCATTATATTGCGACAGATTTAAGTTCTAAACTTTATACATGGAATGGCAAAAGATATGTAATTAATGAAACGTATCAAAAGCAAGTTTTAGACGGTACGTTCGAATTATCTGAAATTCAACAATTAATATCGACGATTTCTCATAAATACCATGTTTCATTTCAGCCTCAAAAAGAGTTTCAACCTTACGATACGCATTATAATTACTATTTTAAAATGCAAGGAGACGAAGCGGAAGATCAGCGTATATTAAATGACTTAATCTCAATGGCAAGTGATCAACGTTATGTAGTGAAGTATAACCGCTGTAATCCTCGTGCGGGAGACCCTGAGAATGCATACGATGTAGATTTTTTACCACAGCAAGCGGGTAAGAAATATGCGGCACAATTTTTAATGTCACTTCATGATATCCCCAAATCACAAGTCTTAGGTTTTGGGGATAGTGGGAATGATAGGGAATTTTTAAGATTTTTACACAATCGATTTGTAATGTGCAATAGTACCGATCCATCGATGACTTCAGAATTTGAAGTCACAAAGCACGCTTATTATGAAGGACTCATTTATCATATTAAGGATTTTATAAATCAAACATAGTTATAATAGCGATTGAATGTTTAATTGTGTATAAAT
>NZ_PPQF01000108.1 GCF_002901865.1 Staphylococcus agnetis
ATGACCCCTACGGGACTCGAACCCGTGTTACCGCCGTGAAAGGGCGGTGTCTTAACCGCTTGACCAAGGGGCCATGGCTCCACAGGTAGGACTCGAACCTACGACCGATCGGTTAACAGCCGATAGCTCTACCACTGAGCTACTGTGGATTAATCTTATGCTTGGCAACGTCCTACTCTCGCGGAACGTAAGTCCGACTACCATCGGCGCTAAAGAGCTTAACTTCTGTGTTCGGCATGGGAACAGGTGTGGCCTC
>NZ_PPQF01000011.1 GCF_002901865.1 Staphylococcus agnetis
AACATTGATGACTTACCGGTCATCGACCGGGTAGACCATCCGATGGCGTACTATCATAAATTAAGCGAAGCGTCTGTCGGTAAGGATACGATGACTGGCCACTGGGAAATGATGGGCTTAAATATCATGCAGCCGTTTAAAGTGTACCCAGACGGTTTTCCAGAGGAACTCATTCAAGAGATTGAAGCGATGACAGGTCGTAAAGTGGTCGCAAACCGCCCAGCATCCGGTACACAAATTATCGATGAGTGGGGCGAACATCAAATGAAGACAGGAGACTTAATTGTCTATACGTCGGCAGACCCTGTGCTTCAAATCGCAGCACACGAAGATATCATTCCTTTAGAAGAACTGTATGACATTTGTGAAAAAGTGCGTGAACTCACAAAAGATCCGAAATATTTAATCGGTCGTATTATCGCACGCCCATACGTGGGTGAGCCAGGAAACTTTACGCGTACAAGTAACCGTCATGACTATGCGTTAAAACCATTTGGCGCGACGGTCATGAATGCTTTGAAAGATGACGGTTATGACGTTATTGCGATTGGTAAAATTAATGACATCTATGATGGCGAAGGGGTCACTGAAGCTGTCCGTACGAAAAGTAACATGGACGGCATGGACCAATTAATGAAAATCGTCCAAAAAGACTTTAAAGGTTTAAGCTTTTTAAACTTAGTCGATTTTGACGCATTATATGGTCATCGTCGTGACAAACCAGGTTACGCCCAAGCGATAAAAGATTTTGATGATCGCTTACCTGAACTATTTGGCCACATGCGTGAAGATGATTTATTAATCATTACAGCAGACCACGGCAACGACCCAACGGCAGAAGGTACAGACCATACACGCGAATATATTCCAGTGTTATGGTATAGTCCGAAATTTAAAGAAGGCCGTGCATTAGAAACTGATACAACGTTCAGTTCTATTGGCGCCACGATTGCGGATAACTTTGGTGTCAAAGCACCAGAGTATGGTCGCAGTTATTTAAATGAATTAAAGTAAAAGTCTATAATCAAATCGGACGAGTGAAAGGAATCTTACATTTCACCCGTCCGATTCTCTATAAATAAAAAGCGCAAACCTCTCAAATATTAAAAGTAACCAAACCCATAATAAGAAGTGAGGATGTCCTTGCAAAAGTTTTTATAGCAACTACATACATAATATGAAAATATTCATTTTAAGAGTGGGTTTTTAAATTGAAGAATGTTTCTTATTATGAGGAAAAGAAGAAACTGAATAAACGCTTATTTTACAGCTAAGAAAAGGGGTGTACTTATGGAAAATATACTCAATTTTTTGTTTATTTCTTTATTAATAATATTAATTCCTGGTCCTGACTTTTTTATAGTTATAAATCAAACTATGTCAGGAAGTACTAAAAATGGAGTGATGGCCAGCTTGGGCATATCAACGGCGCATGTAATGTATTCTTTTATAGCAGCTTTAGGATTAATTTTTATATTATCTAGTTCCTACTACGTATTCACAACAATAAAGATTTTAGGTGCAATGTATATCGCATACTTAGGCGTTAAAACCATAATGAATGCGAGAAAAAGTATACATATACCAAATGAAAGAAAATCACAGCATCAAACAAAGCTTTTTCTTTCCTTCAACCAAGGATTTATGAGTACAATGTTAAACCCTAAAGCGATTTTATTTTACATTAGTATATTACCTCAATTTGTCACTAAACAAGATGGCTCAATGAAAATTATACTTTTATCAGCTCTATTTATATCAATCGTATTTATATGGTTTGCGCTTTGTAGCTATGTATTCACGTATCTAAAAAAAGTGTTTAATAATCCTAAAGCCAAAGCGCTATTCGATTACATCGTCGGAGCTACGCTAATTGGATTAGCCTTCAAACTTTTAAACTTAAAAACTTAACTTCTTAAATAGTCTATAATCAAATCGGACGAGTGAAAGGAATCTTACATTTCACCCGTCCGATTTTTTATAAATAAAAAGCGCAAACATCTCTAATATTAAAAGTGACCAAACAAATAATAAAGGAGAGATGATGTGCCTATAAAATATAAACAATATTATTTATGTCCTAGCTTCTCCTGTTTGATTATTTTTTTAACATAACTTGCAACACAATGTCGTTTATTCAATCATGGGTTATGATTTTACGACTTCTTGACCGCGTTTATCCCATGTGAAAATGAAACTGATCATCGCAAGGATACTGATGACTGTTAATAAAATAAAGCCAGCATTCCATCCGAACGCATCTACGACAAGTCCCATAATAATGTTCGCCATCACCGCACCGCCAAGGTAACCGAATAAACCTGTTAACCCGGCTGCAGTTCCAGCCGCTTTTTTCGGAACGTAGTCTAAAGCTTGAAGCCCAATTAACATAACAGGACCGTAAATTAAGAAACCAATCGCAATCAATGCTAAGTTGTCAACGAGAGGGTTGCCTGCAGGGTTTAACCAGTACACAATGACCGCAATCGTCACGCCTAACATAAAGATAAAGCCCGCTGGACCACGACGACCTTTAAAAACTTTATCGGATAAATAACCACATAAAAGTGTGCCTGGGATACCTGCCCATTCATAAAGGAAATAGGCCCAACCTGAAGCTTTTAAATCAAAGTCTTTAGCCTCATTTAAAAATGTAGGCGCCCAGTCTAAAACGCCGTAGCGCACGAAATAAACAAAAATGTTCGCTACCGCAATCATCCATACCCATTTATTATTCAATACATATTTGAATAAAATTTCTTTCGTCGTCAATTCGACTTCTAATGTTTCATGTGAATGACTTGGATAATCGTTACGATGTTGTTCAATAGGAGGCAGACCCATCGATTGGGGCGTGTCTCGTACGAGTAAATAGGAAATGAACGCAATGATTAAGGCAATGAGCGCAGGATAAATAAATGCACCTTCGTAGCCTTTTAAATAACCGAAAGAGACGGTTCCTGTTAAAGTAATCCCCATCAACGCTATCGGTGCCATTAAACCACCACCGACATTGTGGGCAACGTTCCAAATGGCTGTTTTACTTCCACGTTCACTCACGCTGAACCAATGGACGAGGACACGACCTGAAGGCGGCCATCCCATTCCTTGGAACCAACCGTTTAAAAAGAGCATCACGAACATAATGAAAACACTCGACGTCAATGCAGGGATAAAGCCCATCATTAAGTTGACGAGGGCAGTGAGTACCAACCCGAGTGTTAAAAAGGTGCGTGCGTTACTCCTGTCACTGACGGTTCCCATAATAAATTTACTAAAGCCATAAGCGATAGAAATCGCTGACAATGCAAAACCTAGTTCTGCTTTACTGAAGCCTTCTTCAATCAAATCAGGCATGACGAGTGAAAAGTTTTTTCGTAATAAGTAATAACCTGCATAACCGAGAAATATCCCTAAGAAAACTTGAAATCTCAGCTTCTTGTATGTATCATCCACCTGCTCTGAGGGAAGGGGCTGAATATGTTTGGCAGGTTTTAAAAAGTTTGCCATAGTTTAACCTCCTGATGTCAAAAATAATATGGTTAGCAAATAAACTGTAAGCGTTTGCGCGTACTTTAATCATAGTGAGTGACAATATTAATGTCAATAAACTTTTTTGAAATAATTATTTATTTTTGCTCGGTTTTATTAGTGGGATTTTACATTGGGGAAGAAAAAATAATTAAGCATGTTATATTTAAAATAGAAGTACATAAAAAGAGTTTGAGATATAGAGAGTATTTAAATTTAGAAAGCCAAAAATATAGTGTTTTCAAATGACTCATATCTCCGCATTAAAAGTTTGTCTAGGTAGTATCATAGGAGGATTTAAAATTTAAAAGGGCTTGTAGTAGAGTTAGCTATAATAGAAAAGGAGTTGTAAAATGCTTATATTTTTGTATATTTTATTTTGTAGTCTTTTAGGTTATTTTTGATTGTTCTTTATAAGAAACATGAGTGAACATATTTATACTAAGAAAATTTATAGGTATTCGGCTCTTCTTTTTTATATCTATGTCTTATTTTACAGTAGGGTTAGGAGATTTCCTACTTAGGCCTACAAGCATAATAAATAATGAGAATCAATGAAGTAAAAATCATTTTACCTCATCGATTCTCTTTTTTTGCTTAAGTATTTTGTCTCAACTACGATTTTGGAATGTAGTCATGTGTTTCTAAATAGTTGAGTATTTGTAAAACGGCCTCTTCAATCGACGTTTCTTCTGTATCGATAACAATTTCAGGATGTTCGGGGGCCTCATAGGGAGCGCTAATACCGGTGAATTCAGGAATTTCACCTTTTCTTGCTTTTTGATATAACCCTTTTGGATCGCGTTTTTCGCAAGCTTCCACGGAGGCTTTTGTGTAAATTTCGATAAATTCTCCGTCTTCTACAATTTCTCGTGCGCGATCACGGTCCGCTTTATATGGAGAGATAAAGGCCGTAAGTGTGATTAACCCGGCATCTACCATTAATTTACTCACTTCAGCAATGCGACGAATATTTTCTTGGCGGTCTTCTGGACTAAATCCTAGGTTATTGTTTAATCCGTGGCGGACATTATCCCCGTCAAGACGATAGGTATTTAAGCCGCGTTCAAATAGTGCTTTTTCTAATGCGACAGAGATTGTAGATTTTCCTGACCCGGACAGGCCAGTAAACCATAGAATGGCGCTTTTATGGTTATGGCGTGCTTGGCGTTCAGCTTTTGTGATTTCTGAATCATGCCAAGTAATGTTTTGGGACTCAGACATATGAAACAGCTCCTCTTATTTGGATTCTCTTAAGCCTCTAATAAGTACTTCAGCAACTTCTGGACGTGAAAATTCTTTTGGTAAAGGTTCGCCGTTACGTAATTTTTCACGGACTTTCGTTCCACTGAGGTGAAGATGGTGTGAACTGTCGTGTGGACAAGTTTTGGCTGTTGCCATATTGCCACACGCTTTACAATAAAAGGCATGTTCAAATTTTAAAATTTGAATGCCAAGTTCCGCTTCAAATTGAGAGATGAATTCTTGCGCTTCATAAGTGCCGTAATAATCGCCCACCCCTGCATGGTCACGGCCGACAATAAAGTGTGTACAACCGTAGTTTTTACGTACAGTCGCATGGAGCACAGCTTCACGAGGACCTGCATAACGCATCGCGGCAGGGTAAATCACGAGACGTGCACGGTCTTCTGGATAGTAATTTTTTAAAATCACTTGATAGCTTTCCATACGGACATCTGCTGGAATGTCGTCTGATTTTGTTTCACCAACAAGAGGATTTAACAACAAGCCATCGACAATTTCAAGCGCTGATTTTTGAATGTATTCGTGTGCGCGATGGACAGGGTTACGTGTTTGGAAGCCGACCACGGTGTTCCAACCTAAATCTTGGAAGAGTTGACGTGTTTCTGAGGGATCGTAATGAAAATCAGTAAATGCATCATGTTTTGGACGATGGATTAAATGAATCGGTCCCGCTAAGTAAACGTCGCCTTTTTCAAAAACTTTTTTAACACCTGGATGTGCTTCTTCTGTTGTGCCATAAACGAGGCGAGCTTCTTTTTCTTTATTATAAGTGTATTTTTCTGTCAGTTCTAAAATACCGTATAATACGTTGTCTTCACCATAAAGCGCAATGTTTTGACCGATATCTAACGCATCAGCTTCTGTTTGTGTGACAGGTAATGTAATGGGAATACTCCAAACTAAGCCATTGTCTAGATGGACCTTTTCAATGACGTTAAGATAATCTTTTTCACCCATAAACCCTGTCAGTGGACTAAAACCACCGATACCGATCAATTCAAGATCGGATAAACTCCAAGTGTTTAAAGTCACTTTAGGAAGTGCTTCTGCCGTTTCTAACCAATGTTGGCGTTGTTGTGTTGAAACTTCACGGTTAATCAGTATTCCGCCGTGCGGTTCAATTGTTTGAATGCTTGTTTGATTTGACAATGAAAGTCCCTCCGTTAATTGAGATGGCTGTGACTTTGTTTTGAAAAGGCCATCTTTTTATTTTTTTGAATCATCCAGATGATAAGGATGATGAAGATAATAATAATCGCTAAACGACACAAGACAACGACATTTGAATTAAGGTGGAAATAGCCTAATAATGCATTGCTGTTCGTAAAAATAATTAGGCCGCTGACGCAAATTGCCAAAATGTTAACAGGTAAGATCTTAACAAGATAGGCCGCAATAGGCGCTGCGAGTACGCCTCCTATAGCAAGAGCAATTACTGTGTCCCAGTTAATATTGCCGAATCCTAAAAAGATGATGAAACTGATGGATGCGGACAATGTAACGAAAAATTCACTGGCAGAAACAGTCCCAATGACGTAACGGGGTTCTAATTTTTTAGTTGATAAGAGCATCGGTGTATTGACCGGGCCCCAACCGCCGCCGCCCATCGCATCTAATAAACCGGCGATGAAGCCTTGTGGGATAGTATAGCGTCGCTTCAAACGTTGGTTGAACTTTGATTCAGAAAGATGATTACGTTTAAATAAAAATTGATACAAGATGTAAATCCCCATTGAGAGTAAAAATAGGGCGATGTATGGACGAATTACTTCGCCATGAATATTTGACAAAAGTGCGGCCCCAATAAAGGCAGCGACGGCACCCGGCAACGCCAAACGCCACATGGTTGGTTTATGCACATTATCAAATTTCAAATGAGATGTACCTGAGACGAACGTTGTTGCGATTTGAGAAAAGTGTACCGTTGCTGAAGCAATCGCAGGGGTAATCCCAAACGTCAATAATATAGATGATGACGAAGCACCAAACCCCATGCCGAGCGAGCCATCAACGAGTTGGGCGACAAAGCCTGCGAGCGCAAAAATCAGTATTTTTTGCATCGATTTGACCTCCCTTTTGTCAAAATGGATTCCTTACTTATAACGGTTGGCGTAATGCGGTAAGAGAGACTTCTTGGAACCAACTGAGTTCCTCTCTTAAGCGCACCACTTCACCGACAATTATCATGGCCGGATTTTTAATATGTGCCGCGCGTTCGACAATGGTCGATAACGTCCCAACTTCTGTTTGTTGTTGTTCCGTTGTTCCGAGATGAACGAGCGCGACAGGGGTGTCGGCGGATTTGCCATGTCTTAACAATAACGCACATATGTCGGGTAGTTTTTTAACCCCCATATAAATGCATAATGTGTCAGAACCTTGTGCCAGATGTTGCCAATAGTTCTCTGTATTTACACCTTTTTGTGTCACGGCTGTCACGAATGTGACAGAAGAACTGTAATCACGATGCGTGACAGGAATGCCGGCGTAGGCTGGCGCGGCAATACCGGATGTGATGCCAGGCACAATCTCAAATGGAATGTGATGGTCATTTAAAATTTGTGCCTCTTCACCGCCGCGTCCGAAAACGAATGGGTCTCCGCCTTTGAGTCGGGTTACTGTGTAGCCTTTTTGTGCTAAAGTCACCATGAGTTGATTCGTCTCTTCTTGAGGCATGGCGTGACGATAAGGGTCTTTACCGCAGTACAAGTGTTTCGCCTTTGGTGACGCATAGGCTAATAATTGTTCATTAACGAGACGGTCGTATAAAATGACGTCTGCGTTTTCAATGGCTTTTAAGCCTTTTACTGTAATTAATTCGGGATCCCCCGGGCCTGCGCCTACAATGTTTACCTTTCCAGTCATATCCTCACGCCTTTCAAAGTGTTGTCATTATCTTAAGCTTGAACATTTTTATGAAAATCTTGGCCATCATGTGTTTTTTCAATTATGCCTGCTCGAATGACAAAATCACCAAAATGTTCGTTTTCTTGTTTTTCTTTACCGTATTGAAGTAAAATCGGACGTAAACTGTCTAAAATTTCAGTTTCACCAACATTTTCTTTATAGAGTTTGCTCAAGCGGTCACCTTTAAAGCCGCCGCCGAGATAAAGGTTATATTTACCAGGGCCTTTACCAATAAAGCCGATTTCAGCAAGGGCAGGGCGTGCACAACCGTTTGGACAACCCGTCATACGAATTGTAATGTCTTCTTCACGAAGACCTGCTTCATCTAAAATATCCTCGATTTTAGAAAGCAGTGAAGGCAAGTAACGTTCAGATTCAGCCATAGCAAGGCCGCATGTTGGAAATGCGACACAAGCCATAGAGTTACGACGGAGTCCTGTGTCACGTTGACCGTCAGAAATATCGAATTCTTCGATGATAGCTTCAATGGCAGGTTTATTTTCAGGTGTAATATTAGCAATCACTAAATTTTGGTTCGGCGACAAAATAAATTCACCGGTATGCACGTGCGCAATTTTTCTGAGTGCGGTTTTTAGTTTATAATCTTCAGTATCTTTGACGCGACCGTTCTGGATGAATAGCGTATAATGCCAATGGCCATTGCCTTCTGTCCAACCGTAACGGTCACCATTGTGGTCAAAATGGAAGTCACGTGCAGTTTCTATGCCATAGCCTAAACGTGTATGAAGTTCTTCAACAATTTTTTCGACGCCTAGTCGGTCAACTGTATATTTGAAGCGGGCTTGTTTTCGGTCTTGACGGTCACCGTAATCGCGTTGAATCGTCATGATTTTTTCGCAGACATCTACAATGTTTTCTTTCGCTACATAGCCTATCACTTTTCCAATTTGCGGGTAGGTACGCGTATCGCCATGCGTCATGCCCATGCCACCACCGATAACGATATTAAATCCCTTGAGCGCTTCTTCTTCAACAATGCCGATAAGACCAATGTCTTGTGAATAGACATCGATGTCATTGGAAGGGGGCACCGCAATACCGATTTTAAATTTACGTGGTAAATAGCGTTTACCGTAAATCGGTTCCACTTCTTCTTGCGTATCAACGACTTTTTCACCATCTAGCCAAATTTCATGATAAGCACCTGTCCGTGGGAGTAGATGATTACTCATTGCTATCGCATAGTCATTGATTTCTTTTTGGACTTGCGATTGGTAAGAGTTCGGATTACACATCACGTTACGGTTCACATCGCCACACGTCGCAATAGAATCAAGCACTGCTTTGTTAATGCTTTGCATTGAATGTTTTAAGTTACGTTTTAAAATGCCGTGAAATTGAAAGGCTTGGCGTGTTGTTAATTTCAACGTGCCATTGGCATATTGGTCGGCAATATCATCCATCGCAAGCCATTGTTCAGCCGTCGCTTTACCCCCGGGTACACGTACACGAATCATAAAGCTGTAGGCCGGTTCTAATTTTTGTTTACGGCGTTCATCGCGTAAATCTCTGTCATCTTGCATGTAGCTGCCGTGAAATTTGAGTAGTTTCGTGTCATCTTCTGAAATTGCCCCTGTTAATGGATCTTTGAGCCCTTCAGCAATCGTTCCGCGAAGATATTGACTACGGTATTTAATAAATTCCATTGCGTCTAACTTTTCATCCAATTCTTGCGCGATTTGTGCATGATCTTTAGCCATTGTCTTCATCCTTTCTATTGATGATTAATAAACGTCGCGTTGGTAACGTTTATCTTTTTTCATTTGTTTTAATATGTCCTCAGCTTCTTCTAGCGATATATGACGCATTCGAGAAATGACGTTTACAATGGTTTGGTGAACGTCATGAGCCATATGTTTTTCATCCCCACAAATGTAAATAGAGGCGCCGTCTTCTAGCCATTGATTGAACGTTGCCGCATTTTCTTGAATGCGGTGTTGCACGTACACTTTTTCCTCCGTATCACGTGAAAAGGCGACGTCCATTTTTTCTAAATAGCCATCTTTTAACCAAGATTGCCATTCCGTTTGATATAAGAAGTCGGTCGTAAAATGTTGTTCTCCGAAAAAGAGCCATGTATGACCTTTCCAGTCGCGTGCCTCACGGTCTTGTAAATGCGCTCTAAAAGGTGCTACACCTGTTCCAGGACCAATCATAATGACTTTCTGTTCAGGGTCTTTCGGGAATTTAAAATTCGGATTGTGTTTTAAATACACAGGGACCGTATCACCCGGTTGCAATCTTTCAGCGAAGTGAATCGAACATACGCCATGACGTTCGCGACCATGAGCTTCATAACGTACCGCACCGACAGTTAAGTGCACTTCGTCAGGTTCAAGTTCGTAACTGCTTGAAATAGAATATTCACGTGGTGGCAATTTGCGTAACACTTTATATAAATCTTCTGGTGCTAAATCTGTTGTCACGTAGTCATTAAGCAAGTCGATAAAATCTCGGCCTTCGATATAGGCACGTATTGCTTCTTTATCATCTGTGAGTGACGACAAGTCATCGTTACCAAAATGTGCCGCCGCATTTTGAATGAGGGGAACGGTCAATTTAGAAATTTCGAAATGGTGTGTTAAAGCTTCTTCAAGTGGAAGCGTGTCACCTTCTTCATTAATTTGTGTCGGTGTATCTTTTTCCCATCCGAGTGCTTCAATGAGTTGTGTCACCAATTGAGGTGCATTTTGTGGAAGAACCACTAAGCAATCCCCAGCTTCATAGCTTTCATTCATATCTTCAATAGATAGTTCAATGTGGCGCGTTTCTTTGTTTGAGCCACGACCATTTAGTGAGATATTTTCTAACACTTCTGCTTGAAAAGGATGCGTTTTAGAATGTTTTGTTTCGCTTTCTCTTTGAACAGTTTCACGTACGAGTGGTTGCGAAGGCGCGGTGCTACTCATTTGTTCGTCTAACGCACTAATCACATTCGTAATCCATTTTTCAGCATCTGCTTCGTAATCGACATCACAATCGACACGGTCGTATAAACGTGTGGCACCGAGCTCACTTAACTTAGCATCAAAGTCTTTGCCAGTTTGACAAAAATACTCATATGTAACATCCCCTAAGGCGAGGACGCTATAGCGTAAACCGTCAAGTTTAGGGGCTTTGCGACTATGTAAAAATTCATGAAGTTCTAAAGCGTTATCAGGGGGATCTCCTTCCCCTTGGGTAGAAGTCACGATGAGCACATCTTCTAACTTATTAAGTGTTTTCGGTTTGATTTCATCCATCGCTTTTTTCGTAATATCAAAATTGAGTGATTTTAAACGTGCTTCAAATAAATCCGCGAGATTTTCGGCATTACCTGTTTCAGAACCATATAGCAACGTTAAGGATCGCGCTACATTAGGAGAAGTGGCTTGAGCAGCTTCAACTGTGTTTACAGTTGTTACTTGAGTGGTGTCAACTGAACTTTGACTTTCAGTACTGGCGTGTGTCAAATAGCCACTCAACCAAATCTTTTGATCTGTTGTCAACGTGTCTAACACGGCATTCAATTGAGTCGCTTGTGCTTCTGTAAAAGGGCTATTTGTAACTTTTAATTTCAATGATTTCACCTCGATTAATACTCAAATGCATATCGGATTAATATGGATTATGATTAAAAAATTAAGGATGTGTCGTATGCAAACCACACTCCGTTTTCGTGGCGCCTTGCCAACGACCGGCACGTGAGTCTTGGCCTTTAAAAACAGAAGATGTACACGGCATGCATCCGATGCTCGGATAATTTTGGTCATGAAGTGTGTTATATGGAAGGTCATGAGTTTTAATGTAGTCCCAGACTTCATCTTCAGTCCAATAAATGAGCGGACATATTTTAATTGATCTGAAACGTTCATCTTTGTTAATAAAGTTCGTATGTGCGCGACTTTCGGATTGTGCACGGCGTAGTCCAGATATCCATGCTGTTGCGCCATTTAAAACTTCTTCTAAGGGTTTAATTTTACGGATATAACAACATTGGTTAGGGTCATGACGCCACAATGCGGGCTGATATTGATTGGCTTGCGCTTTCAACGAGAGGTTAGGTTTTTTCATTTTAATACGTAATTCGGGATAACGTGATGTCACGCGGTCAATGAGGTCGTAGGTTTCTTGAAAGTGTAAATCAGTATCTAAAAAAACGAGTTGCGCATCGGGTTTAACTTGAGAAATGAAATCAATCAACACCATACTTTCAGCCCCAAAGCTACAAGCATATACGAGATCATCTTGGTAGGTTGTATACGCCCATTTTAATAAAGGGAGCGCACCTTTCGTTGAATCGTCACCAAGTTCATCTATAAAAGGATCAGTTTGAAACGTCTCGTAATTGATAGGGTTTACCACCATATGATATGAACCTCCTTTTAAAACATAGTCAATAACTCGGAATATCATGGTACTAATGTACCGGTGTTAACGATTAAAGTCAACCTATTTTGTCGGAATTAAAAGTTATTATTTCTGAAAATACATGAAAAACCCCAGTAGAGTGGTATATGGGGCGTTTATTTTAAATTGAAAATAATGGGGCGAGCGGTGTATCGGCATGAAAGTAACTAACCAGCAATTAAACGTATAATTATTTTTAGAATATAGTAAAGGGTTTGGCGTGAGTTGACGTTTCGTTATGCGTTATAATAAATTTGGAAACATTAACAAAACAGGGAATCATTCGTTGTTCCCAATGAGGTGATCATTATGAAAAAACTGATTCAAGAGAAAACACATTTTTTACAAGACATGCTCGACGGTTTGAAAATCACCCACCCCGAATTAGATATAGTGGCGGATACCGTTGTTGTACGTCAGACTAAAAAACAATCGGGCGTCGCTTTAGTGTCAGGCGGTGGCAGCGGTCATGAACCGGCACATGCAGGATTTGTGGCAGAAGGGATGTTAGATGCTGCGGTATGTGGCGAGGTCTTCACATCTCCAACACCGGATAAAGTGCTTGAAGCGATTAAAGCTGTTGATAATGGTGATGGTGTATTGTTAATTGTTAAAAATTATGCTGGCGATGTGATGAACTTCGAAATGGCACAAGAAATGGCTGAAATGGAAGGGATTCAAGTTGAAACAGTGATTGTTCGCGATGATATTGCTATTGATGCTATAGACCAACGTCGTGGTGTAGCAGGAACAGTGCTTGTTCATAAATACGCTGGATATTTATCTGAAAGTGGTACAAACCTGACAGATATAAAAGCTAAAGTAGAAGCTTTTTTAGAAGGTGTGCGCTCTATTGGTATGGCGTTGACACCACCAGCTGTGCCAACAACAGGTCAGTATGGCTTTGATATAGAAGATACAGAAATGGAAATTGGAATCGGTATTCATGGCGAAAAAGGATTAGAACGTACGCATGTAGAACCGATTCAGGACATTGTGACACGCTTAATTGATAAATTAGAGACTGAAGTTGATGCAACAGATTTAATTGTAATGGTTAACGGTATGGGAGGCACGCCACTTTCTGAACTTAATATTGTGACGAAATATGTATCAGAGGTTTTTGAAGAAAAAGGAAAAACAGTGAAACGCTGGTTTATTGGTGATTATATGACATCTTTAGATATGCAAGGATTTTCACTTACGGTAGCGCCGTTTGATCAAGGCCTCGTGGAAGCGTTAAACGCACCAACTACGAGTCATTATTTTAATAATTAAGGAGGACATCAAGATGAATGCACAACAATTGAAAGCACGTTTACTTGATTTAGCAACAACATTTAAAAACGAAGAAGCGCATTTAACAGCATTAGACCGTGCTATCGGCGACGGTGACCACGGTGTAAATATGTTGCGTGGCTTTGAAGCTCTAAAAGATAAATTAGACGATCAATCAGTCGAAAGTATTTTAAAATCTACTGGAATGACATTAATGTCGAATATTGGCGGGGCTTCTGGTCCGCTTTATGGTTTTAGTTTCGTAAAGATGGCACAAGTTGCGAAAGATGACATTGATCATGAAGGTCTTGTAGCGCTATTAACGGCATTTTCAGAAGCGATTGCAGCACGTGGAAAAGTATCAGGCGGCGAAAAGACAATGTATGATGTGATACATCGAGCACAAAAAGCAGTGGAAAATGGTGAGACAGTGACACTTGAAACACTTCAAAGCTATGCGGATGATACGAAAGATTTAGTGGCAACAAAAGGGCGTGCCGCATACTTTAAAGAAGATTCTAAAGGCCATGTTGATCCGGGTGCTCAAAGTAGTGTCTATATCTTAAACGCGCTGATTGGAGAGGATTAAGATGACAAGTTTAATTATCGTAAGTCATAGTAAAAAAATTGCTGAAGGTACGAAAGAACTATTAGGTCAAATGTCTCCAGACGTGGATGTCATTGCAGTCGGTGGTGCAGATGGGGAGATTGGGACATCGTTTGATGCAATATCAGATGTGTTGGCGCAACTTGAAAACGATGCATTGTGTTTCTTTGATATTGGTTCAGCAGAAATGAATCTTGATATGGCGATTGAAATGTATGCAGGGCAATATCGCATTGAAAAAGTCTCGGCACCTATCGTGGAAGGGAGCTTCCTAGCGAGCGTATCCTTAACGACGAACGGTGACTTTGATCAAGCGATTGAAGCGGTAAAAGAAGAATTTGATAAATAATGATTGAGTGAAACGGGTTGTAGCAAGATGCAACCCGTTTTTTATGTGATACAAATATAAAAATTATCGTTCAGACTTTCTTGAAATAGTAGTGTGAAAACAAAAGGTTTAAAACGTATTCACTCCATTGGATGATTTACTATGCGAACATATTAATTATATTTATTATTCGAATGTCTCATAAATATATGTGTCATGTTAAGTTGTAAATGTTATAATATTGCAAAACGGTAAGGGGTTTGAACAACAAGGGAGATACTTTCATGCCGTAGGAAACATCAAAAGAAGGGACGTTTGAAAGATGCAATTTGTTACGTTAACGTCGGAAGAATTCGAAACATTTGCACAGGCGCATTTTTCACATTATACACAAACTGTGTCACATTATTTATTCCGAGAAAGACAAGGGGTCGCGCATCTAGTTGGTGTTAAAGATGATCAACAAAATATTATTGCAGCATGCTTATTAACAGAAGCACGATGCTTAAAGTTTTTTAAGTATTTTTACACGCAGCGTGGACCAATCATGGATTTTAATAACTTTACACTTGTGCAATTTTTCTATCATCATTTAACTACATATTTAAAAAAACAACGCTGTTTATATGTATTGACTGACCCGTATTGGTTAGAAAATATTAGAGATGCGAAAGGGAATATTATAAAATCTTATGATAACCAAGCACTCATTCAAGTGATGCATAAACTCGGTTATGAACATCAAGGCTATCCAGTAGGCTATTCAACTTCAAGTCAAATCCGGTGGTTGTCAGTCCTAGACTTAAAAGATAAGTCGATTGATGCATTACTCAAAGAAATGGGCTATCAAACACGACGTAACATTAAAAAGACATATGAAATGGGTGTCGAAGTCATGACGCTTCCATATGAAGAGACAGAACGTTTTTTCAAATTATTTCGTATGGCTGAAGAAAAACACGGCTTTAAGTTCCGTGATTTGGCATATTTCGAGCAGTTACAAGATATCTACGGTGAGCGCATCATGCTGAAGTTAGCTTATATTGATTTGAATAAGTTATTAACCGCGTATAAAGACAGTTTGGACGAATTAAATCAACAACTAACTGAAGTAGAAGCTGTTTTAGCAGAAAATAGTAATTCGAAAAAAACGAAAAACAAATATCAACAACTGCAACAACAGGTTGCGAGTCAACAAAAGAAAATTAAAGAGACACAAGCGCGTATCGCATCGGATGGTGAGGTGCTCGATTTAGCAGCCGCTGTCTATATTTATAATGACCATGAAGTATATTACCTTTCAAGTGGGTCAAACCCTAAATATAATGCGTATATGGGGGCATACCGCTTGCAATGGGAAATGATTCAATTTGCCAAAAATTATGGCATCGATCGCTATAATTTTTATGGGATTACAGGCGATTTCTCAGAGGATGCGGAAGATTACGGTGTGCAACGTTTTAAAGAGGGATTTAATGCACACGTTGAAGAGTTTATTGGTGATTTTATCAAACCAATTATGCCACTATGTTACCGCTTATATCAACTAATTAATCGATCTTAAACAAAGGTGATAATTCTGTTGATCTTGGCTGGTTAACAACATATATAGATTCAATGACGTGTATATTGACGTAAAATTATACGCCTTCAAAGTGCATCATTTAAGACTTTGAAGGCGTATTTATTGGAGTAAACTGAGCGACCGTTCGATGGATTAATTAATCTTTTTAACAACTTCTGATTTTAAGCCAATTTGACCAAAACCTGGAATTTTACAGTCGATATCATGTCCATCTTCAGGATCTACAAGTCGAATGTTTTTCACTTTTGTTCCTTGTTTAATTGTGCTAGACGCACCTTTCACTTTTAAGTCGCGAATGACCGCAACAGTGTCGCCATCTTTAAGTTCATTGCCATTGGCATCTCGGATGATCGCAGCTTCTTCTGCTTCAGCCACAGATTCTGGTGTCCATTCATGTGCGCACATCGGACAAACATACAAAGCGCCATCTTGGTATGTGTATTCTGATCCACAGCTAGGACAATTAGGTAACGCAGTTGTCATAATGATGACCTACTTTCTTAAATTTTAGTTTCTTTATTAATCTAGCATAGAATGGTGTAAATGTGTGTATCAATTTTTAGAAAATGTTACGATAAAATTATAATATTATGAAAATGATTTTTGTATTCGACGTCATCGCAATATAAAATCTAATAAGAAAAAGGTGATGAGATGGCAACATTAAACGTATTGAATCCATCGACAAATGAAATCGTAGACACGCTAGACTATACCCAAGAATCAGATATTAATGCGCAAATTGACAAAGCGCATCAAGCATTTTTCTCTTGGAGAAAAGTGGATGCGCATGAACGTTCACGTTTATTGTGGGCGTGGTCGTCTTTAATTAAACAACACAAAGATGAACTGGCACGTCTGATTACATTAGAGGGTGGAAAACCACTCAAAGAAGCACAAGGTGAAGTCGACTATGCGGTGTCTTATGTCGACTGGTATGCCGAAGAAGCCAAACGCACCTATGGACGTACAATACCAGCGCATACCTCAGATAAAAAGATCATTATTGATAAATTTCCAATTGGTGTTGTTGGTGCGATTACGCCGTGGAATTTTCCTGCGGCCATGATTACACGAAAAATGGCTCCAGCGTTAGCGGCCGGGTGTACCATTGTGTGTAAACCCGCTATTCAAACACCGCTCACGACGAAACGTCTCGTGGAACTCGCACATGATGCCGGAATTCCAAAAGATGCCATCAATTATATTGTCGCAAGTGGCAAAGATGCCGGACGGTTGTTTAATGAACATCCTCATATTAAAAAATTAACGTTTACAGGGTCAACACCAGTAGGGAAAAAGTTAATCGAACAAGCTGCAGCAACTGTGAAAAATGTCACGATGGAACTCGGTGGTTTAGCACCCATTATTGTGCATAAAGATGCGGACATTGAACTTGCAGTAGATCAAACCATTGCATCCAAGTTTAGAAATGCAGGACAAACGTGTATTTGTGCCAACCGCATTTATGTTCATGAAGTCATTGCGGAAGAATTTGAAACACAGCTCATCGAAAAAGTTCATGCGTTGAAAGTAGGAGACGGTTTCGACGCTACTGTTACAGTAGGCCCGTTAATCAATGAAGATGCGGTTGAGAAAGTGTTAGATCACATTGAAGATGCAGCGACACATGGTGGCACGTTATCACGCTCTTTAGATGACATTAAAATCGGAGGCAATTTCTTAAAGCCGGTAGTTATTACACATGCCAATCAACAGATGAAATGCATGCATGAAGAGACGTTTGGTCCGATTGCCCCAGTGATGCGCTATCAACATTTAGATGACGCGATTCAAATGGCCAACGATACTGAATTTGGCTTAGCTGCTTACTTCTTTACGAATGATTATCGAACAGGTCTCTATTTATATAATGAAATTGATTATGGTGTTATCGGTTGGAATGATGGTGCGCCATCAGCAGCGCACGCACCATTCGGTGGTATGAAAGAAAGTGGTTACGGGCGTGAAGGCGCGATAGAAGGTATTGAACCTTATTTAGAAACAAAATATTTATCAATTAACATTAAATAATTTGTATTCATAAGGAGTGTATACCGTGTTGAAGTTGATTGTATTTGTGCTGTTATTTTTAAATATTGCGTATATTACAATCGCATATCTTAAGAAAAAGGATGACATGATATTCAATATGAATTTCAACCAATTTTCAGAGGCGACACGCAATCGTGCGTGGACATATTGGTATATATACATCATTAAGGTAAATATTGGTTTGGGATTCCTATTTGCATCGATACTTTATCACGAATGGGTCTATAGTGTACTCACTTTCATATGTGCCATTATTGCTCTCTACGCATTTTATAAAATGAATCAACTAAAAAAGAAACGTAGGTGACCATCATAGATATCGCGAGTATTGTATCCATCATAATTATGATTTTTGTGGCAATATTGATACTCATTATTTATTTGAGAAAGTGTAATGCGCTCGTCGCAAATTTTGATATGTCTCAAATACCGAAAGCGCATGTTCAAACCGCATGGAATTTATGGCTCGTTGGCGCATTGAGTGTGTTAGTGGCTGGCATCATCACGATTTTATTACGTGTAGTATCTTCCAGTATATTCACCTTCGTGCCAATAGTCATTGGTGTCATCGTCATGACGATGTGCTTTATTAAAATTAACAAATATCGTAAACATTAATCGGATCCCTTTAATTGTTAAGAATGCCCGTAACAATTAGAGGGGTTTCTTTGTTTGTGAATCATTTCCATAACGCCTTTTTTTATTCTGGGCTATAATAAAAATGGATTAGAAAAAAGAAACGGTGAGCCAATTATGAAACAAAACACTTCAAAACAAGTGAAAAAAGAATATTTAACCATTAATCGTAAGCGACATGGAATAATCATGGAGTCAAGAGATTGGTCAAATCCTGTCTTGCTCATTATTCATGGCGGACCAGGGTTTCCGTTGTATCCTTTTATGAGTGCACACGATGTTGATTTAACACATCAATATACAGTTGTGTATTGGGATCAACCAGGTACAGGTATGTCGGGAATACGAACAGAGCCCACGATACAAGCGCTTGTTGAAGATGCCCATCAGTTGATTCAATATTTAACAACAACATTACACCAGTCAAAAATATATTTAATGTGTCATTCGTTTGGTACGATTATTGGCACACATCTTGCGCATCAGTATCCGCAATGTATTGCCACATATATTGGTGTAGGCCAGTTAGGACATGTCCTTAAAAATGAACACCGTATTTTAAACCAGATTAAAATGTTTGCGCACCAAGAAGGCGACCATGAGGGGTTACAACTGTTAGAAAAAGTACGATTAGACTATGATTTTCACACTAATAAATATTATCGTCTATTAAGAGATTGGTATACTGCGCGTTATAAATCTGGTTTTTCAAGCAGAGGGTATGGGCTGTTGAAAATGATTCAAGTTATTTTAAAAACCCCTCATTACAGAATACGCGAACGCTTGAATATTTTGCGAAGCGGTTTAGTTGGATCACCGCGCCTTTCTCAAGAAATGACGCGTACAAATTTATTAGATATTGCCCAGGAAATATGGGTACCGATTGTCATTATTCAAGGTGTACATGATATGCAGACAACGCTTGAAGAAAGCAGGATCTTTTTTGAGAAGTTAGGGTCTCGATATAAGCGTTATTACTACTTTCAAGACGCAGCGCATGCGCCTTTTGTCGATGAAACGGAAAAATTTTTATTTATTATGAAAGAAATTATTGACCCTCACGCGACGTGATACATTACATTCAAAGTATGGAGGTGACATGATGGCACGTTATTCTACCGGGGAACTTGCTAAATTATTTGGGATATCAGCACGCACGTTACAGTATTATGATGAAAAAAATATTTTGAAACCTGCCTTAACGAAAGATAATCAATATCGTGAATACACTGAAAAAGAAGTTCAAAAGTTGAAAGCGATACTTTTACTAAAAAAATTGGGATTTAAATTGAGTGCGATTGCAAAAATTGTTGAAGAACAGCATGCATTAAAAACTGTAAAAATGTTGCTAGATGACAATGTGGAACAGCTAGAACAAGACATCCAACAAAAACAAGCACAATTAAAGGAGATGAAAGCGATGAATAAAATGATTCATGACGACAGTATCTCTCCCATTTCAAAGCTCAAAGACATTGATGCCGTATTAAAATCAAACAGAGACTATCCATTTTTAACTTATAAAACGATAGGTATTGCAACAGGGGCGACGCTCATTGAATGGATGGCACATTATCAAAGTTACAAACATAAAAAAGTATGGCCATCAGTGCTAGGTATTACAAGCAGTATTGCCGCAGCAGCTTATATTACGCAAACCTATTACCATAGTGTAAGTTACATGTGTCCAAATTGTCATCACGTATTTAAACCTGATTTTAAAGCTTGGTTGTTAGCACCACATACACCCCGGACACGTAAACTCACATGTCCAGAGTGTGGCTTTAAAGGCTATTGTTTAGAAGTCGTAGACCATGAAAAAGTGTAGTGATTAAGAGGTGCCATCAAGGTACCTCTTTTTTATCTGCATTGTATTGTAAGGATAATGCGTATTACTTCTTTTAAAATTTAGGAATTCATGATTTATGTTGTGCCGCATCATAATGCATACTTTGATTTGTAAGCGCTTTTAATTTCGTATTGATTCCTAATATGTGCTGCTATATGATGAGTATGTATTTAAAATCATTGAATGGAAGTGTTGGTATGAAAATCGTAGCGGTGACGTCTTGTCCAAATGGAATCGCGCATACGTATATGGCGCAAGAGAAGTTAGAACAAGCTGCGCATGAATTAGGGATTGATATAAAAGTAGAGACGCAAGGTGGCGTTGGCGTCGAAAATCAGTTGACTGCAAAAGATATTGAAGAGGCAGATGGTGTCATTATCGCTGCTGATCGACAAGTGGATTTATCACGTTTTCATGGCAAGTTACTTATTAATGAAAATGTACGAGCAGGGATTCATCATCCGAAAGATTTAATCGAGCGTATTCAACAGAAAAAGGCTTCTGTTTATCATAGTGAAACGCAAGATGAAAATGCAAAACTTTCTAGTGATGAAAAACAAAAACATAAAGGTATTCAACATGTGTATCAACATTTAATGAACGGTGTATCTTTTATGGTCCCGTTTATCGTTGTAGGGGGATTGTTGATTGCGATTGCATTATCACTAGGCGGTGAAAAAACGGCAACGCAAGGGATTGTCATTCCTGATGATTCTTTTTGGAAGCCTTTTGAAAAAATAGGGGCGTTAGCGTTTAGTTTTATGGTACCCATTCTTGCAGGGTATATTGCGATGAGTATTGCGGATAAACCTGGACTCGTACCGGGTATGATTGGTGGCGCGATTGCTGCAGATGGTAGTTTTTATGGCAGTGATGCGGGCGCTGGATTTTTAGGCGGAATTGTCGCTGGTTTTCTTGCGGGTTACATTGCGAAATGGATAAAACAGGTGAAAGTACCTAAAGCGATGGCGCCTATTATGCCAATAATTATTATTCCAATTATATCGTCCATTATCGTGGGCCTCATTTTTATTTATGTGATTGGGGCGCCTATCGCTGGTATTTTTGCAGGTTTAACGGCTTGGCTTAAGGGCATGCAAGGGGCGAATATTGTGATTTTAGCGATGATCATTGGCGCCATGATTGCATTTGATATGGGTGGTCCAGTTAATAAAGTCGCATTTTTATTCGGCTCTGCTTTAATCGCTGAAGGCAATTATAGTGTCATGGGTATGGTTGCGGTTGCTGTGTGTACACCGCCAATTGGTCTGGGTATCGCAACTTTTATGAATCGCCGTAAATTCAACCATAACGAAATTGAAATGGGTAAAGCGTCGTTCACGATGGGGTTATTTGGCATTACTGAAGGTGCCATACCTTTTGCGGCGCAAGATCCATTACGTATCATTCCAGCAAATATTATCGGTGCGATGGTTGCAGCTGTGATTGCGGCACTTGGTGGTGTAGGAGACCGCGTTGCGCATGGCGGTCCTATTGTTGCGGTATTAGGTGGAATTGATAAAGTAGTGATATTCTTTATCGCGGTGATTATAGGTAGCCTTGTAACGGCAGCACTGGTGCTTGTATTGAAAAAGCGGTCACCGATTGTAGCGACTGCTGGTGGGCATGAAACATCGATTGAAGCTACTGAAAACACAAGGCATGCTGACGCGACAACAAATGACGCGACAACAAATACGGATGCATCACAAACGCAAATGATTCATAAAAACACAACAATGATTAAAACGCAACCGATGACGCGAGATGAGGCAATCGAACACATGGTTTCAAACTTGGACAAACATGGTTATGTTAAAGATAAAGCAACATTAACGCGAGATATCTTTGCGCGAGAAGCAGAATCTACTACTGCGCTCGGCATGAACATTGCGATGCCACATGCGAAATCAGCAGGTATTAAAGAACCAGTAGTGTCAGTCCTAAAAAATAACGCAGGCGTGATGTGGGAAAGTTTAGATGGCACTGTTCCTCAAATTGTTTTTCTAATTACAGTGCCAGAACATAGTCACGATATGCACTTAAAGACACTCCAAAACTTATCACGCCATTTAATGGATGACGCCAAACGTGAAGCGCTACTCCAAAGTGAAACAGAAAATGTCTTGTATCAACATATGATAGAGATTATGAAATAAATACGTATTAAATGGAAAATGACAACCTCTAACGTTCATTTAAAATGAATGTTGGAGGTTTTTTATTATGTTAATAAACGCCAAAAAAATAAATCGTCTGCCATTTTTTAATATCATTCCCAATAATACCTGTCTCTTATACACATCT
>NZ_PPQF01000109.1 GCF_002901865.1 Staphylococcus agnetis
ATTAATAACATATTAATGATATTAGGTGTATTATTTATTTAATAATATAAATATTAGTAGTTTTATAATATATTAACAAGAAAATTTATAACCTTACCTTCATATCATAAGATTCATTGTCATATACAAATTTACACCTAGTTGAGTAAAAGGAGTGAAAGAAGATGAAAAAAATAGTTTATTCAGTTATATTTGCGTCACTTTTGTTAATGTCTTTATTTACTCAGAATATATATGCTGAAATTGTAACGAACACAACCGAAGGGAATCACTTATTCACAAGTAAGTTTGAAAAAGTTAACGGTCAAAGCTGTACTGCTGTAGCTCTATCAGACACATCGTTTTTAACAGCAGCACATTGTGTAGATCGTAATAATCAAGAAAGTTATATTGGCAAAGTCTTTCCTGCTCTGAGTGGTATTCAAACACCGTTATCATCTATAGATATAGATAAAGCGACTGTATATTCTCCTAGAAATCTTGACAGTAAAAAGGACTTTGCTATTTTAAAAGGAAAAAATCCTCCTCAATCTATGAAATATTACCTTACTAACAATGCTGTAAAAATAAAAGTCGTAGATGACCTTCAAAGTTTAATTGGCAAAAAAGTTTATACTATAGGATATCCAAAAGATACTGAAGCAAAGTATCAAGATAAAAAAGAGGGAACTATTCAAAAAATAGATTCAGGAGTGATACTAACAGACAATATCACGGGATCGGGTTCTTCAGGTGGTGGTTTATATCTTGAAGAAACAAATGAGTTAATAGGTATTGTATCAGGAAAAGGTATTGGACTATCTCATTTTGCACCTATAACTAGTGATATCAAAAATTGGATTGATAAAAATAAATAACTCGAAGTAGGATATGTATTAAATTAAGTGACATAAGGTTAATTATGATATGAAGATTGAATTTTAATTTATTATTGTGTGAAAAAGATAAATATGTACCATTAACTACTCACTAAGATTAAAATGTAGTTAATGATTTAAGCCCTCTTTTTAGAGGGCTTTTTTATATTTTATATAACATTTTTTACCAATTTTAGAGATTAATATTTTCCAAAGAAACCTAACTAGTCTCGATAGTAGAATGAATTATCATTCTCCGCTTCTTCTTTAGATAGTTTAAAATTTTTATCTTTACTGGCTACTTTTTCTTTAAGCATCTGAAATCCACTTAAATCTTGATTTATTCTAGGTCTAGTAGCCTCATGAACTTGATAATCAGTAAATAGCATATCGATTAGATTCTGATTATCTAATTTAATCTTCTCTAATTTAGTACCCAATTCTTGTTTAAGATTAGCTTTGTCGTTAAGAGTTAAAGATACATCTGTTGGTTCTGTTGCAAAGTTAGAAATATAGTATAATAGTCAACAAAGATGAGGTGCAGAGTATGAATTATTTCAGATATAAGCCATTTGACAAAGATGTCATTACTGTAGCCGTTGGCTACTATCTA
>NZ_PPQF01000110.1 GCF_002901865.1 Staphylococcus agnetis
AAGTAGAATTCAAATGAAAAAACACCACAAAATCTTTTGAAGTGATTTTTGTGGTGTTTTTCTTGGAAGCTGAAACCCTATGTCCCAGCCCCTTTTTTTATCTTGTCGTTTTCACAGTTTATCAACGTATGGCATACGTAATTTTGATATAATGTGCGTAATTATTGTATGTAAAGAAAGGAGCGATGAAATGTCTGTATATATAAGTACATTAACAGAAAATGACTGTGAACCTTCGCTTGAAATGATTCAAGACGCGGACGCTAATGCTTATGAACGTATACAACAATTACGATTGGCCCCTGAGTATCATTATGAACTTGAAGTAATCGCGAAGGATGAAGCGGGTGATATTATCGGTCATGCCTTATGTACACCGATACACATCAAAAGCGAACAAGAGGAGTATCATGCGTTAATGTTAGCTTCTCTATCTGTAAAAACTTCATATCGACAGATGGGATTAGGGAAAGCGCTCGTTCGTGCGTTAGAGGAACGTGCACAAGCGCTAGAATATACAACGATGATTGTCGTCGGTCAACAAGCATATTTTGAGCCGTTAGGATATGAACTGGCCTCCCAACATGGCATTACGCATGCAAATCATGCGTTACAAACGCAAACATTCGTAAAATTTTTATGGGATACGCTTGAAAGTCCACCCCATGGAGAAATTGCGTATGTTTCATCCGATTTTGATTGAGTATACACATACAATTTAAAGTAGACATGCTATAATGAGACTATTGTAAAAACGGAGGTGCCATAGTGAATTATCAAGCATTGTACCGAATGTTTAGACCACAAAGTTTTGAAGATGTTGTTGGTCAAACGCATGTCACAAAAACATTGAAAAATGCCATCGCTAAAGAGAAACAATCACATGCGTATATTTTTAGCGGGCCAAGGGGTACTGGTAAGACGAGTATCGCTAAAATATTCGCAAAAGCGATGAATTGTGAGACGCGTTCAGACGGTGAACCGTGTAATGAATGCGCGAGCTGTGTAAGTATCACACAAGGGACGAATTCAGACGTTATAGAAATCGATGCAGCGAGTAATAATGGTGTCGATGAGATTCGTAACATCCGTGATAAAGTTAAATACGCACCAAGTCAGTCTAAGTATAAAGTGTACATTATCGATGAGGTTCATATGCTGACAACAGGCGCATTTAACGCGCTATTAAAAACGTTAGAAGAACCACCAGCACACGCCATTTTTATTTTGGCAACGACTGAACCTCACAAAATACCCCCTACAATCATTTCGCGTGCACAGCGCTTTGATTTTAAAGCCATTAATACTGACAGCATTGTCGAACGCTTGCAATATGTTGCCGAATCACAAAGCATTGCTTATGATCAAGACGCATTAGCGTTTATTGCAAAAGTATCAGAAGGGGGCATGCGCGATGCGTTAAGTATTATGGACCAAGCTATTGCTTTTGGTGATGACCGTTTAACACTTAAAGACGCATTAGATGTGACGGGAAGTTTGGATGAATCAGACTTAAACGCACTATTTCAAGATGTGGTACAAGGTGATGTTCATGCCGCATTTGAACGGTATCACAGTTTTGTCAGTGAAGGTAAAGAAGTCAATCGCCTCATTAACGATATGATTTACTTCGTGCGCGATACGATTATGATTAAAACGACAGGTGAAACGCCAACGTTTGATGCGCTCGTTCAATACGACTTAGAAATTTTATATAAAATGATTGATATTATTAATGATACGCTCGTATCGATACGTTTCAGCGTCAATCAAAATGTGCATTTTGAAGTATTGCTTGTAAAGTTATCTGAAATGATTAAAGAAGTGGCACAAACGGGTGACGTTGTCGTCAATCATGCACCTTCTGAAAGTAATGATGCGATGGTCAGACGTATGGAAGCATTAGAATCTGAATTACGGACATTGAAATCTCAAGGGTTTACAGGTCAAAGTGCACCACCTAAGCCTAAACAAACGAAACGTCGTGGTGGGGGTTCTACCTATTCTGTGGAACAAATTGCAAAAGTATTGGATAAAGCGAATAAGGAAGATATTGCCCGTATTAAAGAGCGTTGGGCCGATGTTATTCAGTATGCAAAAGATCGTGACCAAAAAGCATTGGTGAGTTTATTACAAAATTCAGAACCTGTAGCGGCAAGTGAAGATAAAGTGCTTGTGAAATTTGAAGATGAAATTCATTGTGAAATTTTAAAAAGAGATAATGAAAAGAAAGAAAGTATTGAAAATGTCGTTCGTGACATTATTAATAAATCAGTCGAAGTTGTGGGTGTTCCAGCTGATAAATGGATGCAAGTACGAAGTGACTATATAGACCAGCGTAAACATGGCAAAACACAACAAACGACACCTCAACAACAAGATAATGTCGTTCAAAAAGCGAAAGACTTGTTTGGAGAAGATACCGTACATGTTATCGAAGACGAAACATGACAATCGTCTGAAAGGTATGTATAATTGTAAACGAATCTAAAGGGGTAACACCCCTCTATTATATGAAAGAAGAATTATTTTTAGGAGGAAGATGAATATGCGCGGTGGCGGAAATATGCAACAAATGATGAAGCAAATGCAAAAAATGCAAAAGAAAATGGCAGATGAACAAGAAAAATTAAAAGAAGAAAAAGTAGAAGGTACTGCTGGCGGCGGTATGGTGAAAGTCATCGTATCTGGTCATAAAGAAGTTGTAGATGTACAAATCAACGAAGAAGTTGTAGATCCTGAAGATGTAGAAATGTTACAAGACTTAGTGTTAGCTGCTACAAATGAAGCGATGTCTAAAGCGGATGATTTAACTGCAGAACGTTTAGGCAAGCATACTAAAGGTCTTAACATTCCTGGAATGATGTAAGATGCATTATCCAGCACCTATTTCTAAACTGATTGACAGTTTCATGAAATTGCCAGGCATTGGCCCGAAAACGGCGCAACGTCTGGCTTTTCATGTATTAGATATGAAAGAAGATGACGTCGTACAATTTGCCAAAGCACTTGTGGATGTTAAACGTGAACTGACTTATTGTAGTACGTGTGGACATATCACAGAACAAGACCCGTGCTATATTTGTGAAGACAAACAACGAGACCGTTCTATTATATGTGTGGTAGAAGATGATAAAGATGTCATCGCAATGGAAAAAATGAAGGAATACAAAGGGTTGTATCATGTATTACATGGTACCATTTCGCCGATGGATGGTATTGGGCCAGAAGATATTAACATCCCAGCGCTCATTGATCGCTTAAAAGACGAAGAAGTAGAAGAATTGATTTTAGCGATGAATCCAAACTTAGAAGGTGAATCTACATCGATGTATATTTCTAGGTTGGTAAAACCTTTAGGCATTCGTGTCACACGATTGGCACAAGGTCTTTCTGTAGGTGGCGACTTAGAATATGCGGATGAAGTCACTTTATCAAAAGCCATCTCTGGTAGGACTGAAATGTAGACAGACATCCACCTTGATACAAATAACTGATATCTTCCAAGCTTTAAGCGAAGATATCAGTTATTTTCTTGATTAAATGTTGTAAAACAGGCGTTTTGTTTTCAAAAAGCTGTATAGAGTGTAATTTTTAGCGTTGTGCATAATGATAAATGCCTGTATAGTTATATCTTGTTGAGCGGCACAAAAGTGATTGCGAAACACAACGAAAAAATTATTTTAAAAAGTTGTTGACTTGAGAATCGAAAGTGTGTATAATTAATTCTTGTCGAGTCGAAAGAAAACGACGCATGAACATTGAAAACTGAATGACAATATGTCAACGTTAATTCCAATAATTTTGAGTACGCAACGTACTTTCAAGAGTGATTGGCTTAACTAATCAACGAGCTATATCAAGCTTACTTCTTTTATGGAGAGTTTGATCCTGGCTCAGGATGAACGCTGGCGGCGTGCCTAATACATGCAAGTCGAGCGA
>NZ_PPQF01000111.1 GCF_002901865.1 Staphylococcus agnetis
CGCGGAACGTAAGTCCGACTACCATCGGCGCTAAAGAGCTTAACTTCTGTGTTCGGCATGGGAACAGGTGTGGCCTCTTTGCTATTGTCACCAAACAATGTTTTACTTCGTGGCAAACGTTCGCATTCGTCTTCATCGCTACGTCATCACTCAGTTGTTTACGGTAAGTAAACGCCTTCGCTCTTTCTTGCGATTCATAGACTTCAAACGTTTTCACTTCGTAAAAGGAATGATTATACATTCAAAACTAGATAGTAAGTATTGGTTTCACAAGCATCACCTTATGAACTAAATTGATTAAGTCTTCGATCGATTAGTATTCGTCAGCTCCACGTATCGCTACGCTTCCACCTCGAACCTAT
>NZ_PPQF01000112.1 GCF_002901865.1 Staphylococcus agnetis
CTGCTTAAGAATAAATTAAGAAGTATTTTATACAATAATTAGATATAGAATATTGTTAATAAATACTTAAGATGAATTTAATTTTATAATATTGCAAAACAAAAAATGAGGCTATATAATTACTGACGTGTAAGATACCAAATTACATTAGCAATGATTAATATTGTTAATGTTTACTGTAATTTAAAGCATATCAAATTTTGAAGTTTGAAAAAAATCTAAGAAGGCGGAGAAAATACTATGAACAACACACAAAGATACGGCATCAGAAAGTATAAAATCGGAGCAGCCTCTATTGCTTTAGGCACGGTAGTAGTAATAGGAATGGGCGATAGCAATGAAGCATCTGCTTCTGAACAACAAGTGAGTCACATTACTACGTCAACACACTCTGTTGAATCACATGTTGAAGAGCGAACAACACATACTGAAATTCACTCACTCCAGCAAAATGTTTCAAATGAAAATCTTCAAAAAGAAGCAATTCATACCTCAAAAGATAATGAAATACAAGATGTATCACAGCAACAAACTTTCAAAAATGGACAACAAAAAGTATCTCAACATACTAAACCTGAAAATATTGTAGCAAAACCCGTTACACTTAAAGTTGTTGACGCACCACAAAAATTAGAAATGACAAAGAGTCAAGAACAACTTGCACAACATGAAAAAGGGCTAGATGTAACCGATAAAGTGACGGTAATTAAGAGTGAAATCAAAGGTCATGAAGGTAAAAAAATTATCACGCCACACCAAGCAGAGCGCATTACATTAAATTATAAATGGAAATTTGATAATCGTATTAAATCAGGTGATCATTTCCATTTTAATATTAGTAATAATGTAGATACACAAGGCATTGCATTTAAGAAAAAAGTACCTGAAATAAAGGACAATAACCATGTTGTCGCTCGTGGAGAAGTATTAGAAAATAACAAAATTCGTTATACATTTACAGATTATGTGAATTACAAGAAAGATATTAATGCTGAATTGTCATTAAATTTATATTTCAATCCAGTAACTGTTCCTAATAAAGGAAGACAAACTATTGTAGCAACATTAGGAAATAAAGAAACAAAAGCAACATTTAAAGTGAACTATCTTGATGGTGTACACGACAAAACTGGTTCAAGAGTAAAAGTAAATGGACGTATACACAAATTAGATAAAGAGAATCGTACATTTACTCATATTGCATATATTAATCCTGATCAAAAACACTTACACTCTGTAGATGTGGTCGGCTATTTCCGTAAAGGTGGCACAGTAGTGAGTCGTCCTAAAAATGTTCAAATATATGAATATGTTGGAAAACGACCATTAGCACAAAGTATCTATGCAGACTTTAATACAGACGATTATAAGGAAGTAACCAAAAACGTAAATCTAATAGTTTATGATAATGGTCAATATAAAGCGAGATTAGGTGATTTAAATGGCAAAGCGTATGTCATTCGTTTTGATGGCCAATATCTTGAAAATGCCAATGATTTGAGCTTTGCTACTGAATTGACAGGTCATCATTATGTTAATGGTTATTATCGTCCAACTAAACTCACATGGTTAAACGGTGTGACATTCTATTCTAATAACGCACATGGTAGTGGCCAAGATCGTTCATTTAATGGTCAAAGTGAGCATATTGATTTCACATATGATACTTATAAACCGGAACATCATACGCAGCAGGGAGTATTAAAAGAAAGTTATGATTCAAAACCAATTGTGTCGATAACTGAGTCTGGATCAGAATCCGGTCATGCAAAAGGTCAAATTGTAGAAACTGAAGATACAATGACAACGGATTATATTACAGAACAACATCTCATCGAGTATCAAGAAGAATTACATATTAAACGTGGTTCTCATAAAAACATATGGTTTGAAGAGGATACGAATGAAGACAAGCCTTCAATTCAAACAGGTGCGCATCATCCGATCAAAATACAAGACAATACGCTACCAAAAGTGAGTGGTGAAACTAAAGGGGTTATAACTGAAGAAGACTCGAAACCATCTCCTTTACCAAAACACTCTAATGAAAACAATTTAGAAGTACCTCAACCACCTGTAGCGCCAAAAGGTAACGAACAAATGGAAAAAGATCAGCACCAATCTGCACCTAAAATTAAAGATAATTCTAAAACAAAGCAACATCGTAAAATAAGTAAAGAAAAAATTAATCATCAAAAGAAAGTTACACCTCAAATTAAAAGTGAAACACCTAAAAATAAGAAAGAAATCATTACAACACCGTCATTAAATGATAACCATCGTCAAGGTTCAACTGAAATGACTAAAAACATCAAAATGACACACAAAGATTATAAAGAATCACATCGACCATCCTTACCTGAAACTGGACAATCGTCTAACCATCATTCTTATATTATTGGAACGGTGTTGAGCTTCTTTGGATTCTCATTCATTGTTAGAAGAAAATGTGAAAAACGTCATTAAACACTATTTATATGTAAGTTAAATGAATAAACTTATATCATTATCAATGGACTAGGTGAAATTAATTGACCTAGTCTATTATTTTGTGAGAAAATTCAGACTATAATTTTATTGTAAGATAAATAATTTGTAAGGTATATCCATACTAAATAGAAAGTTTGTTTGTTCTTGTGGATCATTAGGTCATTTGATTTAAGGGGGTATTTGTTTATGCATTCGCACATATTAATATTATGTTTTAAAAGTATTTAGAAGGGGTGAGAATATGAAAAAGGTGGTTATTATATTTTATATTATTTACCTTTTCAGTATACTATTCATAACATTAAATCCGTATTATATTCAAAATCATAAAGGTGCAGATATTGTAATTGTTATACATATGCTATCATTCGTTTTACTTTTTATCTCTATGACAATCGGTATATTTGATAAAGTGAGACGAGAGGAATGGCTATTAAGTGTTAAATTATCTTTAGTCATGATGTTTATTGTAACGCCGTTGTTAATGATTTTATATTTTATAGTTATTCCAACAATTATGATAGGATTATCATAGATGCAATTATTATTAATGTTATAATTAAAATAAAAAACATAAAATAAAAGTGATGTTTTTTAACGTGAGGTGTAGGAAGGTGAAACAC
>NZ_PPQF01000113.1 GCF_002901865.1 Staphylococcus agnetis
TATGCATTAAGTTATCGAAATATATCTGAAATATTGAGAGAACGAGGCATCTATGTTCATCATTCAACAATTTATCGATGGGTACAGGAATATGCTCCTATTTTGTATCAAATTTGGAAGAAAAAGAATAAGCAAGCTTATTATAAATGGCATATAGATGAGACGTATATCAAAATTAAAGGGCAATGGAATTATTTATATCGCGCTATTGATGCAGATGGCCATACACTAGATATTTCGTTACGTAAG
>NZ_PPQF01000114.1 GCF_002901865.1 Staphylococcus agnetis
CTTTAATCACTTTGGACATTGCCACCTTCGTTGAAGGGGCTTGGTCTGTAATTATCATTTGAGGTTTGCCAAATTGTTTAATAAGACGTTTAATAAACATATATGCTGAGTGATTATCTCGTTGCTTACGTAACGAAATATCTAGTGTATGGCCATCTGCATCAATAGCGCGATATAAATAATTCCATTGCCCTTTAATTTTGATATACGTCTCATCTATAT
>NZ_PPQF01000115.1 GCF_002901865.1 Staphylococcus agnetis
CAATATTTCAGATATATTTCGATAACTTAATGCATATCTTAGATAGTAGCCAACGGCTACAGTAATGACATCTTTGTCAAATTGCTTATATCTGAAATGATTCATCCTCTGCACCTCATTTTTGTTGACTATTATACTATATTTCTAACTTTGCAACAGAACCATTCTATGTAATACTTACTTATTTAGACATAAAAAGAGAGTGTACAGAAAATGGGTCATTTTCTGCACACTCTTTAAGTTACCAATTTTTTAGTGTAAAATATGTATAAACTATATTTGAGGAGGTGTCTAAATGTTTCTTATAGCTTATTGTTGCAGATATTTACAAATCATACGCAACAAATTTTCGATTTTAATTCCAAAATTGGTGAAGTCTGTCTCTTTTGAAATTATTAATCGGTCTATAAGGAACTGACACTATATACTTCTTCCTTATAGATAACATGGAGGAAGAAAAATGAATATACTAAATGCCTCGAATGTTTCTAAAAGTTATGTAGAGGAAACTTTATTCGATAATATTAAGATGACCCTTAATTCTGGTGAAACTATAGGGTTAGTAGGACGTAATGGTGAAGGAAAAACCACTTTATTAAAGTTACTAGCTGGGTTAGAAACACTTTCCCAAGGTGTTATTAGTTGGAAGAAAAATGTGAGGATAGGTTATTTAAACCAAATACCTGATTATGAAAAAAGTACAAGTGTTTATCAATGCTTGAAATCTGTATTTCAAGAGTTAAATACGATATCAAAACAGCTTGAAATTATAGAAAATAAAATGAGCGAAGATATAGAAGATATAAGTACACTAATGTCTTGTTATGGTGAGTTACAGACATATTATGAAGAAAATGGTGGTTATGAGATAGACGCTAAAATACGTAAAGTGACTCATGGTTTAAATATCGCTCATTTACTTGAAACAGAGTGGGGAGATTTATCAGGGGGAGAACGTACAAAAGTAGGCCTTGCTCAAATGTTAATTAAGCCTACAGACTTGCTACTTTTAGATGAACCAACAAATCACCTTGATTTTAAATCTATAGAATGGTTGGCTAACTATATAGAAAGCTATGAAGGTGCTGCTGTAATTGTTTCACACGATCGTTACTTTTTAGATGAAACAGTCAATCAAATTATGGAAATAGATCAAAAAGCGCTTCATACTTATAATGGAAATTATTCATATTTTGTTGAAGAAAGAGAAAAAAGACTATTAGCTGAATTCGAAGCCTACAAAACACAACAAAAGAAAATTAAAAAAATGAAAGAGTCTATAAAGCAATTAAGAACATGGGCAAGCCAAGCCAAACCACCGAATGCTGCAATGTATCGTCGAGCTAAAAGTATGGAAAAAGCTTTGAACCGCATTAAACGGTTAGAAAGACCAACTTTAGATTCAAAAAAAATGAATATGGAACTAGAAGAAGGTAAGCGCGTTTCTAATAGAGTGATTGAAATGGAAAATGTTGCTAAAGGATATGACTATTCATTATTTGAAAATGTAAATATGTTAATCAGAAGAGGCGAACATGTCGCTATTATAGGAGATAATGGTACTGGTAAATCAACATTGTTAAAAATGATTTTAGGAATTACTTCAGTAGATGAAGGTTCAATTAAAACTGCAAATAATTTAAAAATTGGCTACCTTTCACAACATGAGTTTGAAAGTGATAACAATGATACTTTGTTGAATACAATTCGTGAAAAAGTCAATGTATCAGAAGGTCAAGCTAGACATATTTTAGCTAATTTTATGTTTTATGGTAAAGACGTGTTTAAAAAGGTTAATGATCTAAGTGGAGGAGAAAAAATAAGATTAAGATGGGCACAAATTGTAAACACTGATTATAATTTACTAATTTTAGACGAGCCTACAAACCATTTAGATATAGATGCCAAGGAAACCATCGAAGATGCTTTATTAGATTATGAAGGGTCTATAATTGCAGTTTCACATGATAGATATTTTCTTAACAAGCTATTTAATACAACTTACTTGTTAAAAGATAAAGCATTAGAGAAGTTCGAAGGTAATTATAATTACATTAAAGAAAAAAGATTTTTATAACTAATCGACACTTCAAGATTTAAAAGGATAGTTCTTAGCTATCCTTTTTCTCATTTATTAGGGAAATAATTCTCATATATCAAGTAAAGTTACAGCTTATTTGTTATGGTTATTGTCTAAAAATAATATAGGAAGCCGTAATCTTAAAAATTTTCAAAAGTAGTTTTTAGAACATTATGGATTTGAACAGTTGGTAAATGTAAAAGATTTGATTTCAGAAATTAAAGGATTTGGAAGTTTAATTTATACAGAAGGTGAAGGCCAGGGTAATAATATAGATTTTTTAAAACAAAAATATTTAAAAGCTTTAAAAACTAATGGTGAAGTTGAAATAAATGATATAGACTTTCAAAAATTAATTAAAGAAAATAAAGTAAATGAATATCATGCTCCTATAAGTTCTGATATATATTCAGAACTTTATATAGGAAAGTTTTTTAATAGTTATAGTGAGTTAATAGTTATCAGCCCTATAACAACTTTATCTAATGCTGGAGCAACTTTTGGAAGATTTCATCATCTTATCGACTTAAAATACTTATTAGAGCTTGAAAGAGAGAAAAGATATTATTATGAAAAATTTATGGAAAATGATGATATAGAAATGGTCTCTATTAATGAATTGCCTAAGTATCCAAGACATCAAAACGTTTTGTTTAATAATGATTCTTTTGACTATATTGTTAATTTAGGGAAAAATTGCTCGAAACGAGCAAAGGATCTTAGTTTGGATGAACTTTACGTAGGTGCAACAATAAACAAATTATACTTATACTCTAGTTCATTAAATAAAAGAGTTCTATTTGAATCTAATAACATGTTTAACTTTTTTAAATCGTCAAATTTATACAGATTTCTAAAAGAAGTATCTATGGAATCTGTAAAGATTATTGAACCACTAAATGAGTTTAGTATAGATGCGTTCAGTTACCTTCCTAGAATTAGATATAAAAATGTTGTTCTTAGATTAGCTTCGTGGAAAATTAACAGTTCGGTATTAGCATTGCCCCAAAGTGACGAATGGGATAATTTATTTTTAGAATATAAAAAAGAATTTGATATTCCCAATATGGTGAATTTAATATACGGAGACAATAAACTGTTGTTAAATTTAGAGCTATCATCACACCGCTATTTATTAATGAAAGAATACAAAAAAATAAAAGAGCACGTTTGGTTGAGACATTCGTCCCTAATTCAAGTAATGAATACACATACGAAATAGTCACACCAATATATAAAAAAAGAAATTTTTCAGGTCCTAAAATAGAAATACCTAAAAACAAAGATATACAATATGATAGAAATTGGCTTTCTATTCATATTTATATAAATAGAGAGTTTCAAGATGAATTTATAGTCCAATACTTAAACCCATTAATGGAAAAGAATAAGTACAATAAACTTTTAGATAGTTACTTTATTATTAGATACATAGATGATAAAGATTTTTTGAAACTCAGAATATACCGTTATAATGAGGATTATAAAGAATTGTTTGATAATTTAAACAAATGGTTTACTAATGTTAAAATGTACACAGAAGTAAGCTCTTTTGAATTTGTTGAGTTTATACCTGAGTATTATAGCTATGGTGGCGAAAATGCCATCTATGCAATAGAGGAATTTTTTGATTATGATACAGGAGTGGCAGTGAATATAATTAGGGATCAATTTGAGTTTGAAAAAGAATATATTACTGCTATTTCAATAATTTATTTGTTTGAAAAGGCTAATATTACTAATTATGAGGGGGAGGACATAGTAGACAACTATGTTTCTACTTCGTATAGAACTAAAGAAATTAGAATAATTAGGATATATGCAAAATATTTAAATTTTTTACTATAAGGAGGTAGTTTTGTGAAATTTCTTGAAATTTTGGGGACTATAATGGGAGTTTGTATAGTTGTTTTCCCGCTATCAGCTATAGGAATAACGATCTATGAATTTTCAAAACCATATGAGTCACGCTCTTTTTTCACCCCTATAATACTCATTGTACTCTTTATTTTATGTAGTATAGGCTTGATATTTATTGCTAACATTTTACAGTAACCAGTATGATACTTTTAACTGTGGTCTCTTTTTACACGGTTCATCATATATTCAAACTCTTTGATATTCTGGATTTCTCCCCTCTATGTGACGTCGATCTTTATCAATCAAGGTAAATAAAGATGAATAATGAAATTAGTTTTATGATGTTCAATTTTATAACCTTAAATCAAGTCGGATATCGTTAATTTTATTGAAGGCATTTGATTTGTAATTATCGTTTGCGACATACCGGAATAAATTATATCCATGAGGCCTCATTAATTAAAATTAATGAGGTTTATTTTTGTTTTGTAACAAAAATGACCGAATAAGTATAAATATAAATAAGAGAGTGAATGACCGAATGAGATAGTAACATGTAACAAGTTACAAAGTTTCAACTTCATATATTCATCTTGCATTAATTGAATTCTGAGTATTTATTAACCAAATTTGCTAAGGCTTTGAAAGGTTCAACACGGTTACCACATACATCACAATGTACATCTGCACCTAGCACATCAAATAAGATAATCTTATTAAAATCTCTAGTCATATTTAGCCCCTTTATTAAATGCTTTAATGAGCTTCACGAAGAAGTTGAAAATTGAAAAGCGTTTACCACTAAACAATGAAACGTGTAAAAGTTTTAAAAGAACAAAATATAAGTTAAAGTAGCAGCATCTACAATAATTGCAATCGTGTAATTTCTGAAGTGTAGACGCAAAACTCTTTGAAGCTCCTTAATGCTATGTAATTACTATATTTAAGAAGCAAAAAAGGGAATAAGTTAAAAGGTATTTAATTTAAAGTATGTAACTGAATAAGTATAGACATAAATAAGAGGAAACATAACCGAATAATATAGTAACATGTAACAAGTTACATAATTTCAGGTCGCCATGATGATTCTATTGATTTCTCTAATTTTAATTTTTGTTCTTTTTTC
>NZ_PPQF01000116.1:0-7503 GCF_002901865.1 Staphylococcus agnetis
CATTGGTGTCTATGATATAAAAAATGTCGCTTTATTTATTTTATCTTTCAATATATAATCATTATGAAGTGGTAGAGGAGATTAAAATTATGCCGTCATATTTAATAAAAAAAGTCCTCAACAATAACGTACTCATTTGTGAATATCATAATGAAGAAGTGATTATTATTGGAAAAGGGCTCGGCTTTAATCAAAAAGCGGGCAAACACATCCAACCAGATAAAGTTATTGAAAAGGTCTTTACATTACAAAATAAAGAAGAACAAGATCATTATAAAATGGTAATCGCGCATACTGATGAAGAAGTTCTAAAAGTAGTGATAGAGTCTGTGCAACTCATCATGTCACATTTTGATTTAAGTCAAAATGAGTCATTTATTGTATCTATTACCGATCATATTGTCTTTGCGTTAAAGCGTTATCAGCAACAACAATATATACAAAATCCATTTCTCAGTGAAACAAAATATAGCTACCCTGAAGCTTATACAATAGCTAAACGTGTTGTCGCTCGAATCAACTTGCAATTAAATGTCAATTTTCCTGAAGATGAAGTTGGTTTTATTGCGTTACACATTGCTTCTCAAACGAATCAAATTAATATAGAGGAAACAGAACAAGTACCGAAATTGATTAATACAGCGGTACGCATGATTGAACATGATTTACAAATTAAAATACCAATACAATCCATTCAATACCAACGCTTTGTGAGACATATTCATTTCTTACTTCAGCGTGTGCGCAAAGGAGAACGTGCACAAGTACAATTAGATTTTGAAACGCTATTGAAATCACAATATCCTTTATGCTACAATATAGCTGTTAAAATAGTAAAAATGATTCAAACACAAAGCAGTCTGGAAGTGTATCAAGCTGAAATTGCATATTTAACAATGCATATTCAACAACTTTCAACGACGACGCAATCGAATACGTAACGTGTTACTAAGTGAGATTAGGCATGAGTTAAAACCTATGGATATGCTATCCATGGCTTTTTACTCATGCTTTTTTGTGTGAGATTCATAAAAAATTGGAGGTATTACAGTGGGAAAGAAACTATTTGGACAGTTGCAACGTATTGGTAAAGCCTTAATGTTACCTGTTGCGATTCTACCAGCTGCTGGTTTACTTTTAGCATTTGGTGTAGCTTTACAAGGGGAAGCACTACAACATTATGTGCCATTCATCCAAAACCAAGGCATTCAAAATGTCGCAGAGATGATGACAGGTGCAGGTAGTGTCATTTTTGATAACCTACCGATTATTTTTGCAATGGGGGTTGCGATCGGACTTGCCGGTGGTGATGGTGTTGCGGCAATTGCTGCTTTTGTAGGTTTTGTCATTTTAAATAAAACAATGGGTGCCTTTTTACACGTGACACCTGAAATGGCAGGCGAAGCTAACAAAGGTTTTGCAAGTGTTTTAGGGATTCCAACGCTTCAAACAGGTGTGTTTGGCGGGATTATCAATGGTGCATTAGCAGCATGGTGTTATAACAAATTTTATAACATTTCATTACCTACTTATTTAGGGTTCTTTGCAGGTAAACGATTTGTGCCAATTATGATGGCGACGTTATCATTTATTCTTGCATTCCCAATGGCGTTAATTTGGCCAACGATTCAAGACGGTTTAAATGCGTTCAGTAGCGGTTTATTAGATTCTAATACTGGACTTGCAGTATTCTTCTTTGGTTTTATTAAACGATTATTAATTCCATTTGGTTTACATCATATTTTCCATGCGCCGTTCTGGTTTGAATTTGGTTCATATACTAATGGGGCAGGAGAAATTTTTAAAGGTGACCAACGTATTTTTTTAGAGCAAATTCGTGAAGGTGCACATTTAACAGCTGGTAAATTCATGCAAGGCGAATTCCCAGTGATGATGTTTGGTTTACCAGCGGCTGCCTTAGCAATTTATCATACCGCTAAACCAGAAAACAAAAAAGTGGTTGCTGGTTTAATGGCATCAGCAGCATTAACATCATTTTTAACAGGTATTACAGAACCATTAGAATTTTCATTCTTATTCGTAGCACCATTATTATTCTTTATCCATGCAGTACTTGATGGTTTATCATTCTTAATTTTATACTTACTCGATGTTCATTTAGGTTACACATTCTCTGGTGGATTCATCGATTATGTATTACTTGGTGTTTTACCTAACCAAACAGCTTGGTGGCTTGTATTTCCAGTTGGTATTGTGTATGCGGTGATTTACTACACAGTTTTCCGCTTCTTAATTCAGAAATTTAACTTTAAAACGCCAGGACGTGAAGATAAGCAATCTGAATCAGCATCAGTTGAAGCGAGTGAATTACCATATGCAGTACTTGAATCTATGGGTGGTAAAGAAAATATCAAACATTTAGATGCATGTATTACGCGTTTACGTGTAGAAGTTGCGGACAAGTCAAAAGTTGACGTTGGACGTTTGAAAGATTTAGGTGCATCTGGCGTACTAGAAGTGGGCAATAATATGCAAGCGATTTTCGGTCCGAAGTCAGATCAAATCAAACATGAAATGCAACATATCATGGATGGTAAAACAGTAAAACCTGTATCATTAGATGATCATGACGATGAACCTGTTGTTATTGACGAACACAAACAATCAACTTCAGATGCAACAATCATTGCCTCACCTTTAGAGGGTAATTTTGTGCCACTTTCTGACGTACCTGATCAAGTGTTTAGCGAGAAAATGATGGGTGACGGTATTGCAATTGCACCAACGAAAGGTGAAGTTCGCGCGCCATTTAATGGTAAAGTACAAATGTTCTTCCCTACTAAACATGCGATTGGTTTAGTTTCAGATGAAGGTACAGAGCTTTTAATCCACGTTGGCTTAGATACGGTTAAACTTAACGGTGAAGGCTTTACAATGCAAGTTGAAGAGGGTCAAACAATCCAAACAGGCGATGTATTACTTACATTTGATTTAGATTACATTCGAGAAAACGCGAAGAGTGATATTACGCCGATTATTTTAACGCAAGGAAATATTAATGATGTGACGGTTTCAGAAGGTCAATCATTAAACTTTGGAGATACATTATTTAAAGCTTAATTAAAAATGGGGTGGGCCTAATTTAGGCACGCCCTTTTTGTATTGTTGCTAATACATTACTAAATACCTTCAAAGTCAGTGTCGATGACTTTGAAGGTATTTTTTACAAAGGATACTGAGACGTGATTCAATCATACTTGTTTGTAGGTATTGTGTATGTGGTATATAAACGAGAACTTATATATGTATAAGTATTTAATGGTGATACACGGTGTTAGGTTTCCGTTTTAATATAAAATGATTTATCATATAAGCACTTATAATATAGGCGTAAAAGAGTATGTACACTGTTTGAATATACTATCCTGTAATAATAGTACTATTTCCGATATGTATACTAATTCTAAGGTAGATTTAAAGTTTTTACTGTAGTTATATGTTTTAATTTTTTTTAAAAAACGATACACTATAATTAATTTAAGTAAAGTAGGGTGAGAGTGTTATGTCTAATCAAAAAGAAACTCAAGGGGTGGAACGTAAAAACCTTGATTTTCGTGAGAGCCGTTTTATGAAATTTTTCGGAGGGAAAGACTTACTTTTTGCTTTAATGATATTTATTCTTTTAGGCATTGTGATTTTTATATTTGACAAAGTCTCATACGTCTTCCAACCATTTATTATTGTATTTAATACCATCGCTGCACCGATTATTATAGGTTTAATATTATTCTATTTGTTTAATCCTATTATTAACTTGATGGAACGTTATAATATTAAACGAATTTGGGCGATTACTATATTATTTGTGGCAATTGCTGGTATTATTACAATTATTGTTAATTTGCTGATTCCGCTTGTTTCTATTCAACTGGAACGTTTAATTTCAAATGCGCCTAATTACATTCATAAAGTGACAGACTTTGTGAATCGCATTATGCATTTTCCATTTTTAGAAAAGTATTCTACACAAATTGAAAGTACGTTAACAACATTGCAAGAACGTTTACCTAAGATGTCAGACAGTATTGCACCTAGACTGCGCACATTTGCAGAAACACTTGTCAATGCGACGGTTGTACTTATTACCGTGCCATTTGTATTATTCTTCATGTTGAAAGATGGTCATAAATTTAAGGGGTTTATCAATCATGTGACACCGCCTAAATTTCGCAAAGATGTGCATGATTTACTTGATAAGATGAGTCACCAAGTTGGGTCTTATATCCAAGGTCAAATCATTGTTTCGTTTTGTATCGGCATTCTCTTATTTATAGGTTATTCTATAATTGGTTTAGAGTATGCTTTAATCCTTGCAAGTATTGCTGCAGTGACAAGTGTTGTGCCATATTTAGGACCAACTATTGCAATCTCACCAGCAATCATCATTTCAATTATTACATCGCCTTTCATGCTTATTAAATTGATTATTGTATGGACTGCTGTACAGTTTATTGAAGGTCATTTTATTTCACCTAATGTAATGGGTAAAACATTAAAAATTCACCCATTGACTATTATTTTTGTTTTATTAAGTGCGGGTAATTTATTAGGCATTGTGGGTGTTATTTTGGGTATTCCAGCTTATGCGATTTTGAAAGTCCTTGTATCACATATATTCCTGTTATTCAAACGTCGTTATAATAAATATTATGCCGAAGATGCGGGATTATACGAAATGCCCGATGATGAATACGCTAGTGCCCAAAGTAAGTCAGCATCTCCGAAGTAAAATCAACATCAATTTAGCTCTACAAGACTTGCATAAGTGTCACCCTATCATGTATCATCACAATTTCAGTCAGTTTTTAAATGTTGAAGGTTGATATGAGAGATAAATCTATCAACCTTTTACATGAATTCAGTCAGAAAGGTAGTGTCATATGTCTTTAAATAAAAATTTAGTGAAATATTTAAAAATTGTATTTGTTTTGGTGTTAATTGTAATTGTGACGTCAGTATTAACGAAAGAATTGTCACATATTGATTTTAAGAAAACATTCATTTTGTTTAATCACATTAATCGTTTTGAACTTATTGGTTTATTCTTGCTAGGTGCCTTTGCACTTGGATTGTTATCATTATTTGACTGGGTTTTAGTAGCACGATTCAAATTACCAGTGTCTAAATTTAAAGCATTACGTGTTGGTTACATCATTAATGCTTTTAACAATATTATTGGTTTTGGTGGTTTTATTGGCGCAGGTGTTCGGTTATGGTTTTATAGTAACTATTCAAATGAACGTAAAAAACTTGTGAAGTTCATTTCTTATATTTTGACTTCAATGCTTACGGGTTTAAGCTTTTTATCTTTACTTATTGTCACGCATATCCTCGATGTGAGTTTTCTAGATAATACGTCAATATGGGTTAAAATTTTACTCTATATTGTGGCATTGTTGTTACCAGCGTTTATTATAGTGTCTTTAATTTCACCAATTGATCAAAAAGCACGTTGGTTAGGAACACTATTTACAGTGATTTCAAGCGTTGAATGGATTTGTGCCAGTGTGGTACTTTATCTATCGTTACATATTGTTGGGGCGAACCCACCGTTTCCAGTCGTACTTAGCGTATTTATTGTGGCGGCTATTTCAGGTTTAGCATCGTTTATCCCAGGTGGATTTGGTGCTTTTGACTTAATTATTTTATTAGGTTTGAAATATATCGGTATACCTGAAGAAAAGATTGTTTTAGCGTTGCTTGTGTATCGTTTTGCTTACTATTTCTTCCCGTTATTTTTCGCACTTGTTATGACGGTATTTGAATTCGGTCCACATGCTAAAAGCTTCATATCAGATTCAAAATATTTTGTTCCAGCTAGAGAAGTGACAGGGTTTATCTTTTCATTCCAAAAAGATTTTGTAAATATATTTCCATCATTAATTTTAAGTATTTTAGTTGGTATTACGAGTTTAACGTTTTTATTGGTAAATGTGCTTATATTGGCAGATGCGGCGATATCTAAACACCACATTGTGTTCCTTATCCTCTATATATTTAACGTAAGTGCTTGTTTGATTTTAATGTTAAATTTACGAGGGATTGTCGAACGAAGTCAGCGTGCCATGCTTTTTGTCATCGTCGCGATGTGTATTTTAATCATTTCTAATTTCTATGTGTATGGTATTACAATTGAAGTACTGATTGCCGCATTAATTTTAGCACCTTTAGTGTTTGCATATCGTAAATCTCATGTTTTAAAACGTGCGATTCGAATCAAATCAATTTTTTACATTATTATAGTGAGTGTAGTACTTTTACTTTTAAACCAACATTTTGCAAAACGATTTTTAGATGTTTTTAATATCCAAATGCCAAATGTAGATTATTTTGTATTACGTTCAACATTTTGGCTTTCAATTATAGGGATGTCACTCATCGTAGGTATCATTATTTATATCTTTGAACGTCATTATCGTACACCGCTTGAAAACGTAGATTTAAAAGTAGGTCAAAACATATTGGGGCAATATGGTGGCCATAATTTGAGTCACTTATTGTTCAGTGGTGATAAAAATATGTTTGTTAATGAAGCGCAAGATGCATTTATCATGTACCGCTTTTATCGTAATTCATTAATTGTTTTAGGAGATCCTGTGGGTAATGAAGAGCACTTTGCAGAACTTTTAGAAAAGTTTTATGATCATGCCACTTATTTAGGTGCAGAAGTCATTTTCTATCAAGTTTCTGAAAAGCATTTATCGTTATACCATGACTTTGGTAACCAATTCTTTAAACTAGGTGAAGAAGCGTTAATTGATGCTCAAGCCTTTACGACGTCAGGAAAAAAACGTCGTGGATTCCGAGCAACGTTAAATAAAGTAGAGTCAATGGGATATACATTTGAAATGTTACAATCTCCAGTTGATGAAGCAACGTTTAATCGACTTAAAGAAGTGAGCGACGATTGGCTTGGTCAAGATAAAGAGTTTTATTTCTCAGTAGGGCATTTCTCTCGTGCGTATCTCGATACTGCACCTATTGCCGTTTTGAAAAATGATGAAGGACGTATTGATGCATTCTGTACGCTCATGCCGGTTAAAGATAAAGAGATTGTATCTGTGGATTTAATTCGATGGGACAAGTCTATTGATGTACCATTTATGGATGCATTGTATTTACACATGTTGCAATGGTCTAAAGAAAATGGCTACGCATACTTTAATATGGGTATGGCGACATTATCTAATGTAGGTCAAATGCCATATGGTCATTTGCGTGAAAAATTTGCAGGACGTTTATATGAACACTTTAACGGTTTGTATAGCTTCCAAGGATTACGTAAATATAAAAGTAAATTTAATCCGAATTGGGAATCACGCTTTTTAGTGTATCACCGACGTCAAAATGTTTGGGAAAGTTTAATTAAAGTTACGCGAGTTATTCGTAAAAATGTTTAAATAAAAAATGGATGTAGCCTTGTCGCTACATCCATTTTTTATATGTTAATGATGTTTAGATTGATATTTTGCACGATCTTCT
>NZ_PPQF01000116.1:7517-8139 GCF_002901865.1 Staphylococcus agnetis
ATCGTTCGGGATGCTTTTTATAAAAATCTTGATGATAATCTTCTGCTTCGTAAAATGTGGAAGCCGGTAATATTTTTGTAGCAATGGCTTTGTCATGGTCCAATGTATTTTTCAAAGATGCAATGTAAGCTTCCGCTACTTCTTTTTGATCGCTATTCGTGTAAAAAATAGCTGTTTGGTATTGAGGACCACGATCTTGATATTGACCTCCAGCATCTGTTGGATCTATGACAGAAAAGAAAATTTCTAGCAATTTTTGATATGAGAATAGGGCGACATCGTATTCAATGCGTACGGTTTCGTAATGACCTGTTTCTCCTGTTTTAACATCTTCGTAGGTTGGGTGTGCGAAATGTCCACCCATGTATCCTGAAGTCACGTTTTCAATGCCTTCATTAGTGTCAAAAGGTTGAACCATACACCAAAAACAACCTCCAGCAAAGTAAGCAACATTGATATTCATGTGGACACCCTTTCCCCTTTTATTTTAGACCTTAGTCCGATTTTTAAAGTTTTCACTTGATTTTTAAAATAATTTTATATAACGTTAATATGTATTAATTATAGTACAGACAATCCCAATTTTGAAGGTATAAGGTTGATAAGATGAGCGAAATTAAAT
>NZ_PPQF01000117.1 GCF_002901865.1 Staphylococcus agnetis
CAAAGTGCATCGGTTAGCGCATCCCAAAGTGCATCAACGAGCCAATCATTAAGTGAGTCGACAAGTGCATCGATTAGCGCTTCGCAAAGTGCATCAACAAGTCAATCATTAAGTGAGTCGACAAGTGCATCGATTAGTGCATCCCAAAGTGCATCAACGAGCCAATCATTAAGTGAGTCGACAAGTGCATCGATTAGCGCTTCGCAAAGTGCATCAACGAGTCAATCATTA
>NZ_PPQF01000118.1 GCF_002901865.1 Staphylococcus agnetis
CCTTGGAAACGCTTACTCTATTATTATATTCCGTTTTCATCACATTTTCAAAGTTTACCATATTATTAAAGGATAAGAAATATAAAATTGTGGTTGTCATATGTTTGTCACGAATAAAAATACATTTAAAGTATTTTAAATGAAAAAATGAGGCAAAAGTTTAATATCTGCCTCATACATTAATCATTATTTCAATGTTTTATTATTATACATTTCAGATAATGGCTTAATTTCATTATAAAATGCATCAAATTCATTTAAATCCATTTGTTGTGCACTGTCACTCAATGCAACTGAAGGATCTGGATGCACTTCTGCCATTACACCATCAGCACCAATTGCGAGAGCTGCTTTAGCTGCTGGTAACATAATGTCTTTACGTCCTGTACTATGTGTGACGTCAACCATCACAGGTAGATGCGTACCTTGTTTTAAGATTGGTACCGCTGATATATCTAATGTGTTACGTGTTGCCTTTTCATATGTTCTAATGCCACGCTCACATAAAATAATATTTTGATTCCCTTGTGCTGCAATATACTCTGCTGCATACGTAAATTCCTCAATTGTAGCTGATAAACCACGTTTTAAAAGAATAGGTTTATTCGTACGACCTGCCTCTTTTAACAATTCAAAGTTTTGCATATTACGTGCACCAATTTGGAAGACATCTAAATATTGATCAGCTATAGCGAAATCATTTGGATGAACAATTTCACTAACAACATTTAAATCGTATTTATCTTTAATTTGTTTTAATATTTTTAAACCTTCTTCGCCAAGTCCTTGGAAATCATAAGGAGATGTACGTGGCTTAAATGCGCCACCACGAATAAACTTTTCACCTTTTTGTTTTAAGTGTTTAGCAACAGCATCTACTTGGTCGAAGGATTCAACTGAACATGGACCAAAAACAAAGGATTTCGTTCCTTCGCCGATGGCAGCACCATTTTCAAATTTTACGATGGTATCTTCTGGTTTTAATTTACGTGAAACATATAAATGTTTTTCATTATCAGATTTTTGTAAATCAGTTGAGGCTTTAAAGATTTCTTTAAACAATTGTTTGATTACGTTGTCATTAAACGGACCTTGATTTTTATCAATTAATGTATTTAACATCTCTTTTTCACGTTGAGGATCGTAAATGACTGTGCTTTTTTTACGCTTTTCCTCACCAATCTTTTTAGCAAGTTCTCCCCGCTTTGAAAGTAATGATAAAATTTGCTCATTAATGTCTTCGATTTCTTTTCTGTATGTTTCTAAATGATTTGTCATGAAATTCACCCCAACTTAAAATTTCTCACTTGCTTTAAAGCGATAAAATAAATAGTGATATTTGGTATTCTAACAAGAATAAAAATTATTTTCAACCCATCTACAAAAATAAGCCTAAATTTTGAGAAAATTCAATCAATATAAGGATTTTAAAACGTTAAACTAAGGATGTCAATAACTTCTATAGGACAATACACTTTTCATACAAAAAGAAGGGGCTGGGACATAATTCTCAGCCAAAAAAAAGAATCGATTAGGTAAAATCATTTTTACTCAATCGATTCTTTTTATATATTATTTTAAAAAAATA
>NZ_PPQF01000012.1 GCF_002901865.1 Staphylococcus agnetis
CTTTAAAAGTTCTAATAATATTAATTTTCAGAAATAAACATTATAATTTTAAATGGTAATTTGTAACGCTATGTTTTTGAGAAGAAGTAGGAGAAAATCTGAACTTTTTAATTTAAATTGAGAAATGATTGAGAATACTTAAGATATTGTATGGTGGGAGAAGTATTCAAGAAGCATATGTCAAAAAAATACAAGCCTTTGACATGGCCTAGTTGAAGTATGGAGGTGAGAAAGTGCTAATTTATATAAAGAAGTGGCTGGGACATAGCAGACCTGTTAATTAAAAATAAGCCAACAAAATTCATTGATACATGAACTTTGTTAGCTATTATTTATCTATATAAATCGATTTAGTCTTAGTAATGAACACTATGATGAATTGTGATTGATCCCTTAGCCGAGACTTCTGAGGCATTTAGCCGCAACCGAAAATCCATTTTGAGAGCAAAAACCTCTTAGATTTTTGCTCTCAAAATTAGTTGAGGTAAGGCGCCTAGAAAAGCGAGGCGTTAGGGACAATCATAGGTTTAATGATTTATGTCCCAGCCCCTAATGAATTTACGTTAAGCATAGCAAGAATGCGTTTACTAATATAATCCTTTTGTGTCGTTGCTGATATCGATATAAATATTTTTAATTTGTTGGTAATTGGCTATCGCATCTTTATAGGTTTCACGACCGATACCAGATTTCTTGTATCCTCCAAATGGAGCGCCTTCAGGAACTTGATTATAGGTATTAATCCATACACGTCCCGTACGTATATTTTTCGCGATGTGCAATGCACGATTAATATTGGATGAAAAGACACCCCCTGCGAGTCCATATTCAGAATCATTGGCAATGGAGATCGCTTCCTCATCATCTTTGATTTTAATAATAGTGAGTACAGGTCCGAAAATTTCTTCTTGTGCCAATTTGTTACGATTGTCCTTCACTTCAATAATTGTAGGTTGGAAGAAGTGACCTTTGTCTAGACCATTCTCTGTTAAACGTTCGCCACCGACTAATATATTTGCATCATGTGATTTCGCATAATCGATATAACTTTGAATTTTTTCAATTTGATCTTTTCCAGTTTGCGAACCCATTTGCGTATTCATATCTAATGGGTCGCCTACTTTAATATTTTTAAACGCTTCTACCAGTTTAGGTACAAATTCATCGTAAATTTTTTCGTGTACAAGTAAGCGTGAACCAGCACTACATACTTCACCTTGGTTGAAAAGAATACCTAGTTGGCTACCTTCGAGTGCGACGTCTTGATTTGCATCATCTAAAATAATGTTGGCACTTTTACCCCCAAGTTCTAAAGTAGTAGGGACGATGCGTTTAGCACCAGCTTCAGCAACTTGATAGCCTACTTCTGTAGATCCTGTAAAAGATAATTTATCAACACCTTCATGCTTAAATATAGCATCACCTGATTCAGACCCTTTTCCTGTAACTATATTTACTACACCATGAGGTAAGACGTCTTGAAAAATTTTTGCTGTTTCTAATAAGCTTACAGGTGTGGAGGATGAAGGTTGAATCACAACAGTATTACCAGCGGCAAGTGCTGGACCTAGTTTCCAAGATGCTAGTAACATTGGGAAGTTCCATGCGACAACGGCGCCCACTACACCGACGGGTTCGTGTGTAATTAAACTTAATGTATTGTCGTCAATTTGGTTAATTGAGCCTTCTTCTAGGTCTGTAACACTTGCGAAATATTGATAATGGCGTGCTGCAAAGGGAATATCAATCATAGAAGATTCTCGTAATGCTTTACCAGTGTTAATGCTTTCAATGGTTGCTAAACGTTCTTTATTCTCTAAAATGCGTTGACTAATTTCACGTAATAAATCAGAGCGTTCTTGTTTAGATTTGCGTGACCATGCAGGAAAGGCGTTTTGAGCAGCCTTCACTGCTTTATCAACGTCTGATTCATTTGCTCTTGCAATTTGAGTGATTGTTTCACTTGTTGCAGGATTTTGCACATTTAAATATTCTCCAGAATCTGGTTTAACAAATTCCCCATTAATAAATAAATCGTATTGCTCTGAAATATAATCTTTTACTTCAATTGCCATACTTTCAACCCCTTTATTTATCTCTTAAAATTGTACTTGCTTATTTATAATTTTAACGTTACCATTATTTTGAGTAAACTCATATGACTCATTTGGAAATAGTTCACTATTTCGTGAGGGGATAAAAGATTGTATTTTCGATAAATAAAAAACTCCTCTACATCAAAATGTAAAGGAGCTCATTATGGGGTGGAATAATTCAATAGGCGAACATATTGAGCTATTCCAGTTCAACTTTTCGTTGGGGAAAAATTGAAAGACTCATGTTTGAAAATGACTGATTTACACCAAAGGCATTGTGATGAGTGTGTTGCACAATGTCTTTGTGTGATACAATTTGTATTCAAAAAAATTGTACCTTCTTCGTATTATAAAGAGTATTCAGACATTTGTAAACAGTAATTATTACGATTAACAATCGATATCAAACTTAAGTCTTAGAGTAAAAACAATCTTACGTCCGATGTAATACTTTAGTAAAAACAGTATAGTAATGATAGAACAGTTAATCAAAATATTTCCCAATCCGAACTGTTCGATCCCAATTAAGATAAACATACACCCTTAAAGTAATATCTGATAGACCTCCTTATGAAAGTAGGACTAAAGTTGATTAAAAAAGTGTACTGTGTCCCCGCACAGTACATTTTTTTTATTAAAATTTTGTTTCCCTCTAAACACATACGCCTCATTGAAGGTTCTATGGTAAGATAAAACATGTATAGCGAAACAATACAAATTTCTTCGAGGGAGATATAAAAGTTGAAAAAATTATTGCATCGTTGGTTTATCGAAGGACTTAGTTATATGACTTTAGGACTGTTTAGTTCTTTAATTATAGGTTTGATTTTAGAAACAATAGGGAAGCAAACGCTTTTACCACAATTAGATTTACGTTTTTTAATTGAAGTAGGTAATGTTGCTAAAGGGTTAACTGGCGCAGCGATAGGTGCTGCTATGGCCTATGGCTTTAAATGTAAGCCGCTAGTTATCTTTTCGGCACTCATTGTTGGAATGATGGGCTATACCACATTTGCAGGTGGAGCAGTAGGCGCTTTTTTGGCAACATTATTAGTCGTAGAAATCAGTCGCATTTATGCAAGTAGAACAAAAGTAGATATTATCGTTACACCGATGTTAACGTTAATTCTTGGTGGTGCGGTTGCTAAATTTTTAGGGCCAATCTTAAATGAAATGATGAAAGCAATAGGGACGCTGATTATTGCAGCCACAGATCAACAACCTTTACTCATGGGTATCATTGTCGCTGTCATATTCGGACTATGTTTGACTGCACCTATATCAAGCGCGGCTTTAGCTTTAATGCTCGATTTATCAGGTCTTGCAGCAGGTGCTGCAACGGTAGGTTGTGCATGTCAAATGGTAGGATTCGCGATAATGGGTTACAAAGATAATGGCATCAGTGGTTTAATTTCAATTGGTATTGGTACAAGTATGTTGCAAGTACCGAATATTATCTTAAAACCATTGCTACTCATTCCACCTACACTCGCAAGTGCTGTCATAGCACCGATAATGACAGTATTTTTCCCAATGGTGAATAATGCAGCAGGTGCTGGAATGGGAACAAGTGGATTTGTCGGTCAAATTATGACAATACATACAATGGGAAGTTCCTTGCATACATGGCTATTAATCGGTGTCTTTCATTTCGCATTACCTATAATCGTTACATGGCTTATCTATCATTTTATGGCTAAACGACAATGGATTAAACCTGGTGATCAAACATTGCGTGCGGTTGAGTCAAGAAATTAATGCATGTGTTGCAGTATCACAATTGCATCACACATTTAATCGTTTCAAATCATAAACTTTTTAATTATACAATAAATGTAAAAAATTTGTGAATGTTTTAACATTTATGACGCATCTACCTCTTTTATTGATACACTTAGAGTGATCTTAATAAAAGGGGTTGTTTTTTATGGCAACAGCTGGAAAATCTAAGAAAAAACCAACCTTTAAACCGGTATGGTTTAGTATAAGTTTTATTGCATTAGTGCTTATTTTGATTGTGCCAACATCGGACAATTTACCTGTGATGGCGAAATGTGCTTTAGCTATTTTAGCGTTTGCTGTAATTTTATGGGTTACGGAAGCGGTAAGTTATCCTGTTTCTGCAACCATGATTGTCGTCTTGATGATTTTATTATTAGGATTTAGTCCCGTACAAAATTTAACGGAATCACTGGGTAATCCTAAAATAGGTAAAGATGTATTAAGTGGCTCTGACTTATTTGGAACGGCGAATGCATTGAAGTTGGCGTTCAGTGGTTTTTCAACGAGTGCAGTTGCACTTGTCGCGGCGGCATTATTTTTAGCAACGGCGATGCAGGTTACACAACTTCATAAACGTTTAGCATTATGGGTGTTATCGTTAGTAGGTAATAAAACGAAACGCATTGTCATTGGTGCGATTTTAGTGTCAATTATTTTAGCGTTTTTCGTTCCTTCAGCTACAGCAAGAGCAGGTGCAGTAGTGCCCATCTTATTAGGAATGGTGGCCGCATTTGGAGCTGCAAAACAAAGTAAGCTTGCAGCGTTATTAATTATTACAGCTGTGCAAGCCGTGTCTATTTGGAATATTGGAATTAAAACGGCAGCGGCTCAAAACATCGTAGCTGTAAACTTTATCAATGGTCAATTAGGTCATGATGTATCATGGGGTGAGTGGTTTTTATATGCGGCACCTTGGTCAATTATTATGTCAATCGTGCTGTACTTCGTGATGTTAAAAGTCATTCCACCTGAACAAACTGAAATTGAAGGTGGAAAAGAACTTGTCCAACAACAACTCAATGCTCTTGGTCCAATTACAGGAAAAGAGTGGCGTTTAATCATTATTTCTATCGCATTACTCATTTTATGGTCTACAGAAAAAATCTTGCACCCGATTGATTCTGCATCCATAACATTACTGGCATTAGCTGTCATGTTGACGCCTAAGATTGGTGTGATGACATGGAAAGAAGCTGAAAGTAAAATACCTTGGGGTACAATTATCGTGTTTGGCGTAGGGATTGCATTAGGAAATGTGTTGTTACAAACAAAAGCAGCCCAATGGTTAAGTGATCAAACATTTGGTTTAATGGGGTTACAACACATGCCCATCATCGCTACGATTGCGTTGATTTCGCTCTTTAATATCTTAATTCACTTAGGATTTGCGAGTGCGACAAGTTTAGCATCAGCATTAATTCCAGTATTTATTTCTTTAACGATGACGTTGAACTTAGGTGATATGTCAATTGGTTTTGTTTTAATTCAACAATTTGTGATTAGCTTCGGCTTTTTATTACCTGTGAGTTCGCCACAAGGGATGCTTGCCTACGGTACGGAAACGTTCACTGTTAAAGATTTTCTTAAAGCAGGCATACCGATTACCGTTATTGGCTATATCTTAGTAATTATTTTAAGTATGACGTATTGGCAGTGGCTCGGATTATTGTAAACAATAAGGGAGTTGTCTATCGAGAATTAGGCAACTTCCTTCATTCTATTTTTTATGATATATGATACGCTTTTAATGCAATAAGTTTCAAATAGGAGTTACGTAATATCCTAGAATTGTTACTTCAAAAGGTGAGCGTCGTACATTGATGGTTATGTTCTCATTGTCTTCGGTAACGCTTAAAGTGACCATTCAACAATATCAGTTATGATGGATGATGATTTAAATATATAAAATATGTGCGATGTTCAATGAGAGTGAAATAAGCAATGATTCATCATATTACATAGAACTTCTATACAATTTTTTAGAGGTGACAAATATGAATCAACGATATTTAAAAGTGTTAGGATTATATATTTTCAGTTCAGCGATTGGTGCAATGGTGACACGCATATGTGATAAAGATCATTTCTTAAAATGGTTCACTCAAACGACAATCGGTTACGGTGTGTTTGCATATGGGCTAAAAGCATTAACGCGTGCTAAAAATAAAGAAAAGTAACTATAAATCATTTAACTTTGGGTTTCGAAGATGGTGATTCCCATATGGCCGTTTATGACGACCGACAATACGATATTTTAAAGCTTTACCATTAATCACATTCAAAGAATGCGTCACTTTAATATGCAAAATATAGAAGGATTAAGTACTTTTAAAAGGCTTAATCCTTTTTTATTTTATTCAGACTACCATCATTTTGTACAATTTAGTAAAATAAAAGGGAATTTTATATTTGTTTAGGAGGCCATGCCATGGGAATTGAAAAACCAACGAAACACCTCAAAGATACATATGCTTCAAGAGAAATCATTGAAAATATTGTAGGTTCAGTTGCAATGAAGGAAGTGTTACTTGAACGTGCGTTTCCAAGATATGTTTTAAAATCAATGATGTCTGGATTTCTACTTACGATTGTAACGGTATTCATGCTTGCTATGAAAACACAACTCGTCGGCGCACCGCCGGCAGTCATTAATTTGATGGGAGCCATGGCATTTAGTGTGGCCTTAGTGTTTATAGTGCTCACGCATTCCGAACTTTTAACAAGTAACTTTATGTATTTAACGGTAGGCGTGTATTACAATGCCATATCACTCACTAAGACCATGTGGTTATTTACAATTTGTTTTATTGGAAATATTTTAGGGGCATTTGTACTCTTTGGACTCATGATTTTTACAAAAGTCATGACGCCAGAGATGATTCAAGCACTCACAGCTACTGTAGATGCGAAAACAGTAGCCTCTACATGGCAAGCCATTTTAGTTAAAGGCATCTTTGCTAATTTCTTTATCAATATCGGGATCTATGTATCGATGATGTTTAAAGAAGGATTGTCTAAAACGTTCTTTATTGCCATAGGTGTGATTATTTTCGTTTTCATGGGTTATGAACATGTTGTTTATAATGCTGGTTTATTCGTAGGGATGATATTTTATAATTTAGAGGCATTATCATGGCTAGATGTACTTAAAAATATCGTTTTTGCATTTATTGGAAACTATATTGGTGGGGGGCTATTCGTAGGTTTGCTTTATGCTTACTTTAATGGTAGTCGTAATCACACATAATTGTTTAAAAAGTCCGAGTGAAAAACTTGGACTTTTTTGTTTAGTCGTCTCTATAAATCTGTTACGCTTAAACTAATCGTAAACCAAATGGAGGGGTTCATAGTGAATCAATTGACGATCAGAATGGCGACATTACAAGATGCTGCAGTATTACAAGATTTAATGTATCGTGCATTCACACCGTTAAGAGAAGCTGGCATAGACTGGCCTTCTGTGAATGCAGATTTAGAGATGATTGAGAAAAATATAAAATATAATTCGGCTTATGTTTTAGAAAAACAAGGTCGCATTATTTCTACGCTCTCCATTCGCTTTCCGTGGGAACCGAAATATAAAGTGTCCCAATTTCCATTCATATGGTGGTTTGCGACAGATCCAGATTTTGCTGGAGAAGGGTACGGTGCACAATTAATGACTTATATAGAAGAGACGATTTTAAGAGATACATTAAAAGCACCCGCGGTTGTACTTGGTACATCTGCACGTAAAATGGCATGGTTAAAAGACGTATATGCGCGAAGAGGATATGAAACTTTTTTTGAAATGGAAGAAGCGAGTGGGGACCGTGGTGCGATGATGGTAAAAGTATTAATTCCAGAGCGCTATAACAAGGCATTACTAGCCCCACCGCCATGGTATGAAGGAGATTAAATGGAGCTAGGGAAAACCCTTACTTTTTACGAAAGGGAATTCCCTATTTTTGTCATAAGTTGTGAAAATAATCACATTAACGCCAGCATTTCATTTACAATAAATGTGTAGGGGGTGTCGTCGTGCATAAAACAATTTTAGTCGTGCATGGGATGCGCAAAGGAAAATTAAATGAAACGTTGTTGAACTTTATTCATCGCACCTTTAATGACAACGTCGTGGATTATGATGTTGCATTTTTGGAGAGTGAAACGATACAGCTCGATGAAGTGATTCAAAATAACATTGATGCAGGGTATCAGCGTATACACCTCATACCATTATTGTTATTTTCAGCGTCGCATTACTATGAAGATATTCAAGCGATATGCGAAACGTTTAACAAAAGAGAATCAAATCTTCAATTGGTACTAGGAAAACCTTTAGGAACCCATCCAATGATGAAACAATGGGTCGAATCACAAATAGATTCGTATCAACATGAGATGGATGCTTCTACAGGTATTGTACTTTTTGCGCACGGTAATGCAAGGTTTAATGAGCCAGACATCGCATTGACTGAAATTTGTGACAAATTATCCACACCAACTCGACCTTGTTATCCAAGTATGGTGTATGGCGACTATACTTTTACAACAACGTTACCTCAAATAGCGCAAAAACATCATAAGTTAATCATTATTCCATTCTTTTTTTATGATGGGTATCTTGTAAATAAGTCAAAACGACGCATACAAGAACTTAATTTACCAAACACCATTGTCTATACATCGGCGATTAATTTCCATCCTGTATTGGAAGCTGTAGTTCGAGAGAGAATGGCAGAATGCGAGGAGGTGCCGCATGTATCCCATTCAATTGAATCTTGCAAGTAAACATGTCGTCATAGTGGGTGGCGGTAAAATTGCTTGGAGGAAGTTTTCAAAGTTGGTTACAGAACCTTGTTCAATTGATGTTGTGAGTCCTAAGTTTCATGATGCTTTTGAAATGTTACAGCCTTCAGAACGACTCAGGTTGATTCGAGAACCTTATCATAAAGCGCACCTCAAACATGCGGATTTGATTATCATTGCGACGAACGATCCCCGAACGAATAACCAAGTTGCTATGGATGCTTTACCTTCACAATGGATAAACCATACAGGTGATCAGACACAATCCGATTTTTTTAATATGTTAACGATTGAACATCAAGATTTAATCATTGGTGTGAGTTCAAACGGGCAAAATATAGAACGAACGAAACGATATGCAGCGAAAATCAAAACATTTTTAGCTGCAGATGAGGAGGATATGCATGAGTAAGACGAAACTTTTGATGATTGGTAATGGTATGGCAGGTGTACGCACAATTGAGGAAATTTTAGAACGTGATCCAGAACGTTTTGAAATAACGATTATAGGTAAGGAACCATATCCAAATTATAATCGTATAATGTTATCTAACATTCTTCAAAATAAAATGACAGTTGAAGAAACGATTATGAATCCTTACGAATGGTATGAAGAACACGGTATTCATCTGATTACGGGTGATAAAGTGGTTAAGATTAACCGCGAAGCGAAAGAAGTGGAGACTGAAAAAGGTCAAATCGTCTCTTATGATCAAATGATTATTGCCACAGGCTCTGACTCATTTATTTTACCCATCGATGGCTCTCGACTAGAAGGTGTAGTAGGTTTTAGAACGATTGATGATACTGAAAAAATGTTAGAAACTGCCAAAACGAAGAAAAATGCGATTGTTATAGGTGGGGGCTTACTTGGACTTGAGTGTGCACGTGGTCTTGTAGATCAAGGTATGAATGTAACAGTTGTGCATTTAGCAGAGTGGTTAATGGAAGTACAACTCGATCGTAAAGCAGGAGAACTTTTAAAAGCAGATCTTGAAAAACAAGGCATTCATTTTGAACTTCAAGCGAATACTCAAGAAATTTTAGGTGAGCAACATGTGGAAGGTATTCGCCTTTCTGATGGCCGTATATTAGAAGCGGATATGGTGGTCATGGCCGTAGGGATTCGTCCAGTGACGAAAGAGGCACGTGCTGCTGGCTTAGAAATCGGTCGAGGTATTGTCGTCGATGACTTTATGAAAACAAGTGATCCGAATATTTATGCAGTTGGTGAATGTGCTGAGCACCGTTCAAAAGTTTATGGTTTAGTGGCACCACTTTATGACCAAGGTAAAGTATTAGCAGACCATATTACGGGTCAACCTACAGAAGGTTATAAAGGTTCGACAACTTTCACTTCATTAAAAGTATCAGGCTGTGACTTATTTAGTGCAGGATGGATCACAGAATCAGACGGTGTACGTGGCATTGAAACATTTAATGGTGTCGATAACATTTATAAGAAAGTATTTGTCAAAGATAAAACCATTGTTGGCGCAGTGTTATACGGTGATACAGAAGAAGGTAACCGCTTCTACAACATGATGAAAAAAGGCGATACGATTGATGAATATACACTTGTGTCAATTCTGCATAAAGCCGGTGAAGTAGATGCCATCAGTGTGGCAGACATGGATAATGACGAAACGATTTGTGGATGTAACGGGGTGTCAAAAGGGACTATCGTCCAAGCGATTCATGATCAAGGTCTAAAATCAGTTGCAGAAGTGACAAAAGCGACTAAAGCTGGGAACTCATGTGGTAAATGTAAAGGTCAAATTGCTGAACTTTTAGAGCATACACTGGGTGATGATTTTGTCGCATCAGCGCCTACGGGTATTTGTGCATGTACAGATTTATCGCGAGACCAAATTGTGACACAAATCCGTGCAAAAGGGCTTAAAACATCAAAAGAAGTGCGTCATGTATTAGACTTCAAGGATAAAGGTGGCTGTCCAAAATGTCGTCCAGCCATCAACTACTATTTAAACATGGTATATCCACATGAACATGAAGATGAAAAAGCATCACGCTTTGCCAATGAACGTTATCATGCCAATATTCAAAATGATGGAACATTCTCTGTTATCCCTCAAATGCGTGGTGGTGTGACAGATGCAGATCAATTGATTCGACTTGGTGAAGTGGCGAAAAAATACGATGTGCCCTTAGTAAAAGTAACAGGTTCTCAACGTATTGGTTTGTATGGTGTGAAAAAAGAGGAACTGCCTAAAGTTTGGGAAGACTTAGATATGCGTTCTGCCTCTGCATATGGTAAGAAAACACGTTCAGTTAAAAGCTGTGTAGGTAAAGAATTCTGTCGCTTTGGCACACAATATACAACAAAGCTTGGCATACGTTTAGAAAAGACGTTTGAGTATATTGATACACCGCATAAATTTAAAATGGGGGTATCAGGTTGTCCACGTAGTTGTGTAGAATCTGGCGTCAAAGATTTTGGTGTCATTGGTGTTGAAAATGGTTTCCAAATTTATGTAGGTGGAAACGGTGGTACAGATGTCGTTGTTGCTGAACATTTAACGACCGTTGAAACAGAAGATGACGTTGTTAAATTATGTGGTGCGTATATGCAGTATTATCGTGAAACAGGCATTTACGCTGAACGTACAGCACCATGGTTAAAACGTTTAGGTTTTGATCAGGTGAAGTCTGTTGTGTTAGACCCGGAAAAACAAGATGAGTTATTTAATCGTATTATGGATGCGAAACGTGCTTATGACAATGAACCATGGCAAGAAGTCGTAGAGGACGCGCGTAAACGTTCAATCTTTGAAGTGGAGAAGGTGTAATCATGGCAATCACTCATGAAAAAGTAAAAGTAGCACATATTTCTGAATTAGAACCATTAATTGGTAAAAAAGTTATTGTAGGGGATTTACAAATTGGTTTGTTTTTGACAGAAGAAGGCGATATTCACGCGATAAACAACGTATGTCCGCATAAACAAGGACCGCTTTCTGAAGGCACGGTGAGTGGGCATTATGTATTCTGTCCATTGCATGATCAAAAAATCGACTTAACGACGGGTGAAGTTCAAGAACCTGATGAAGGTTGTGTGGCGACGTATCCTGTTGAAGTTATTGATGGGGACATTTACCTATGTCTATAACTGATGCACCACAAGTATACCTTGTGGGTGCAGGACCAGGTAATCCTTTATTATTATCCAAAAAGGCAGAGCGTTGTATCCAACGTGCCGATGTGATTCTTTATGACCAGCTTGTGAATCCCTTTATTTTACAACTCTCCTCGCCTGAGACGGAATGGATTCATGTCGGCAAAACGCCTTACACGACGTATATGAGGCAAGATGAAATCAATGCATTGATGATTGAAAAAACGAAAACACATCGGACTGTTGTACGTTTAAAAGGAGGCGACCCAGCCATCTTTGGCCGTCTTGCGGATGAGGTTGATATTTTAAAAGCACATCATATTACTTATGAAGTCGTGCCAGGAATTACTGCTGCTAGTGCTGCTATGAGTCAACTTCATCGAGGATTGACTGAGAGAGGTGTTGCGCGCAATATTACATTTACAACCGGCCACTTTAAAGATGATGAAGAAAATCCAATTGATATTACGACACTTAAAAATGGTGGTACATTAGCCATTTATATGGGGGTCAAACGTTTGCCGAAGTTAATGCAAGAAGTTCAGGATGAGGTTGAAGAGGATTTACCGGTAGCCGTTATTTTCAATGCAACATGTGTGAATCAACAAGTTATTTCTGGACACGTGTCGTCAATCACAGCTAAAATTGCTGCCTTGCCTGAACGCCCAGGACCTGGGATTACGATTGTGGGACATGTTGTAAGAAACATTTTAGAGGAAGTGCCCGCATTGTCTGAGATAAATTACGTATGTATCAAAGGAAGACGCGACCTTTGTATGGCGCACGCCATGGATATATATGAAAATGGCGGTTGGGCTATTATCGACGACAGAGTAACGTCAACACTTCATCCAACTCAAGTTGAAATATTAACTGCATTAATTGAAAAAACGCCATTTACACACGTGTTAAATGAAGCTTAAACGGATAGTACATTGGGTTCATATTAATCATGCATTATTCAGTTCATCTTTAGGTAATATGTGAGCGTTAACTGAATCCCTAGTTCCCATTTTAGAACCATGAAATATATTTTCTAACACCTTCAAAGTTCAAGTGAGGATAAACTTTGAAGGTGTTTTGTAACTTTAATAATCATTTGTACGTATCTTTAAAATAAATTCATATAAAATTCATGATTATTTCATACTTTAAAGTGATATTGTGCTAGGATGGTAGTGTACGACATTTTAAAGGAGGTTACATATGAAGCGATTAGGGTTTTATACTGTTTTTATGATGGTTATGATACTTAGCATTCTGTTCTTCGTGCCTGGAACATCGACATATGCTGAAACGGCATCACCACCGTCAGAAAAAACAACCAACGTACAGCAAACATCATCTGAACCTGTGTCGACAACATCTTCAGTCACACAGTCACCATCGATGAATCATACAAATAAACAGACATCTACGGCAACGACATCTGATGCGTCTCAACCACAATCTACAGATCATCACGTGCAACCACAAGTGTCAACAGTAACAGCTGATACAGCATCTCATGAGACTGTCAATCAAAAGGAATCTCAATCAGCAAAACGCACACTAACCGGGATTCAATCTCAGGCGACAACACAACCGAAACAGGCACAGGCAAAACCATCTCAGACACACACCATATTACATACGAATGATATTCATGGACGTCTCGTTGAAGAAGAGGGTCGTGTCATCGGGATGGCAAAAACCAAAACCATTAAGGATCAACATCAACCGGATTTAATGTTAGATGCGGGGGATGCATTTCAAGGTTTACCATTATCAAATCAATCTAAAGGTGAAGAAATGGCGAAAGCGATGAATGCCGTTGGATATGATGCGATGGTAGCTGGTAACCATGAATTTGATTTTGGCTACGATCAATTGAAAAAGTTAGAAAGTATGTTAAACTTTCCGATTTTAAGTTCGAACGTCTATAAAGATGGGAAACTAGCATTTAAACCATCTACCATAATTGAAAAAAATGGCGTCCGTTACGGCATTATCGGTGTTACAACACCCGAAACCAAAACGAAAACAAGTCCGACAGGTATCAAAGGTGTCACATTTGATGACCCACTTAAGAGCGTTTTACGTGAAATGGATGCCTTAAATGGTAAAGTCGATACATTTGTCATTTTATCTCATCTGGGTGTCGATTCAACGACTCAAGAGACGTGGCGCTCGGATTACCTTACGCAACAAATTAATCGACGCACACAGTATACAGTGCCTACCATTGTCATTGATGGCCATTCACATACGGTGATGCAGCATGGCCAAATGTATGGGCGTGATTTACTTGCGCAAACAGGAACAGCGCTTGCGAATATTGGTAAAATTGATTTTAATTTTGCCAATAATACAGTAAGTGATTTGAAAGCATCTTTAATCAGTGTGAAAGATGTAGCACAAGTACAACCAGATCCAACAGTGAAAGCGCAAGTTGATAGAGCGAATGATGCATTCTTAAAAGAAACGTCAGCAGTCGTTATACCGAATAATACAATTGTTTTTGAAGGCGAACGTGACAAGGTTAGACGTCATGAGACAAATTTAGGTAACGCGATTGCGGATGCAATGGAAGCATATAGCAAGAATCACTTTAGTCAACCAGCTGATTTTGCGGTAACGAACAGTGGAGGCATACGTGCTTCTATTAACAAAGGTGAAGTCACACTCAACCATATTATTACAGTACTGCCATTTGGTAACACCATTTCTCAAATTAAAGTGAAAGGATCAGATGTACGCGCTGCATTTGAACATAGTTTAAGTGCACCTACAGAAAATGTAAACGGTACGACGCAATTGTCTGCGAATGGCGGCTTGTTACAAATTTCTAAATCTATACGTGTATATTATGATATGGCACAACCAGCCGGCAAACGTATCAAAGCGATTCATGTTTTAAATAAGCAAACAGGTAAGTTTGAGGCGTTAGATTTAAATCGCACATATCGCATTGCGACGAATGATTTTACAGCATCTGGTGGAGATGGCTATACAATGTTAAATGGACCTAGAGAAGAAGGATTATCTTTAGATAAAGTGTTTGCGGATTACTTAAAACAAGCCGATTTATCACAATATGATACAACGGCGCCAACACGCATTATTAACGGCGATCCTGAAGCTTTAGAAACTCAAGAAGATAAAGTGATACCTTTCCCTAAACAACCGAAAGCACCGAATCAAGCACCGTTACCAAATGATACGAATCAACAATCAAAAATTCGAAAAATCAATAACAACGTGATAGTTTCAAATCAAACGCATCATATGAACAACGGTACTAAAGCCATAGGCTATGCACCTTCAATTCAAATGAATAGTCAGAATGGTTATGTCAATGCGAAAGGCAAACGCGTATTATTACGCACTGGTCAAGATTTATTATCGACAAACCAGTCACAACAGTTACCTGATACAGGACATTCTCAACAAACGCCAATATGGCTTGGTGGTTTGCTTGTTATGGGTGGTATGGTTTTAATAAGACGCTACACTGCTTGAGAAGATTGAAAGATAAATTAAATAATTGCATCTTTTGAAGTGTAAAGATTAAGCGCTCAAAATTCCACATTGGATTTTGAGCGTTTTTTGTGTTGATTTTTAATTCATCACATTTTATGAGGTTTAAATTGGCATTGATTTGTAAAAACAAAAGTTATTGTTCATCAACTATGTGAATTTTTTAACATTAGGGGATTTTACTATCGAATTAGGTATTTCCCTAATGTTGTGTGTAAAGGTTGAATTATACAATTAAATTAAGTTGGAAAGCCTATGTATTTAAGGAGGATGAACATGGTTAAATTTGGATTGAATTTCTTTAAACCTACTGAAAAGTTCAATGGGAACTGGTCGGTTTTAGAACATAAAAGCCGTGAATGGGAAAAGATGTATAGAGAACGTTGGAGCCACGATAAAGTGGTGCGTACAACACATGGTGTGAACTGTACGGGCTCATGTTCGTGGAAAGTATTTGTTAAAAATGGTGTCATTACATGGGAGAATCAACAAATAGACTATCCAAGTTGCGGACCTGATATGCCTGAATTTGAGCCGCGTGGTTGCCCACGAGGTGCATCATTTTCATGGTATGAATACAGTCCATTACGTATTAAATACCCATATGTCCGTGGAAAATTATGGGATTTATGGACAAGTGCATTAGAAGAACACCAAGATCCAATCAAGGCATGGGCTTCCATTGTAGAGGACGAGGAAAAAGCGACAATTTACAAATCTGCACGTGGAAAAGGTGGACATATTCGCGCAAATTGGAAAGACGTGTCGCAGCTGATTGCAGCACAATTAATTTACACAATTAAAAAAGATGGTCCAGACCGTATCGCTGGCTTTACACCAATTCCAGCCATGTCAATGATCAGTTATGCAGCGGGTGCACGTTTTATCTCATTACTTGGTGGAGAAATGTTGAGTTTCTATGATTGGTATGCGGATTTACCGCCAGCATCTCCGCAAATTTGGGGAGAACAAACGGACGTACCAGAATCAAGTGATTGGTATAATTCTTCGTATATTATGATGTGGGGTTCTAACGTTCCGTTAACGCGTACCCCAGACGCGCACTTTATGACTGAAGTACGCTACAAAGGTGCAAAAGTCATTTCAGTTGCACCTGACTATGCTGAAAACGTTAAGTTTGCGGACAACTGGATGGCACCTAATCCGGGTACTGATGCAGCCATTGCACAAGCGATGACGCATGTGATACTACAAGAGTTTTATGAAGATAACCCATCAGAAATGTTTATTAACTATGCAAAGCAGTACTCAGATATGCCATTTATCATTCGTTTAGATCAAGATGATAAAGGATACAAAGCAGGGCGTTTTTTACGGTCAAGTGATTTAGGAAGTACAACGCCGAATAGTGAGTGGAAACCGGTTGTAATTGATGCTTTAACAGACACCATTCAAGTTCCAAACGGTACTATGGGTCAACGTTGGGAAGATGGCAAACAATGGAACTTAAAACTAGAAAATGAACAAGGCGAAAAAATCGATCCAAGCATGTCTGTAGTGACAGGCGAACATGAAATTGTAACGATTCAGTTCCCTTACTTTGATAATGCAGGCAACGGTGTGTTTGAACGACCAATCGCAGTACGTAAAGTCACTTTGGCAAATGGTGAAGAAGTACTTGCAGCAACGATTTATGACTTGATGACGAGTCAATATGGCGTGAAACGTTTTAATCATCCATTAGAGTCCAAAGATTTTAATGACGCAGAATCATTCTATACACCGGCTTGGCAAGAAAAAGTAACAAGTGTGAAAGCAAATTTAGTGACACAAGTGGCACGTGAATTTGCACAAAATGCGATTGATACAGGTGGACGCTCAATGATTATCATGGGAGCAGGTATTAACCACTGGTTTAACTCTGATATGATTTATCGATCTATTTTGAACTTAGTCGTACTTTGTGGTTGCCAAGGTGTGAATGGTGGCGGTTGGGCGCACTATGTAGGTCAAGAAAAATGTCGTCCAATTGAAGGGTGGAGCACCATTGCTTTTGCAAAAGACTGGCAAGGTCCACCACGTTTACAAAACGGTACAAGTTGGTTCTATTTCGCTACAGATCAGTGGAAATACGAAGAATCTGGTGTAGACCGTTTAGCGTCACCATTGGCTGAAAATGTGAAGTTGCAACACCCTGCTGATTATAATGTCTTAGCAGCGCGCAATGGTTGGTTACCATCTTACCCACAATTTGACCGCAACAGCTTAATGTGGGGAGAAGAAGCAAAAGATGCTGGAGAATTTACGAACGAAGCGGTTTTAAAACGTGCGTTAGACGATGTGAAGTCCCGTAAAACAAAATTTGCGATTGAAGACCCAGATTTGCGTAAAAACCATCCAAAGTCATTGTTCGTATGGCGTTCAAACTTAATTTCAAGTTCTGCTAAAGGACAAGAATATTTCATGAAACATTTGCTAGGTGCGAAATCTGCATTAATGGCAGAACCAAATGAAACTGAGAAACCTGAAGAGATTACTTGGCGAGAAGATACGGTCGGTAAATTAGACTTACTTGTGTCATTAGATTTCCGTATGACTGCGACACCACTATACTCTGACATCGTGTTGCCGGCAGCGACATGGTATGAAAAACATGACCTATCGTCAACAGATATGCATCCATTTATCCATCCGTTCAATCCAGCAATCGATCCATTATGGGAATCTCGTTCAGATTGGGATATCTTCAAAACGATTAGTAAAACATTCTCAGATATGGCACGCGTACACTTAACTGGTACGTATAAGGATGTTGTTACAGCACCACTTGCGCACGACTCTAAACAAGAAATTTCACTTGCATATGGTAAAGTTCACGACTGGACAAAAGGTGAAATTGAACCTATTCCAGGTAAAACAATGCCAGGATTTGCGGTTGTAGACCGTACGTACACAGACGTGCATGATAAGTTCATTTCAGTAGGGCCATTATTAGAAAATGGTAAAGTCGGTGCCCATGGTGTGAGCTTCTCTGTAAAAGAACAATATGACGAACTTCGTAGTATGGTCGGCACATGGGAAGATCATACAGTTAAAAATAATAAACCAAGAATTGATACTGCTCGAAAAGTGGCGGATGTGATTTTAAATGTATCTTCTGCAACAAATGGTCGTGTATCTCAAAAATCATATGAAGATCTTGAAGCACAAACAGGTATGCAGTTAAAAGATATTTCAGGAGAACGTGCATCTGAAAAAATCACATTCTTGAATATCACTTCACAGCCACGTGAAGTCATCCCAACAGCAGTATTTCCAGGATCAAACAAACAAGGGCGCAGATACTCACCATTTACAACTAATATTGAACGTTTAGTCCCATTTAGAACATTAACAGGACGTCAAAGTTATTATATTGACCATGAAGTATTCCAACAATTCGGTGAGCAATTACCGGTGTATAAACCAACATTGCCACCAATGGTATTTGGTTCAAAAGATAAACAAGTGAAAGGCGGACAAGATTCACTCGTACTGCGCTATTTAACGCCACATGGTAAATGGAATATCCACTCAACATACCAAGATAACCAACACATGTTGACGTTATTCCGTGGTGGTCCAACCGTTTGGATTTCAAATGAGGATGCAGCGCAACATGATATTGAGGATAATGATTGGTTAGAAGTGTATAACCGTAACGGTGTCGTGACAGCAAGAGCGGTTGTTTCACATCGTATGCCTCGAGGCACAATGTTTATGTATCATGCGCAAGATAAACACATTGAAACGCCAGGATCTGAAATTTCTGGTACACGTGGAGGCTCTCACAATGCGCCAACACGTATTCACTTAAAACCTACTCAGTTAATGGGTGGTTATGCACAAATCAGTTATTCGTTTAACTATTATGGACCAATTGGGAACCAACGTGATGTTTACGTTGCGGTGAGAAAGATGAAAGAGGTGGATTGGCTTGAAGATTAAAGCGCAAGTTGCAATGGTGTTAAACCTAGACAAATGTATCGGTTGTCATACGTGTAGTGTGACATGTAAAAGCACATGGACCAATCGACCTGGTGCGGAATATATGTGGTTTAACAATGTAGAGACAAAACCAGGTATAGGTTATCCAAAACGTTGGGAAGACCAAGGGCACTATAAAGGTGGCTGGACGTTAAATAAAAAAGGAAAGTTGGAATTAAAATCAGGAACGCGAATCAATAAGATTGCACTTGGTAAAATTTTCTACAACCCTGATATGCCAGTCATTAAAGATTATTATGAACCATGGACATACAACTATGAACATTTAACAACAGCAAAAGCCTCTGAACATTCACCAGTCGCAAAAGCACATTCAGCAATGACAGGTCAACGTATGGATATTGAATGGGGCCCTAACTGGGAAGATGACTTAGCGGGTGGTCACGTTACGGGACCACAGGATCCGAATATTCAAAAAATCGAAGAAGAGATTAAATTCAACTTTGACCAAACATTTATGATGTATTTACCACGTTTATGCGAACATTGCTTAAATCCGAGCTGTGTGGCCTCTTGTCCATCTGGCGCGATGTATAAACGTGACGAAGACGGCATTGTTCTTGTAGACCAAGAAGCTTGTCGCGGCTGGCGCTACTGTATGACGGGCTGTCCTTATAAAAAAGTGTACTTCAACTGGAAAACAAATAAAGCCGAAAAATGTACATTCTGCTTCCCACGTGTTGAAGCAGGAATTCCAACAGTATGTTCGGAAACATGTACAGGTCGTATGCGTTATTTAGGCGTCTTACTTTATGATGCAGACCGTGTTCAAGAAGCGGCATCAACTGAAAACGAACAAGACTTATATGAAAAACAACTCGACTTATTTTTAAATCCATTTGATGAAGCAGTAATCGAGCAAGCCGAAAAAGATGGTATTTCACAAGAGTGGATTGAAGCAGCACAAAACTCACCGATTTATAAACTTGCAATCGAATATAAATTGGCATTCCCATTACATCCAGAGTACCGTACAATGCCGATGGTTTGGTATTGTCCACCGCTGAGTCCAATTATGAATTACTTCGAAGGTAAAAATGCGGGCAATAACCCAGATGCGATTTTTCCTGCAATTGAAGAAATGCGTCTACCTGTTCAATATCTTGCAGAATTATTTACTGCTGGCGATACGACTGCAGTGAAAGGTTCGTTGCAACGTATGGCTATGATGCGTAGCTACATGCGTGCACAAAATACGCAACGTGACTTTGATACGTCGCGATTAGAACGTGTCGGATTAACAGAACGTCAAGCCAAAGATATGTATCGTTTGTTAGCAATTGCAAAACATGAAGATCGCTTCGTGATTCCAACATCGCATAAAGAGCAATATATGGACACCTATGCAGCACAAGGTAGCCAAGGCTATGGTGGTGAACACTTCGGTGCAAACTGTGACGGTTGTGGCGTACCTGTAGGTGCAGGTGGTAAAACGGGTCAAGAAATATACAACGACAACTTCTATGGAGGGATCTTCCGTGATTAATCTTGAAACGCTCAAGTATTACAAAGAGACATTTGCTTATCTGAGCCAACAATTAAGTTTTCCGGAAAAATTGACCTTTCATCCTAAAACATTTGATGCGATTTTCAGTGAGGATCACCCTGCGTATCCTCACGTGAAAGCGTATCGTGAACGTATGTATGAATTAAGTTTGTCTGAAATTAAATCTTTGTACACGGATACGTTTGACTTTAATAAGAAAACAACGTTATATATGACCTTCAATAAATTTGATACGCAAAAAGAGCGCGGACAAATGCTAGCAAAGCTTAAAGTTTTATATGAAATGTTTGGCCTAGAAATGCCAGCATCAGAGCTCTCTGATTATTTACCATTAATGCTTGAATTTTTATATGCAGCACCGATTGATGGCGATGATCGCGCACAAGAAAATATGCAATTGCTTATTATGATTATTGAAGATGGCACGTATCCAATGATGAAATATTTAGAGGAAAAGGGTAATCCATATAGTCATTTAATACGAGGTTTACGAGAAACGTTAAAACGTTGCATCGTACAAGACAATGAGGTGACACAACATGTTTAATCAATTTTTGTGGGTAATCTTCCCATATCTCTGTCTTGCAATCTTCATAATTGGTCATATTGCACGTTATAAATTTGATCAATTTTCATGGACTGCAAAATCAAGTGAATTTATTGAAAAAAAGCAACTTAAATGGGGAAGTTTATTATTTCATTTAGGTATTGTGCCTGTGTTCTTTGGACATGTCGTTGGACTATTAATTCCGGCGCACTGGTTAGAAGCGGTAGGTGTAAATAACCACCTGTACCATATTGGAGCTGTGTATATTGGTAGTATATTTGGTATAATAACATTAATCGGTATGTTTTTATTAACAGCAAGACGTGTAACAAAAGCAAATGTACGTCGATTGAGCTCTGCATCAGATATACTTGTCAACTTTTTATTATTAGTCATTGTGTTTGCTGGTCTTTATGCAACACTCGTTGTAAATGCTACAACGCCAGATTTTGATTATCGTCAAACAATTTCTATATGGTTCAGAGGGTTGTTCATGTTTAGCCCTGATGCAAACTTAATGACAGCTGTGCCATTTGCATTTAAATTACATGTATTGTTAGGTTTTTCAATTATGGCTTTGTGGCCGTTCACAAGACTTGTTCATGTATGGAGTGTCCCATTATCATATGCGAGCCGTAGTTATATTATTTACCGTAAACATAAAGTATAAATAAAGATGGGGTGATGACCGTGGACCCAATTGATTTTTCCAAGCATGATTATCAATCGGAGCTTGAAGTGTTGCGACTTCGCTTTGGCTTTGATTTTGCAGGACTTGCATTACCTACAGAAGATCACGCGGGCATGAAAATCAAATGGCGTTACGTGTCAGGTAATCTGAATAATAGATATCAACGCATCGTTCTCCGTAATGGACGTGGCATTGCTGGTACTGTCATGAAAACAGGAAAGTCAATGACTATTGCTGATACAAACCAAGAAGAAATACAACAATCATTATTTAATTTTCCGATACTCTTGAGTGAGCAATTGACTGCACTCGTAGCAATACCGCTTTGGCACAATCATCGTGTCAAAGGGGTCTTGTTATTTGGTCAGAGAAACGGAAAACCCTTACCTAACAAGACACGCGACGTCATTAATATTAAAGGAATTGGTTCATTAACAAGTGAAGACAGGGTGATATTATAATGAAATCTAAAACGAAACCGCATGTTTTAAATGAGTTATTGTTATCACATTTTGAAAATACAACTGAAATGATTCTCTTTATTGACCGTGATGGGGATGTTATTTTTATGAACAACGCTGCTAAGCGTGTGCTTTCAGATGATAATCATATACAGACGATAACATCTAATACGATATGCGGACGTTGTGAAGGGTATACGACAGAACATGCGTTAAAAACGTGCTACAATTGCTTTCTTGAAACACAAGAAATGGGGAATTCAACCTTTCAAGTGTTCATGAAAACACGTGAAAATAAAGTGGAACCTTTTACTGCAATGTATCAAACTATAGATTCAGAGCAAGATATTAAAGTTTTTACACTTCAAAATGTAACACAACAACTCGAACGCCATGAAAAATTACATCAAAGGCACATGATTCAAAAAACCATTGCTGCACAAGAAAATGAACGTAAACGCATATCGAGAGAACTTCATGATGGTGTTGTTCAAGAGCTAATCAATGTGAATGTAGAGATGCGTCTGCTCAAATATCAACAAAATATGGAAAGTATGATTAAACAATCTCATAATATAGAAGGTTTAATGTCTAAGCTTATTGATGATATACGTAATTTATCCTCAGAATTAAGGCCATCTTCATTAGATGACCTTGGTTTAGATGCAGCATTTAAAACATACTTTAAGCAACTTGAAAACAATTATGGTTTAATGGTGAATTATCATTTTGATATGCCTCCACAGCGGTTTGATAGTGAGATTGAGACGGTCGTGTATCGTGTCGTGCAAGAAGCTGTATTTAATGCAATGAAATATGCAAATGTAGATGTCGTAGATGTGAATGTTCGAATTGATAAAAATCGGTTATTTGCTGAAGTTTCAGATCAAGGGACAGGTTTTGATCCGAAAGACCATCCGAAAGGCTCTGGCCTAGGTTTATATGGAATGAATGAGCGCGCTGAACTTGTTAATGGTAAATTAGATATTAAAACAGAAAAAGGGAAAGGTACTCTCGTCACTTTAGAGGTGCCAATTGAGCAAATTGGGGGCGTTGAGTTTGAAAATCGTAATCGCAGATGATCACGCAGTGGTACGAACAGGCTTTTCTATGATTTTAAACTTCCAAGAAGATATGGAAGTTGTAGGAACAGCTGCAGATGGTGTAGAAGCTTATCAAATGGTCATGAAATACGAACCTGATGTTTTAATTATGGATTTAAGTATGCCACCTGGTGAATCGGGTTTAATTGCGACGAGTAAAATCTTAGATAGTTTTCCTAAAACGAAGATATTGATTTTAACGATGTATGATGATGAGGAATATTTATTTCATGTTTTACGTAGTGGTGCAAGTGGCTATATTTTAAAAAATGCACCAGACGAGCAACTATTACTTGCGATACGTACTGTTTATAAGGGAGAAACATTTATCGATCCAAAGATGACAACATCTCTTGTTAAAGAATTTGTCCATTCTTCGGATGATACCTCTTATTCAAATGATCCATTTAAAGTCTTATCAAAGCGAGAACTTGAAATATTACCGCTCATTGCAAAAGGATATGGGAATAAAGATATTGCTGAAAAACTGTTTGTTTCCGTAAAGACTGTTGAAGCACATAAAACACGCATTATGGATAAATTAAACTTAAAGTCTAAGCCAGAACTCGTGGAATATGCGTTAAAGAAAAAATTATTAGATTTTTAAATTAAACGTTGGAAGTCTTAGTTAAGATTTCTAGCGTTTTTTTACTTTCTGATTTTTATCAATTCGACGTTAAATCATATGTGAAAATGCTAACTTTTTTAGGGGAAGCACCCATATGTGTATAGGGGAAGTCCTTATGTTATTAATTTCACAAGCAAGTTACACTATGTATGAATTAGTTAACACGTATTAAAATGAGAGACAATGGAAAAAGGTCTATACGTTTTGGTACACTGTGAAATTTAAAGAAAAAGGGTGAAAGAGAATGAATAAGTCAAAAGGCGGTCTTCAGCTCGGTTTACAAACACTGAGTCTTGTAGCTGGGTTCATGGCGTGGAGCATTATCGCACCACTGATGCCATTTATTTCTCAAGATATTAAAATCTCAAGTGGACAGTTATCTATCATCTTAGCGATTCCTGTCATTTTAGGTTCAGTCCTTCGTGTACCATTTGGATATTTAACAAACATTGTAGGTGCAAAATGGGTATTTTTTACGAGCTTTATTGTATTACTGATACCTGTTTTCTTACTTAGCCAAGCGACGTCTCCTGGCGCATTAATGTTTGCAGGCTTCTTCTTAGGTGTGGGTGGCGCAATTTTCTCTGTAGGTGTAACATCCATTCCAAAATATTTTTCTAAAGACAAAGTCGGTTTAGCAAACGGGATTTATGGAATGGGGAACTTAGGTACAGCAGTATCTGCGTTCTTAGCACCACCTATCGCAGGTGCGATTGGTTGGCAATCTACTATTAAATTGTATCTTATCGTAATGGCTGTATTTGCGATGATTATGTTCTTCTTAGGTGATGGAAAAGAACCAAAAGTGAAAGTCCCACTTGTTGAGCAATCACGCAAATTGATGGCCAACTACAAATTGTATTATTTAAGCTTCTGGTATTTCATCACATTTGGTGCATTCGTAGCATTTGGTTTATTTTTACCTAACTACTTAGTGACACATTTTGGTATTGATAAAGTAGATGCAGGAATTAGAACAGGTGTATTTATTGCACTCGCAACGTTCTTACGTCCAGTTGGTGGTATGTTAGGAGATAAATTTAACGCAGTGACAATGTTAAAGATTTTCTTCACTATTATGATTGTAGGATCATTCTTGTTAGGTGTTTCTCAAAATATCTTCTTCTTTACACTTGGCTGTTTAACAGTCAGTGTATGTGCAGGTATTGGAAATGGACTCATCTTCAAGCTTGTGCCACATTACTTTACAACAGAAGCGGGTGTGGCCAACGGTATCGTCTCCATGATGGGTGGCCTTGGTGGTTTCTTCCCACCACTTGTGATTTCAGCAGTGACAGCTATGACGGGTACAAGTCATTTGGCATTTATATTATTAAGTGTTTTCGGTATTATCGCATTACTGACAATGATGAATTTATCAAAACGTGAAAAAAACGTCGCATAAATAAAGTAGCGCGCTAGAGTAGCATTCAATGCCTCTAGCGCGTTTTTGATTTTAAAAGCTTTTCCACATTTAGGATTAAATGAAAGTAAAACGTGATCTAAAAATGCGCGGTGATAATCGTTAACGCTTTTCGTTGACTAATGTAACCTCACGCAAGAAAATGTGTTTTTATAATGTTTTCCAACACAACAGGTAATTCTACAAAAGCACTTTGTTTATGAATACGCTCTGTCACTTTATGCGCATCTTTACCGATTGGACCACAATTAATTAATGGTGCTTGAATGGCTTCAATATCTTTAAATGGAATTTTATATGTACGATTAAATACAGGTGTATTGTGTTCAAATGATTCAAAACCAGAGCCATTCGGTGAGGGTGCTACATAACTTAAATCACTAATACCATTGAAATAATGAATGCGTTCCGAACTGCGTTGAAATGATTGTTTGAAGGTGTCACGTATAGTTTGACCTACAGCTTCAGTCATCGGGTTGAATGATGTATTTGTAGCTGGATAATAAGGTGGTGTAAAAAATGTAATGACCGTTGGACCGAGGTCTCGACACATATTCATCAGCAAATCGACAATGGTAATCGATTGTAAGTGTGCGGCAGAATCATGTGCGATAACATCGTCAATCATTTGTTGTACTGTACGTTCATCATGAATCTTTACCGCATGTTGATAGAGTTCTTGATACGTCATAAAATTCATTTGTATATCAAAAGCAATATCTTCAGCGTTGATGCGCTTTTCATAAATAGACATTCCTTTTTCTACACCTTTTTTTACGGCTGCATTAAATTTATCATAGATTTCGTCTGCATTACTTTTGAATATAAAAAGGTTAAATAATGCAACGGTACGAAATGGTGTTTGCACATCATAATAATCTTTAATGTCAGTGATTTTTAAACTTACAGGCATGGGTGTCTGTTCACCTTCAAAATGTTCCTTGAAATTCAAACTATATTCGATTTCTTGTTGAATGAAACTCATTAAAAAATTAGAACTTAAACCATTTGAAGGTGTGCCTACGTGTGTTTCGCGACCATACACCAAAACACTTGGCATAATTTTACCAATAGAACCGGTGTAATAATAATGATTGTCATCATCTTGCGCTTGTTGGAATGTGGGCTCGCTATTTAAATGTAACGCCATCTTCAACTGATGCTTTTCACGAAGTGTATTTACGTATTCTACCGCAGCATGCATCCCTTTAGATGTGACTTCTTCATCTGGGACGGTCATTAATATTAAATTGACATCCCATTCTTCAATGCTCGCTTTTTCAATGAGTGCCATATGAAGCATTAAACCTGGTTTCATATCCATCGCGCCACGACCAAACAGATAATCCCCAGACTGTAAATCCGCACGACTCACTTCGCCTAGATAAGTGGTATCATTTCGAAAAGCTTCCGTAAGTTGATCCATATCAAATGCCTGTCCTTGAAATGGACCATAATCATCAATGCCAACAGTATCAAAATGACTAATTAAAGTGACAGTGTCTTTGGCATGTGGTGCTTTATAAAAAGCAACAACCGCATGACGTTTATCATTTGTTGAAACGAGTTGTACATGGTCTGGATGTGCTTTAAAATAGTCTAATGTCATGAGCTCGTCTTGAATCATATAAGGAAACTCTAACTCTCCAGTAGAGTGTGTCACACTTGAATGTGCGACAAGTTGTTTCAGTAATGCCTCTCTATCAGAAGCGGTTTGCCATCTCATATTCATGTTTAAATCCCCCTTGTTGAATAACAGTAAATATATCATTCAATTGCTATTGTAAAGGGTTTCATAGCGCAAAGACAATAACTAATTTTTCGTGTGGTTGTTTTTGAAATTTATGTGACGACAGCAAACTTACTACCGTCACGATATTAAACTATGATACTATAATCATAATGACTATTTAGAGAAAGTTGGATACACGATGGCGAAGAAAATTTTAGGTTTTGTATTTATCGCTGTGCTTTTATTTGTGCTCGTTGCTGCAGGATTTTTTGCTTATAAAGGATACCAAAAAAGTCAAAACTACAAATTGATAGATCAGTATCTTACAGAAAAGCATTTGAAATCTAAAATCATCGATGAAAAAAGCGATTATGATCAGCGTAAAGGTATTTTTTATAAGGAAATCCGCTTAAAAGGCGATGAAAAAAATATTTACATCGCTCAACCGATCCATTTAAAGCGCGGTTTATTTTTACAAGGCTTTGATGCTAAAACGAAAAAGCATGATAAAAAAGCCAAATACAACTTCTTTGATGAAAATTATAAAATGAAATAACGTAATAAAAAACTCGAATCGTGTAAAGAGGTTCGAGTTTTTATATTTAAGATGTCAGCAACTTTGATGATATTTTGTCTTTAATCGTTTAACGTGTGTTTGAATCGAGAAGGATGTTATAAGTTTTTGATATAATAGGTTTAAATGTATTGAAAGGGGTTATGAGATTATGAAAGAAACGAAACAATTACTTAAACAATTAACAGATATTGATGGGATTGCAGGGCATGAATATGATATTAAACATGAGATGCGAGCATTACTTGAACCGAATAGCGATGAAATGATTTATGATAACTTAGGTGGCGTATACGGAAAAAAGCAAGCTCAATCAGGTAATAAGACGATTATGATTGCGGGTCACTTAGATGAGGTCGGTTTTATGGTTACCAAAATAGATGATAATGGATACATAAAATTTACGCCTGTAGGTGGCTGGTGGAACCAAGTGATGCTTTCTCAAAAAGTTACGATTACCACTGATCAAGGCGATAAAATAAGAGGTGTAATAGGATCTAAACCGCCCCATGTATTAGGTGCTGAAGAACGAAAAAAACCAGTAGATATTGATAAGATGTTTATTGATGTAGGGGCGAAAGACAAAAAAGAAGCTGAAGCAGCAGGAATCGAAATCGGTAATATGATCACACCTTACTCTGAATTTGAAACACTTCTCAATTCCAACTATTTGATGGCTAAAGCATTTGATAACCGTTATGGTTGTGCATTAGCTGTGGATGTTTTAGATGAATTAAAAGATACTTCTGTTCAAGTGAATGTTGTCTCAGGGGCGAATGTGCAAGAAGAAGTTGGACTTCGAGGCGCAAAAGTCGCAGCACATAAAATCAAACCTGATTTAGCGATTGCTGTGGATGTATGTATAGCCTATGATTCTCCAGGTATGGAACAGGATGGAGATGTGAAACTTGGTGAAGGACCTGCAGTGATTGCACTAGATGGCTCCAATATTGGGCATGTCGGCTTTTTACGTCATGTAAAGAAAGTCGCAAAAGCACACAATATTGCGCTACAATTCGATACAATGCCTGGTGGAGGCACGGATGCTGGAAATATACATACTTCTTTGGATGGTATTCCATCAATATGTATTTCGGTACCCGTCCGATACATGCATTCTAACGTATCGGTGTTACATCAAGAAGATTATCAAAAAGCAGTCCAACTTGTTACTGAAATTGTGAAAGCTTTAGATGATGAGACGGTAGAACAAATCATTTGGTAAATCCAATTACATCAAATATTGAATGATACTACATTTAAGGAAGTGCGCGATTTTGAAAACATTTCATGTCGTGTGCTTTCTTTTTTGTATCAATCATGATTGTCAATCAACTTGAATTCATGTTAGATTAATTTCAATACATAGTTGTAAAGGAGGCGTTATGATGCAGCACTCTCAAAAAAGATGGATAGGGTATTTTTTGGTGATTATAGGTGCATCATTTTGGGGTGTAGGAGGCACAGTGTCACAATGGCTCTTTCAACATGCGCACTTAGAGGTAAGTTGGTTCGTTGCTGTGCGTCTCATTATTTCTGGTGTGTTATTAATTGGCATTGCGTTCATCACCCAAGGCCCTAAAGTATTTGTCATATGGTGGGACAAACGTGCGGCGTTTCAAATCGTTATTTATGGCATTTTCGGTATGCTTGCAGTCCAATACACGTTTATGTCATCCATCAGTTATGGTAATGCTGCAGTTGCAACGTTATTGCAATATTTAGGTCCTATTTTTATGATATTTTATCTCGTATTAACAAAAGTAACGACATTTGGTCGCAAAGAGGCTATAGCCATTATTTTAGCGCTCGTTGGTTCATTCTTATTATTGACGAATGGGCAAATCTCAAATTTACAAGTGCCCAAAGCAGCGATAGTATGGGGATTTTTATCGGCTATTGCTTTAGCGTTTTATACCATTTATCCTGTGAGATTGTTAGCACGTTGGGGTTCGTTAAATGTTGTGGGCTGGGCCATGCTCATTGGTGGAATCGCTTTGAGTTTCATTCATCCACCATGGCACGTTGATTTGACAATCTGGACATTTAATACACACGTATTGTTTTGGTTTGCGATAATTTTTGGTACCATGTTAGCATTTTGGTTTTATATCGATAGTTTACATTATCTGTATCCACATGAAGCGGGACTCTTAGGTACAATTGAACCCTTAATGGCATTATTAGCATCAATTGTATGGCTTCAAATAGGATTTGGTTTATGGCAACTCGTAGGGGTTATATGTATCATCGCCATGGTAGTCGTGCTCTCTATTATGAAAAAATAAGGTAACACTTTGAGGTTGTGCTACAAAAATAAGGAGAGCATTTTTAGAAGAAATGTGAGGCTTTGATGTTCATCTAAGATGAATGTCAAAGCTTATTTAATTGTTTTATAAAGTGCGTTTTTAAAGCATTAGTGTAGTGAGAAAATAATTCTTTTTTCTGAGGACATAACTGTTTAATGAAATGGTAACTAGAATATAGAGGTATTACAATATAATAAAAATGCCAACAACATTCATTAAAACATGAACATTGTTGGCTATCATTTGAAAAGGTCCTATTATGTTTCGTTATCGTGTAGTAGAGATACGTTGATGTCACTCTTATAAGTTATATACGGACGCTACTCAGTGTAATCACCAAAAGATAAACATGTTATTTTCAATGATTAATGATGCATTTTCATATCATGAATTTTCATCATTAATCCGTGTGGTACATCGTCATGAGAAACAACTTCTTTTTTCACATAATCATGTTTATCGCCTTTATTTGTAACAAGTTTGACAAAGTCACCTTTTTTAGGTTGGAAGTCATTATCTGTAGGAATCTTTACATTTTTTTCAATGGATTTATCAGATTCACTAATCACTTTTTCTGCAGTTGTATCATCTTTCATATAACCGTAATATGTTTCTTTTTGTCCAGACATCATAATTGCGACGATCACAATAATAGTTGCAACTAACATTAATCCAATTAAAATAAAGCCAAGTGTTTGTTTACTTTTCATATTTAGTAAAGCTCCTTTAATTAATATAATGTTATTGTAATAGATTGAGGGTGAAAGCAAAAGGGGGATATATATCGACAAAATTGTGACAACGTTTTAAATAATAGGTGATATTAATT
>NZ_PPQF01000119.1 GCF_002901865.1 Staphylococcus agnetis
AATAAAGCATTTATGTAAAAAGTTGTAATTAGTTAGCCTATCTTTAATATTATGATACTCATAGTGTTGCTTTATAGTTTTATGTGTGATTTTACCTTCTGCAATTCTTCCAATAATTTTTTTAGCGCTCTCTTTTTTATGTATGTAATGTAAACCTAGTAGATGCGGCAAATTGTTTTTATGAAAGTTTATTTTAAAGACAGGGAGAATTTTATATTTCGTTTTTATTTCTACATAACCTTTGCAAAAACAATTAATGAAATCATTTAGAATTCTTTGTAGATCAACATCACTTTCCCCATTTATTTTTAAATATGTTAATTCCCCCACCTAGTACACTCCTTAAAAATATCCCTACAAACATTAAAGTAAGTAGGGATTATGTATATGAGTGAAGGCAAGGAAGAAGTCTCCTGCGGGACCAACAGTCAGATATATGGCCTCTGCCGGGCTATACAATTCACTCCTGATTGTATATAACTATATTATTAGTTACCTGATGAGCTAACTACAGACAGTAACAAGTTAGGAAGAAAGAACGGCATAGAGAGTTGACTTTCTTCATACTCAACTATAATACCTTTTAAATTTATATTCAATAGATGTGACTAATTTTTTGCTTTTTTGTTAAAAATAGTTAGTTTTAGTTAACTGAATTTATATAAATTAATAACCACCCAGTGACATGCGTGGGTGGTTATTTAATAGTGTAATTTAACTTTATCAAGCATTTTTCATACAATAAGAACCTCTTTTAAATCAAAATCACTTAAAAACATTCTTTAAAAACACCATCTAATTCAAAGAACTAATAAATAGCTTCTACTTTAGCGTTACCAAATTTTTTGAAGAAACCACTTTTTAAATTTCATCACTATCTCTCCTTGAATTATTAATTTATTTATACATAATTAATTAT
>NZ_PPQF01000120.1 GCF_002901865.1 Staphylococcus agnetis
AAGTGAAATTCAAATGAAAAAACACCACAAAAATCATTTCAAAAGATTTTTGTGGTGTTTTGCTTGGAAACTGAAACCCTATGTCCCAGCCCCTTTTTAATTTATATTTATTAACTAGCTCTTTGTCTAGATTGGTGAAGATATAAAGGACTAAGTAACAACTAACTGTTACCTAGTCCTTTAAAATTTTTCATCTACCAAAATTTAAAAAAATATTTAAATATTCACATTAAATAGTTTTACATATTTTACATGATTTGAAGTATTTATTGATTAACCTTTTAAGTCAATCTATTTTTCCTTTGATTTTTTCTACTGGATATTTCTCAGCATTTTTAATTAATTTTTTACGTATTATCTCATTAATATCAAAATTTAAATTATCAGCGAGCATATAACTATAAATTAAGATATCAGCTAATTCCTCAGCAATTCTATCTTGCTTTGTCTCTAAAACCTCTTTAGAAGATCTCCATTGAAATAATTCAAGTAATTCGGCTGATTCAATACTAATGGACAAGGATAAGTCTTTCTCATTATGATATTGCCGCCAGTTACGGTCATCTCTAAATTGATTAATTTCATTAATTATTTTTTTTGTTTCATTCATTATTATCACCTTTAGATGCGTTTTTTAGTGCTTCTCTTAATTGTTCATCAACAGCATAGATATACAATCCATTTACACCACGTGTTAATAGAACATTCAATTCATTTTTTAAAAGCATATTAGAAAAGTGCTGTTTAGATCCATCTTCTAAAGTTCTCTTTCGAGTGGCTTTTTTGTTAGCGCTTCTTTTTTCATCAAATACAATTTTTCCATCTCTATACTTAACTGAAGGACCAATCACCACGCCAGCATAATTTAAATCTAATCCTTGAATAGTATAAGTTGATCCAATTTCATTAATAGTATGGGATTGTTCAACCCATGGTAAATTCGATTCACCTTTATTTCTTTTAAGTTGATAATTCCAAGGCATAGACCAGTTTCCAACCCTAACTCTCCAATAATCATCATATTCGGGAGGTTTATTTTTATAAGTCCAGTCAAAAGTGGCAAGCATTCTAGATAAACCATAATCCTTACTCTTAGCTTTATTTCTTATTGCTTCTTCTAATTGAAGTGGTGTGTCAAAAATTTTTATCTCATAACCTTTTTTATCATGAGGAATAGCTTCTATTTTTTGATTATCTACAACATTTCTTATCCAACTAACAGTCTCATCATCACTATTAATACGCATTTGATTTCTTAGTTTTATATGATAATTTAGTCTTTTAGCATAATCGAAATAGTCATTTAATTTATCTATCTTCCATATTTGTTCAGTAGTAAGAATTTGTTTTAAATCAAACACTATTACAACGACTTTAGCTCTATCTAACAAATCTTCTAAATGATTTTTTCCACGATAACTTTGTTTCCCTTGTGTTAATAATAAATGTGCTTCATCTACGATAATAACATCAACTGGATCTTTTACTGAATGGCTATTTATAAAGCTAGTGGGCTTACTTACAATCTTATTTGATTTAGTTGAAATACCTAATTTATTAGCTATTTGATTATAAATAGTAACATGTTCATTTTGATTCACTAATAAATGAACATTTAAATTCTGATCTAGGTCGAGATTGTATTTTGCTAATTCATAAAGTAACGTACTCATCAAAACTGTTTTTCCAGATCCCGCCTCCCCTTCGACAATTATTAACTGTCCTTCTTCATCTAGAAGTATTGATTCTTTAATTTTATCTAGTATTTCTTCTTTAGCGTTAATTTGTTCTTGAGTTAATTTATGAAATGGTGAAGCTTTAAAGATTGCAGAATCTTTAATAATACTTTCAATTGGGAATAATGATTTATTCTTTTTATTTAAAGACTTCCAAATATCGGAAAAAATATCGTCTAAATGTTCAGATGTATAATATTCATTTTGTTGATTAGTTCTACAATTATATAGCCTTGATATATTATCTACACTTAATAAATATTGCATTAGTCTATTTTCGATATCTAAAGTAAGGGATTTATTAAACAACTCATGACCTATAACAAACATAGATGCATCTTCTGATAACGAAAAGTTTTTCCAATACGTCTTTATTTTTGTATCTGCATTAAGGTGTTGTCTAGTTCGATTTCTAATATCAGCCGTTTCACCTACATAAACTTCAAAAAAGTCTTCTCTTTTTTTATCATTAATTATGTAGACAGTCGGATATCGTAAAAAATACTTACCGTCAGGAGAAGATTTCCACTTTTGTACAGAATCATTAAGATTATTTAATGAATATTGCATTTTATCTATTTTTAACAAGCTGCCCATTATTATCACCTTTAAAATTCAACTATATATTTTACATTGTTCAACTTAAGTTTATAATAATCATTTATGTTGTGCTTTTACTTATAGTTGTAACGCTTTTTCCAAACCAGACAAAAGGATAGATTAATACTATAAACGCGTTGTATTTAATATAAATTAGTATTATAAAATTATTATATATAGAATAATACCTCGAGCTGTGTACTTATATAGAGTATATTGTC
>NZ_PPQF01000121.1 GCF_002901865.1 Staphylococcus agnetis
CTATATAAGTTAGTAAGAATACTTTAATAACATTAGCTATAAGAGTGATAATAAAAAATCCAATCAGCCCATATAAACCTGTTAAAATTAAAGACAAAATTATATAAATAATAGTGTGAATTGTTACATAACTCGTTTGTTTAGTAATAGAAATATACTTCGTATTTAATGATTGAATCATTGTTGCTATCACACCCAGAAATACACCTATATTGCCTAGAATGATAAAAGGTCTAACCTCCGAACTATTGTGATGATAAAAATACTCAACTATAAAAAGTGTCGTAGGGTAGGACACTAAAATAATTAATACTGAAAGAATAACTCCATAAACATTAACGATTAAGTAAAGACGCTTTTTATTATTAGTAGCCTTAACAGATATATAGGATAAAATCACGTTATTTATTGGAAACATAAATGTTGCAAAAATTTTCCCTATAAATGTAGCTAAGAATGAAATAGCTACCGCTCCTCCACCAATTATCGGCAATAAAATAATTCTATCAATATAAATATTTACATTATTCAAACTATTACTAACTAGTAAATTTAAATAATCTGGGAGTATTTTCTTATGGTTAATGTGACTATCATAATTGATGAATCTTAAATACCTCAGAGTATAAAGAGTGTATAAAACAATACATATCTCACTTACTAAAAAGATTAATATCCAATATTTAAAATACTTATACAATAAAATTCCAACAGCCAATCCTATAACTTGATACACAGCCGCAATTAAAATCTTCGAGAATTCGAGATTTAATCTAAAGTAGACATTTAAATATATTCTTATTATCATCAATAAATTAATAATCAATAAAAATATTATAGTGAGAGTATCTATTTTATAAAAATAATGGAAAAGTATGATCAATATGACGCTCTCTATTAAACAAGAGATGACCAATATA
>NZ_PPQF01000122.1 GCF_002901865.1 Staphylococcus agnetis
GACGCTTCGCTTAATTTATGATAGTACGCCATCGGATGGTCTACCCGGTCGATGACCGGTAAGTCATCAATGTTACCTAGACCCAGTTGTTGTAAGTTGGGTAATGTTTGGTCAAAACCTTCTAATGTGTGACGGAGTGTATGAGACCCTTCGTCTCCAAACTTGTGGGCATCTGGCGCTTCACCAATCCCCACTGAGTCCATCACGATTAAATGTACGCGGTTAAATGTTGCCATTGTAACCCCTCCTTTTGTCTGATGCTTGCTTAGTAGTCTGAATCGGATTCTAAACCTTGCATAATTTGAACACCTGCACTCGCACCAATACGTGTCGCACCGGCATCAACCAT
>NZ_PPQF01000123.1 GCF_002901865.1 Staphylococcus agnetis
ATCATTAAACCTATGATTGTCCCTAACGCCTCGCTTTTCTAGGCGCCTTACCTCAACTAGGGAGCATTACAGAAATCTAATTGATTTCGTTGTAATGCCCGCCGGTGCATGAAGACGTTAGAAATGAAATGAATTACGTCTTCAGTACACCTATGAACATGCGTGAATAGGTGGTCAATAGCCTAATTGCGGAAAGCTTTTAAGCGCATACGCAATCCAGTCAGCTACTGCCTTATATATTGTAAAAGCCAATAGTCTTAGATTGTTGCTCTCAAAATGGATTTTCGGTTGCGGCTA
>NZ_PPQF01000124.1 GCF_002901865.1 Staphylococcus agnetis
ACGACACCAGAAGGTATGACAGGATCCAACATAGGTGTAATGGAAGAGATCGAAGAAAGTAATGTGGTAGATTACGTTGAGGACACAACACCAGAAGGCATGTCAGGATCAAACACAGGCATAACAGAAGAAATCGAAGAAAGCAACGTCGTAGATTATGTTGAAGATACGACACCAGAAGGTATGACAGGATCCAACATAGGTGTAATGGAAGAGATCGAAGAAAGTAATGTGGTAGATTACGTTGAGGACACAACACCAGAAGG
>NZ_PPQF01000125.1 GCF_002901865.1 Staphylococcus agnetis
AACTTCCTATTACCATATTTATATTTCAAATGTGCATGTTTATCAAAAATCATTAAGCTACTCTTACCTTTTAAATATCCTACAAATTGAGAAACACTCAGTTTTGGAGGTATACTCACAAGCATATGAATATGATCTTTACATGCTTCAGCTTCTATGATTTCAACACCTTTTCTTTCACATAGTTGTCTCAGAATTATTCC
>NZ_PPQF01000126.1 GCF_002901865.1 Staphylococcus agnetis
CGTATTGATACTTTGATAACTTATTTTCCTTGATTTGATATGACGATGATCTTGTTCAATGAGATTATTTAAATATTTAGAGGTACAATGACAGTTGGGGGTAAGTTTAAAATCTTTAATCACTTCGGACATTGCCACCTTCGTTGAAGGGGCTTGGTCTGTAATTATCATTTGAGGTTTGCCAAATTGTTTAATAAGACGTTTAATAAACGTATATGCTGAGT
>NZ_PPQF01000127.1 GCF_002901865.1 Staphylococcus agnetis
GGACATTGCCACCTTCGTTGAAGGGGCTTGGTCTGTAATTATCATTTGAGGTTTGCCAAATTGTTTAATAAGACGTTTAATAAACGTATATGCTGAGTGATTATCTCGTTTCTTACGTAACGAAATATCTAGTGTATGGCCATCTGCATCAATAGCGCGATATAAATAATTCCATTGCCCTTTAATTTTGATATACGTCTCATCTATAT
>NZ_PPQF01000128.1 GCF_002901865.1 Staphylococcus agnetis
TCATATTGATTACCACCTTATATATATAATTTTATTAATGTTATTTATTTTCAGTACAGTTTTAATACACTTAGATTATTGAAAGTGTTTTAGTAAATCTTTAGGAACTTCAGATTTTTTGATTTTCGATTGTTCTTTAATGACACCGCCATTATCCGTGAATACAATTTTGACGAAATCGTTTTTTTGTACATTTAAATTGTCATCTTTAGTTAATTGAAAGTTTTCTTTGGTATTATCACTATCGTTAGATACTAAGGTTTTAACTAAACCATTGTCATTACTTACTTGACCGTAGTACACTTCTTCTTTATTGAGGACGTACATGCTTACGAATAAATATGCCAAAATGATTAAAATCAAAATAAATGGTATACCTAATAGTAACTTTTTCATTTTTATTTACCTCCTTGACAATAATATATAATTTATAGATTGTATTGAAACCGGTCCCAAGCCCTATATTTTATTT
>NZ_PPQF01000013.1 GCF_002901865.1 Staphylococcus agnetis
ACGAATATTTATACATCGATTTTACCATACAATCATGTATTAACCTAGTTATGACCTATTTCATAAGTGAAGCTTTAACGTCATTAATTGTATATAAAATGGTGATATTTTCTTTTAGTTTCTAAAATTACAATAAAAAAGCCTTTAAAATTCACAAAAAAGATGAATTTTAAGGCTGTAATAAATTTGGAATTACATTCAAGTATGAAAATGTCAGTATGTCTCCTAGATGCTCGTTAATATATTTATAAGCTTTTAGAATGCTTTACCTCTAGCATGTCCTCAGCAATTTTAGCTATAGATTCTGAAGATAAATGTAAATCTTCTAGGATTCGATCAACATTTCCATGTTCGATATATTCATCATCTATACCAATACGTTTGATTGGATTATGATATCCATGTTCTATAAGAAATGTTGCAATTTGGCTACCTAAGCCGCCGTTTAACATACCTTCTTCTGCGACAATCACCGGCTTTTGCGTTGCGCCAATGTCATGTAGCATGTCTAAATCCATGGGTTTAATAAATCGTGCATTAATAACTCGTGCAGATATTCCTTTGTCTTTAAGCATTTGAGCGGCTTCAATTAAAGTGTGTACCGTTGGGCCGTAACTTATTAGCGTAATCTCATCACCTGGTTGCAAAGACTCCCATGAGCCAATTTTAATTAATTGTTTGTCATCAGATAAGCTTACGCCATAGCCATTTCCTCTTGGATACCTTATAGCAAACGGGCCAGATTGATGTTGCATAGCGGTATGAACGATATGACGTGCTTCATTCTCATCTTTAGGCATGCTGATCGTCATGTTAGGAAACTGTGATAAAAATCCAACATCAAAAACGCCTTGGTGCGTTTCTCCATCTGCACCCACTAATCCAGAGCGGTCAATACCAAAAATGACATTTAAATTTTGACGATCTACATCGTGCAATACTTGATCGTATGCACGTTGTAAAAACGTTGAATAGATTGCAACATAAGGTTTAAAGCCTTCAATAGCCAGTCCAGCAGCCATTGTAACCGCATGTTGTTCAGCAATACCTACATCGAAAAATTGTTCAGGTAATTCGGATTGAAAGCGCGTGAGCTTTGACCCTACAGGCATAGCTGGTGTGATTGCAACGACGCGCTTATCTTTTTTAGCATATGATAGAATTTCATCGCTTATAAACTGACTCCAAGATGGTCCGAGTGGTTGCCCTTTAATTTGTTCACCAGTTTCAAGTTTGTAAGGCCCCAATCCATGCCACGTACCAATTTTATCATTTTCCGCAGGGTGATAGCCTTTTCCTTTTTTCGTTACAACATGGACAAGAACAGGCTTATTTATAGAGTCTGCTGTTTGTAACGCATTCTCAAGTTCATCAAAGTTGTGACCATCAACAGGACCAATATAACGAATACCTAACTCTTCAAAAAACGCACCATCGACAACAAGATATTTGATGCTATCTTTAATGCGATCAGCAGATTCACGAATTTTACTACCACCAGGTAAACGGCTGAGTACCGCTTCAGCGTCAAGTTTAAGTTTATTGTACCCTTGGTTCATGCGAATGCGTCCAAGCATGTTATGCATCGCACCCACGTTTGGCGCAATACTCATTTCATTATCATTTAAAATGATCGTCATATTGGTGCGATCATGACCTATGTTATTTAAGGCTTCTAACGCCATACCACCCGTCAATGCACCATCGCCGATAATTGGAATTACATGATGATTTTGTTTTAAAATGTCACGTGCTTTCGCCATTCCCATTGCAGCAGATAAAGAAGTAGAGCTATGACCTGCTTCCCATACGTCATGTGCTGATTCTCTTAATTTAGGAAAACCACAAAGTCCTTTGTACTGACGAAGGGTATCAAATTGATGCCCTCTGCCTGTTAATATTTTATGTATATAACTTTGATGTCCAACATCCCATAAGATTTTATCTTCTGGGCTGTTATAATGCTTGTGAAGCGCAATTGTTAACTCAACAACACCTAAATTGGCACCGATATGACCGCCAGTTTTGGCACAAGTTTGAATTAAAAATTGACGAACGTCTTCACTTAGTGCTTCTAATTCTTTAACACTCATATTTTTTAAAAATGAGGGATCTTTAATTTCACGTACATCCATTTATATCACCCTAGATTAATGTATGACCAACACCTTTAATTTTGACGTTGGTAAAATAGTTTTAATAGTTCGTTTAAATGACTCACATCATATTCAGAGGCTAATGTATTGAGAATGTCTTCGGCTTGTTGAATATGGGAGTTGAGTTGGTGTTCAGCTTCTGTTTTACCTAGAAGCGTTACATAGGTACTTTTATCATTAAGTATATCACTTCCGACAGGTTTACCTAACTTTTCTTGATCGCCATACACATCAAGCAAATCGTCTTTGATTTGAAAGATAACCCCTAATTGCTTAGCAAAATCAGATAATAATTGTGTAATACGAGGTGGTGCTTCAGCGATGATTGCCGCTGCTACGATAGCAAAATGAATGAGCGCTCCTGTTTTATGTTCATGAATAGTTTGAATTTGAGACAACGTCAACTGCTGACTTTCACTTTGCATATCAAGTGTTTGGCCCCCCACCATACCTAAGTGACCACTTGCTTGTGCTAAAGATTGAATGAGTTGAATTTGAATGTTTGGTTTAAGGTCGTTTTGAGTCGCTATTAATTCAAATGCTTTTGTTAATAATGCATCACCTGCCAAGATAGCCATCCATTCACCGTACACTTTATGATTCGTAGGTTTGCCACGTCGATAATCATCGTTGTCCATTGCAGGTAAGTCATCATGGATTAAAGAATACGTATGAATCATTTCTAACGCAAGCGCAGAAGACATGCCTTTTTGATAGCCTTCTTCACTTAACATATCTAATGTAGCAAGCAACAATAATGGCCGAATACGTTTGCCACCCGCTTCTAATGAATAGCGCATACTTTCTTCTAAGGAGGTTTCCATTTTTGATTTTGGAATACTTGTATTTAAATATGTGTTAAACGTTTCTAGAATGTTATTCAGTATCGGATTCATCATTAGAATCTGCCTCATTTTCCATCATTTTTGAAACTTTTGTTTCTGCATCTTTTAATGTTTCTTCACAGGACTTAGACAGAGCCATACCTTTTTGGTATAAATCCATACTTTCTTCTAAAGAAATCTGATCGTTATCCAATTTATTGACAATAGATTCAAGTTCTTTCATCATTTCTTCAAAATTTTTATTTTTTGTCGTCATTTTGACACCTTACCTTTTCTATTATTGCCTCGACGCTACCGTCTTTCATCAAAATTTCAATAGACTCACCTTTACTCAGTTGCCTGTGACTCGTAATAATGTCGTTATCCTTTTTTACGATTGAGTACCCACGTAACATCGTTTGTGTCGGACTTAATGTATTTAGTCTCTCAACACGTTGTATCAATTGTTGTTCTTTATTTTTTAAAGTTGCTGTCATGAGTTTAGAAAGTTGCAATTGTATTTGCTTCGTGGCATTTTGTTGGGCGATAACGTATTGATGAAAATGTTTAAGATGAAACCGTTGTTGCATCATCGTTAAATTTTGGCGTTCAACCATAAAGCGGTGTTTGATAGCATCATGTAAATGACGTTCTAATTCATCTCGCTTTTGAATGTGCTGTTCATATAAAAGTGTCGGTTGTTTGAATTTATAATACGAAGCATATTGTGTTAAATATTGCTTTGCATGTTTCAAGTACTGTTTCATAAATCGCGTCATAAAAATGCGACTTTGTAAAATAGTTTGAAGTAACTCATGTTGATCTGGTGAAGCAATCATAGCTGCTTGTGTTGGTGTTGCTGCTCGGACATCTGCAACAAAATCACTTAATGTGGTATCTGTTTCATGGCCAACAGCCGAAATAATTGGTGTTTGACAATGATAGATGGCTTTAACGACCTCTTCTTCATTAAAGTTCCACAAATCCTCAATAGAGCCACCGCCACGACCGATAATAATGGTGTCGACATTAAGTGAATCTGCATACTTTAGTTTTTCAATAATGTCATCTTTCGCTGCTGAACCTTGAACAAGCGTACTTATTTTAACTTGTTCAGCTAATGGATATCGATTCGTGAGCGTATTTTGAATATCGCGTATTGCAGCACCCGTTTGTGCAGTTAAAATGGCAATACGAGAAGGGTATTTGGGGATTGGTTTTTTGTGTTCTTCATTAAAATACCCTTCTTTTGCCAATTTAATTTTTAATTGCTCGAACTTTTGATAAAGATTGCCGATGCCGTCTAATTGCATTTTGTTGACATATATTTGGTAACTCCCACGTTGTTCATATACAGACACGCGCGCTTCTACAAGAACTTGGTCGCCTTCTTTAGGCGAAAAATCAAGTTTGGCTGCTTGTGCTTTGAACATCATTGCATTAATTAAGCTATTTTCATCTTTAATTGCAAAGTATAAATGACCACTACTATGTCTTTTAAAGTTTGAAACTTCGCCTTTAATCAATACAGACTGTAAATGTGGGTCTTTATCAAATTTATATTTAATATATTTAGTCAATGCAGAGACGGTTAAGTATGTTGTCATAGTATCACTCAATCTTTATTTATATTACTTAAAACACCGTTAATAAAACGGTAGTGATCATCATCACTATATTGTTTAGCAAGTTCAATTGCTTCATTCATGATGACTTTCTTAGGTGTGTCGCTATGGATGATTTCAAAAGTAGCCATTCTTAAAATGATACGGTCTGTTTTTAATAATCTAGGAATCGTCCAACCTTTGAGGTGAGGTGATATTGTTTCGTCTAGAACTGATTCATGATCTTTTACACCTGAAACGAGCCAATGGATAAAGTCGAAATCTAGGTCAGGATCATCTTCTTTAATAAAACGAATGGCCTCATCAATCGTAAGTTCTGAATTTTTTGTTTCTAATTGGAATAATGTTTGAAAAGCTTGACTTCTTGCTAGCTTTCTACTCATTTCATCTTCTCCATTTCATCATTTGTGCGGTCCATTATCGCTCATTTCAAGATGAGTGATATGGACATTGATTTGTTTAGGGGTTAAGGCAGTCATGTTTTTGATTGCACTATGGATAGCTTCTTGAATTTTTAAAGCAGTTTGTGAAATTTTAGTACCATATTTGAGTGAGCAATACACATTAAGATAAATTTCATTATCTATAATTTCTACTTTTACACCTTTACTTAAGTTTTTACGTCCTAATCTTTCCAATGTTTGGTTTCGAACATCAGTAAACATGCCTCGAACGCCATCAACTTCAGATACTGCAATACTGGCAATGACTGAAATAACTTCGGGTACTATTTCTACAGTTCCAAGATTTGGGTTAAAGTTTTCAACTGATTTAGCCATACGCTATCGCCTCCATAATGATTATGCTTCGTCGTTCATAATATCGTAAATCTCTAAAAACTTAGTGCTGAAAAATCCTTCTCTGAATACAGGATGGCTTAGTAGTCGAATATGGAATGGAATGGTTGTATCGATACCCATTACTACAAATTCATTGAGAGCGCGTAACCCTGACATAATTGCTTCGTCGCGTGTCGGTTGATGTACAATTAATTTCGCTACCATTGAATCATAATAAGGTGGAATCATATAATTCGTGTAACATGCAGATTCAATACGTACGCCGTAGCCACCAGGTGTTAAATATTGAGATATTTTACCAGGAGATGGCATGAAATTTTTATAAGGATTTTCTGCATTAATTCGAAATTCAATTGCGTGCCCATTAATGTTTATATCTTCTTGTTTATAAGGTAACGTTTCACCCATGGCAACTTTAATTTGTAATTTTACTAAGTCTACTCCAGTGACCATTTCTGTTACAGGGTGCTCAACTTGAATGCGTGTGTTCATCTCCATAAAATAGAATTTATCTTCATCTAAATCATAAATGAATTCTATTGTCCCTGCATTGTAATACTCTACTGCCTTAGCGGCTCTAACGGCTGCGTCTCCCATTTCTTTACGCATTGCTTCTGACAAGATAGGAGAAGGTGCCTCTTCAACTAATTTTTGCATTCGACGTTGAATCGTACAATCTCGTTCACCTAAATGTATCACATTACCATGTTCATCACCCATGATTTGAATTTCAATATGTCGGAAGTTTTCAATGAATTTTTCTAAGTATAAACCGCCATTACCAAATGCTGTTTCCGCTTCTTGTTGCGTCATTTTATAGCCATTAATAAGTTCTTCCTCATTACGAGCTATACGAATTCCTTTACCGCCACCACCAGCTGTTGCTTTAATGATGACAGGGTAACCAATGGATTTAGCAGTAGCAACTGCACTATCAATACTTTCTACTAATCCATCACTACCAGGTACTACAGGTACATTTGCACGCTTCATTTCTTCCTTAGCGATGTCTTTAATACCCATTTTTTGGATAGACTTATAGCTAGGTCCAATGAATTTTAATTGTACTGCTTCACATAATTCTGCAAAGTCCCCGTTTTCAGCTAGAAATCCATAACCAGGGTGAATGGCATCACATCCTGTAGACGTTGCTATTGATAAGATGTTAGGAATATTTAAATAAGAGTCTTTAGATTGTTTAGGACCAACACAATAGGCTTCATCGGCTAATTGAGTATGTAATGCATCTTTATCGCCTTCTGAATAAATCGCTACTGTTTGAATCCCCAGTTCGTGGCATGCACGAATAATTCGTACAGCAATCTCACCACGGTTCGCAATTAAAATTTTCTTCATATTATTTCACCTTAAATAATGCTTGGCCATACTCAACCATTTGTCCATCTTCAACAAGAATTTCTACGATTTCCCCTGTAACTTCTGCTTGAATTTCATTAAATAATTTCATTGCTTCTAAAATACATACTGTTGTATTTGCTGAAACTTGGTCCCCTACTTGTACATATGGATTTTCTTCTGGAGAAGGTGATTTATAAAATGTACCTACCATCGGTGCTGTAATTGTTTGTAGGTTATCTGTTTGAGGCGCTTCGTTATTTGTTGGTGCAGATGGTGCTGACGCTTCTTGAGCCGGTGCAGCTACTGGTGTTTGAGAAACATGTGCAACCTGTTGTGTTACCACTTCTTTCTCTTTCTTTAAATTAACGATTGTACCTTTATCTTCAATATTAATTTCAGTTAAATTAGAGCCATCTAAGATTTCAATTAACTCTTTAATCTCTTTAAAATTCATAATGTTTCTCCCTTATGATTGAATTATTTCTATCTTACTATTTTACTTGAGGATATTGACCAATTCAAGCAAATACCCAATGTGATCTACAGATAAAAAGGCTGGGACATCTTGTGTCCTAGCCCCTGTATGTCTTATTTGGACAAGAAATAAAATGAAAATTTTTAAATCACATCTTGTCTTATTCATTTTATTATTATTATTGATTCATGTATTTCATACGCGCTTTTAGCCTTGAAAAAGGTGAGTCAACGTATACACATGCACAAGAATAATTACGCTCTAGATACATAACTTCCATCAGTTGTATTAATAACTAATGTATCACCCTCATTAACAAATAGAGGAACGTTTAATGTATAGCCTGTTTCTACAGTAGCGGATTTAGTCGCACCCGTAGCTGTATCACCTTTGATACCTGGTTCTGTTTCAGTTACTTCAAGCTCAACTGTTTTAGGTAGTTCTACACCAATTGTTTCACCTTCATAAGTTTGGATGTGAACGTCCATGTTTGCTTTTAGGAATTTTAATTCGTATTCTAAGTAATCTGTTGTTAATTCAGTTTGTTCAAAAGATTCATTGTCCATGAATACGTGATTGTCACCATCAGCATATAAATATTGCATACGACGGTTTTCGATCATAGCAGGTTCAACTTTTTCACCTGCGCGGAATGTTTTTTCTTGAATCGCACCTGTTCGTAAGTTTCGTAATTTTGATCTTACAAATGCTGAACCTTTACCTGGTTTAACGTGTTGAAATTCAATGACTTTCCAAATGCCATTATCAACTGAAATTGTTAAACCTGTTTTGAAATCATTTACTGAAATCATGAAATTTCCTCCTCAAGTATCACTCTTCTTATAAAATAATAAGATCTTTTGTACAATTAGTAAAGCGTCTGCTTCCATTTTCTGTAATTAATATATCATCTTCTATTCTTACGCCACCCAATCCTTCTACATAAATACCGGGTTCAATTGTGACGACATGGTTTGGTTCTAACACTGTGTCAGATTTTGGCGATACATTTGGATACTCATGTACGTTAAGGCCGACACCATGACCTAATGAGTGTCCAAAATGTTTGCCGTAACCCGCTGCCTCTATTATATTTCGAGCGATTGAATCCACTTCTTTTCCAGTTAATCCAGGTCTAATTTGATTGACAGCTGTCATTTGGCTCTCAAGCACAATTTCATAAATTTCTTTCATTTGGGCACTTGGTTCACCTACCGCAAACGTACGTGTAATATCTGAAGCGTAGCCGTCATAATAAGCCCCAAAGTCTAATGTAACCATATCACCTCGTTCAATGACTTTATTGGAAGCAAGTCCATGAGGTAATGCACCTCGATAACCTGAAGCAACAATGGTATCAAATGACGTTTTTTCAGAACCTAAATGTAACATTTTACTTTCTAAATGAGCTTTGACGTCGATTTCAGTCATACCTGGTTCTACAATTTTTAATATGTATTGATAGGCTTCATCTACTATTTGAGCCGCTTTATCAATTGCTTTAATTTCGGATTCATCTTTAACCATTCGAATCAACTCAATTTCATCATCCAATGAAATCAGATCATGCTTACCTTTATCTAATGTTAAAAAAGTGTCATATGATACAAGGTGACTTTCAAAACCAACATGAGATAAATTTGCTTTGTCAATTTGGTAAAGCAGGTCTTCGTATAATGGTTTTGTATGCTGAATGATTTTAAATTGAGGTGCTTGTTTTGTGGCTTGTTCGATATATCTAAAGTCAGTGATGAGTAAATTCTGATCATGAGTGATAAGAAGTGCGCCACTAGTACCTTTAAAACCAGAAAGATAACGTCTGTTTAAATCAGATAGTACGATAATACCATCAAGCTGTTTCTTTTTCATAACTGCTTTTATTTTAGAAATTCTATTCTCCATACTGGAAATCCCCCTTATTTATTTGTGATTACTTCTATGATACCTTAAAATAAATAATTGTATAAAGAAAAACATTGAATTATAGGAGTCGCGTATGAAAAAGATAGCATTCGTTTGTATGGCATCCTCTCTCTTTTTAGCGAGTTGTGGAAGTCAAAATTTATTGCCATTAGAACAAAAAAGTACAAAATTAAGTGATGATAACCATGAACTAAAACTTGAAAACCAAGAACTTAAAAGTGAAATTTCTAAAAAACAACAAAAATTAAAAGCGTTGAATAAGGATAATGAAAATAAAGGTCAAGCGCAAAAAAATCAAACGATGACTAACTATTTAACATTGTCTTCAGATTATTATAAAGAGCTGACAAATCTTATCAATAATTATAATAAGATAGATAATGACATTTTGAAAAATAAGAAGAACAATGACATAAGTGATCAACTGGATGCCATCATAAGTGACCATGACGATGCAGTAAAAACTTATGAGGATGGATTAGATGAAAAGGCTTTAAAAAAAGACAAAGAAATGAAAAAGCAAGACGAGGATATAAAAAAATTGCAAAAACAAATCAAATCTGCTTTTAATAAAATTAAATCAGGTTATGATCATAAAGATGAACAAAAAATTAGAGAAGGACGACAATCATTAACTCAATTAGAGGTAAATGTGAAGTCTACAGAAAATCATTAAAGGAGCATCAAGATGAGATTATTACAGACGATTTTGATTGGCTTTGTTGTTATAGTCGCTTTTATCGGTCTTATTTTTAATATCGATGCGTTTATATTTAGCATTGTGAATACACTCTTAATGTTATTACTCATAGTTGGTATTATCTATGCGATATACTACTTTTATTTTTTAACACCAGATCAACGTAAATATAAAAAAGCAGTTTGGAAAAATAAATGGAAACGAAGACGTTAAATTAAAAGATAACACGAGTAAAGCCATACAACAATGATGCTATCGGCCTTACTCGTGTTAATCTATTTACGGTATAAAAATTCATGTGATTTATATTTTTCACATAGTGCTTCAATTTCTTGATGTTGGGCCTCTGTTAATTCTAAAGGTTTAAATGTAATATCTAATCCCTTCTTAAAACCCTCAGCAAAGGCTTCTTCCATCTCCGACAAAGTAACGTTTTTATTTGAGAGGTCGTTAATGGCAATCGCTTTTTCAACAAAAGCTTCTTTCATTTTATTCTTTAAGCGATCATTTTTAAAAATGAACATATCAAACAAGTCATCTATATCAACATCTTGTAATATAGAACCATGTTGTAAAATGACGCCTTTTTGACGTGTTTGGGCGCTCCCGGCAATTTTTTTGCCTTCAACTACAAGTTCATACCAACTTGGCGCATCAAAACAAACCGAGCTTCTAGGTTGTTTTAATTTTTCACGTTCTTCTTTTGATTTAGGAACTGAAAAATATGCATCAAACCCTAGGCGTTTAAACCCTTCTAATAAACCTGTTGATATAATGCGATATGCCTCAGTCACAGTTTTAGGCATACGTGGGTGTGCTTCAGGCACGATGACACTATAAGTTAATTCTTTATCATGCAAAACACCCCGACCGCCAGTTTGTCTTCTCACTAGACCATAGCCCTTTTCTTTTACTTTAGAAATATCAATTTCTTTCTCAAGACGTTGAAAGTACCCAATTGAAAGCGTCGGTGGATCCCAAGTATAAAAACGTATAACTGGATCAATCTCTCCACGAGAGACAAAGTTTAAAAGCGCCTCATCAAAAGCCATATTATAATATGGATCGCGTCTCCCTGTATTTATAAAATGCCATGTTTCAGTCATACGTATGATTCCCCCATTACATCATATAAAATAATATTATGTTTAGTGATAAGTAGGAAATAATATCGTTAAAAAATTTTGATAAATTCCTGCTTCACCTTTATAATAATAATATCGGTATTTTAGGGAGGATGCAAGATGAGCAACGTTATGACAATTGCCATAATCGTCCTTGTAGCTGTCATCGCATGGATGTTATTAAACTTCTTCTTGAATAAAAAAGCAGTCAAAGAACTTAATCAAGATGAGTTTCAACAAGGTTTGCGTAAAGCGCAAGTGATTGATTTACGAGAAAAAGCAGATTATGATTACGGACATGTCAATGGTGCACGGAACATCCCGATGACTATGTTTCGTCAAAGATATCAAGGGCTTCGTAAAGACCAACCTATTTATTTGATTGATGCAAATGGTATTGCGAGTTACCGAGCGGCCCGTTCATTAAAGAAAAAAGGCTATAAGGATATTTATATGCTTAAAGGCGGCTATAAAAAATGGACAGGCAAAATCAAATCAAAGAAATAAGCGTTTACGAACGTGAGACATTTTACGGTCTCACGTTTTTTATGTAGATTTAATCATTACCTTAATTTCCATATGTATGTAAAAAGGACTAGAACGTTTATATGTGTTCTAGTCCTTTTTAATTAAAGTAATTTACGCTTTTTCAGCTTTTAAATCTTCAAATTTTAAAATTGGTTTACGTGCCGCTGTCGTCTCATCAAGACGATCGATAATTGTTGTATGAGGTGCTTCTAGCACTTTATCTGGATCTTCCTCTGCTTCTTTAGCAATTTGTAATAACGCATCACAGAAGTAATCTAAAGTTTCTTTAGATTCCGTTTCAGTAGGCTCAATCATCATACCTTCTTCAACGTTTAATGGGAAATAAACTGTTGGTGGATGTACACCAAAGTCTAATAAACGTTTCGCCATATCTAACGTACGCACACCCAATTTTTTCTGTTTAGATCCACTTAAAACAAATTCATGCTTACAGTATTGATCAAATGGAATAATAAATGCATCTTTTAAACGCGCTTTAATATAGTTCGCATTGAGTACAGCTGCTTCAGATACTTCTTTCAAACCTTTGTATCCCATAGTGCGGATATAAGTGTACGCACGTAAATAGATACCGAAGTTACCGTAGAATGGTTTGACACGTCCGATAGAATGTTCAATGTCATTATCATACACAAAACGATCGCCATCTTTTACAACAAGTGGTTTTGGTAAGAATTGACGTAATTCTTTCTTAACACCGATTGGGCCTGAACCCGGACCACCACCGCCATGTGGGCCAGTAAATGTTTTGTGTAAGTTAAGGTGAACGGCATCAAAGCCCATGTCACCAGGACGTACTTTATCCATGATGGCGTTTAAGTTGGCACCATCGTAATATAGTAAACCGCCAGCTTCATGTACGATGTCACGAATTTCCATAATATTCGTTTCAAAGATACCAAGTGTATTAGGATTAGTTAACATGATTGCAGCTGTTTTTTCACTAACAAGCTCTTTTAAGTGATCAATGTCTACTTCGCCTTTTTCATTTGATTTAACCGTAACCGCTTTAAAACCAGCAAAATGTGCTGACGCAGGGTTTGTACCATGAGCTGAGTCTGGAACTATCACTTCGTCTCGCTCTACGTCACCATTTTTTAAGTGATATGCTTTGAAAATCATGAGTGCTGTCCATTCACCATGAGCACCAGCAGCAGGTTGAAGTGAAATTTCATCCATTCCTGTAATTTCTTTTAATTCTTCTTGAAGACTGTAAATAATTTCAAGTGAACCTTGAACTTGATCAACATCTTGTAAGGGATGAGATTCAGTAAAACCGCCTAAACGTGCAACTTTTTCATTGATTTTAGGGTTATATTTCATCGTACATGAGCCGAGTGGATAGAAACCATTATCTACACCAAAGTTTTTATTAGACAATTCGGTATAGTGACGAACGAGGTCAAGTTCTGCTACTTCTGGAAATTCTGCTTTGTTTTTACGAATGAATTTTTGATCTAAAATTTTCTCTGCTACACCGTTGTTGATTTCTTTTGGTGGTAATGAATATGCAAATCTTCCTTCTTTAGAGCGTTCGAAAATTAATGGACTTGATTTACTTACCATTGAGCTCACCTGCTTTCTTAACAAATGTATCAATTTCATCTTTAGTACGTAATTCAGTTACGGCTACTAACATATGGTTTTCAAATTGCGCATCTACAACGCCTAAATCAAAACCACCGATGAAGCCTTCATCTAATAACTTTCTATTAATTTCTTCAATAGGTTGATTGAATTTAACAACGAACTCGTTGTAAGATGTGCCGTCTAGGACGTCAAACCCATTTTCTTTGAATTGGTCTTTGGCATAGTTTGCATTTTCAATATTTTGAATCGCTATGTCTTGAAGACCTTGTTTACCTAAAGCTGACATTGCAATTGAAGAAGCAAGTGCATTTAAAGCTTGGTTAGAACAAATATTTGAAGTCGCAGTTTCACGACGAATATGTTGTTCGCGAGCTTGTAAAGTTAAAACAAAACCTCTGTTACCATGGTCATCTTGTGTTTGCCCAACTAAACGACCAGGAATTTTACGCATTAGTTTTTTTGTAGTTGCGAAATAACCGCAGTGTGGGCCACCAAATTGAGAAGGAATACCAAATACTTGCGTATCACCCACAACGATATCAGCACCAAACTCACCTGGAGGTGTAAGCAATCCTAAAGCTAAAGGATTCGCGTATACGATAAATAATGCTTTTGTTCCTTCGATAAATGATTTAATTTGTTCTAAATCTTCTATCGATCCATAGAAGTTTGGATATTGAACAGCAACTGCAGCTGTATCTTCATCAACAACTTCTTTAAGTTTAGATAAATCAGTTATCGTACCATCTAAATCAACTTCAACGACTTCATATTGCTCGCGTATATTTGAATACGTGTGTAAAACTTGTAATGCTTGATAGTGCATACCTTTAGAAACAACGAGTTTTCTTTTTTTCGTTTTATCCCAAGCTAAAATACAAGCTTCAGCAAAACTAGTAATACCGTCATACATAGAAGAGTTAGCAACATCCATGCCTGTTAATTCACAAATCATCGTTTGGAATTCAAAAATAGCTTGTAATTCCCCTTGTGAAATTTCAGGTTGATATGGTGTATATGCAGTATAAAACTCTGAACGAGAAATCATTGCGTCAACTACTGATGGCGTATAATGATCATATACACCTGCACCTAAGAAACTTGTATGTGTTTCTTTAGTGATGTTTTTATTCGCAACTCGATTCAAACGTTTTAAAAGTTGTGTTTCAGGCTCTGCATCAGCAATGTTTAAATCTCTGTCTAAATAGACGTTTTTTGGAACATCTCCAAATAATTCCGAAATAGAATTAACGCCGATGGTATCTAACATTTCTTTTCTGTCTTTTTCAGTTAATGGTATATAACGATGACTCAATGTCTCCACCCCTATTTTTCAATTTGGTTTTTCTTAACGATTTTTGCTTTTACTTCGCGTTTACGCACTTGAACAGTAAGTTCTTTCCCCATCTCAAATTCACTACGTTCAATAAGACCTAAGCCGATAGAATGACCTGTTGAAGGTGATTGAGTACCAGATGTAACGATGCCAATTTCTTTACCCTCCGAATTTAAAATGGCATAACCAGTACGTGGGATACCTTTATCAATCATTCTTAAACCGACAGTACGACGTGGTGCCCCATTTTCTTTTTGTTCTTTTAAAACGGTTTTACCTATAAAATCGTCTTCGATTAATGGTTTAACAGCAAATGCAATTCCACCTTCATAAGGGGTAATATCTTCTGTTAAATCTTGACCATGTAATGGGAGACCAGCTTCTAAGCGTAATGTGTCACGAGCACCTAATCCACATGGCGTAACTGCTTCTTTAAGAAGTTCTTCCCATAAAGTTGTTGTATCTTCAGCTTTACAATAAATTTCAAAACCATCTTCACCCGTATATCCAGACTGAGACAGAATGACATTTTTACCAAATAAGTCAACGTTTTGTTTGAATTCAAACATTTTCATTTGACTTAAATCTTCAGATACATGTTTTTGTACGATTTCGCGTGCATGTGGACCTTGAATAGCTAGTTGTCCATATTGGTCAGAAACGTTTTGAACAGTAGCATCAAATGCATCTGCATGTTTTTGAATCCAATTGAAGTCTTTTTCTGTATTTGCAGCATTTACAACGAGTAAATATTTGTTGTCAGCCAATTTATAAGCAACTAAATCGTCGATAACGCCACCTTTTTCATTACATAATGTTGTATAGTGTGCGTTTTGTGTAGTGAGTAATGTCACATCATTAGTTAAAACATATTGAACTAATGCTTCTGCTTGCTTACCTTCAACTAAAATTTCCCCCATATGGCTTACATCAAATAAGCCAGCAGCTGAACGTACAGCATTATGTTCCTCTTTGATACTCGAAAATTGGACAGGCATTGCCCAACCACCAAATTCTACAATTTTCGCACCTGCATCAACATAATGTTGATATAATGGTGTCTGTTTTAAATTTTCCACCATGATACACCCTCCTCTTAATAATGAAAAAACAGGGAAGTAAAGTTACTTCCCTGTTGCGATACCTTCAGGAATGCGTCACAATATTATCCTTTTGCCTGAGAGATTCGTAAATAAATACTTGCTCCTTCGGCGATGGTATAAACCATTCTCTCTAATATTGATCATTCGCAAGTAGTGCTTGATATATTTCATTAAGAATTTCACTTGACTTATTATCAGTATTCACCTTAATGAATGCGATTTCATTATATCTTGAAATACGACTTAAATACAAGTTTTTTAAATTTGAAAACGATTTATTATGCGCATTTGGACGATTTTCATCATTTTCGATTCTTTCATGTAAAACTTCAAAAGGTGCATCTAACCATACGACTGTTTCGACATATTGTTTTAATAAATTAAAGCTGTTTTCGTATTCAATGATGCCGCCGCCAGTAGCAATAATCTGAGGTGTAGACATATGGGCGCTCAGCTGTTCAAATTCTAATTTGCGAAACCCTTGTTCTCCAAATGTTTTAAAGATTTGAGGAATCGTTTGTTGAGCGCTTTCTTCAATTTTAGCATCAAGGTCAATGAATGGTAAATTGAATTGTTCAGCTAACATTTTACCAATGGTAGTTTTACCAGACCCCATAAATCCTATTAATATAATAGATTTATTTCGAATGTTCAATATTACTCTTCCTTTCACTGACCAACGTGTCAATCGCTTTGTCATAATAGTCATTTAATGCATCTAATGCATTTAATTTTAAACTAAATACAACCAAATAAAAAGATGTAACGAGTAAATAAATACTGAATAATGCAAAAACAATTGGCAATGTAAAGCCTGACTTACAAAATAACTTCATGAGTACGTGTACCATGTCCTTCTTTATATTTAACCCTCATTATAATATGACGGTCTTCTCGATAAAAATTTAAAGCCAATACATCATTAAACATGGTGATATTCCCTTTATTATTGACTGATTTAACAATTTTAGAATTTTCAAATGAATAAGAAATAGTTTCAACTTTATAAGGAATTGTTAATTTAGATTGATTAACTGAAATAATTTTATGATCTACTGAATGAACGGTTTGACCTATTTCTCTAATCATCATTTCTAAAGTATATGTTCGGTCATGTATAAGTAATGATTTAAATTGAAATAGAACTACAATACAAATAGGCACTAATGTTATTA
>NZ_PPQF01000129.1 GCF_002901865.1 Staphylococcus agnetis
TCAACGAGCTATATCAAGCTTACTTCTTTTATGGAGAGTTTGATCCTGGCTCAGGATGAACGCTGGCGGCGTGCCTAATACATGCAAGTCGAGCGAACAGATGAGGAGCTTGCTCCTTTGACGTTAGCGGCGGACGGGTGAGTAACACGTGGGTAACCTACCTATAAGACTGGAATAACTCCGGGAAACCGGGGCTAATG
>NZ_PPQF01000130.1 GCF_002901865.1 Staphylococcus agnetis
GAGCATGAAATGAAAAAGCCAGCGCCTTTAGACGCTAGCCGGTAAAGCGGGCTTATAGCCCAAGAGCAAACCACCCGTTTTACGGGTGGTCCTGATTTGTGCTAAAACACGTCACCCGCTTGTGGTTTAACCTATTAATTTTACTTTTTCATGATGTCTTTATAAATCATATCTCCAATAATTTTAGACGCTTGACCGTTTTCGATGGAACAAAAGCGATTATAAAACGCGTCAATATTTGGAGCGTATTGAGATTTAATATCATCTAATTGTTTTAAACCTTCAATCAGTTCATCCGCTTTTGTATAAATAGGACCTGGTAAATCTTTGTGATAATCAATATAGAAACCACGCAAATTTTTATCATATTTTTCAATATCGTAAGCGAAGAAAAATTGGGGTTTTTTCAATATACCATAATCAAACATTACAGAAGAATAATCTGTAATTAATGCATCACTAATTAAATATAGTCTAGAAATATCATTATAGTGAGATACATCAATTGCAAAATCTTCGTAACCATTTAAATCAATTGCATTCGCAATTAAATAATGCATACGTAATAAAATCACATAGTCGTCGCCAAGGGTTGCTTGAAGTTTAGGCAAATCAATTTTTAATTCGAATGTGTATTTTCCTTTTTTAATAAATTCGTCATCACGCCATGTTGGAGCATACATGACGATTTTTTTACCTTCTGGAATATTCAATTCTTCTTTGATTTCTTTGTGAAGTTGTTCATCTTTTGCGCGGTTTACTAAGATGTCATTTCTAGGATAGCCAATTTCTAAAATGTTTTCTTGAGACATCCAAAATGCCGATCTAAATATTTCAGATGAATAACGGTTCGGTGAAATTAAATAATCCCAACGCGATGTTTCTTTATTAAAGTTTCGTTTGTAAAGAGATGTTGTTGTACCTGGCATACGTACGACTTTCATATCATTAGCTAGACGTTTTAAAGGTGTACCATGCCAAGTTTGAACGTAGGTTTGATTTGGTTTCTTATTTAAAAACAATGGGATACGTGCATTTGACACCCAAACTTTTGCTTCTGAGTATGCATTATAATAAGCTTTAGTATCTTTTTTTACTTTAGATGCACTGCCAGGAAGCTGACAATTTTCTGGGTCTTTGAGTATCCATTTGTAATTTAATTCGGGATAATGATGTTGCATATATTCATAAATATATTTTGGACTATCACTATAGTTTTTACCACCAAATGATTCAAAGATAACTGTTTTATCATTAACGTTCTCTTCTTTATCTGTTAAGAAATACTCAGAACGTTCTTTTCCTTTTTGTCGTAATGCAATACGTTTGGCATGACGCGTGATAAAGCGAAATTTGTTAATTCGCAAAGCAAGTTCGGGTTTTCTTAGAGCAAATGCTAGCATTTCTAATCCGAAGAGCAACTTTTTCTCAGTGATGATTGCGACATTTAAGTGACGTGCAACCTTAATAAGCGCTTCAGTATGCAATTGACTGCGACGTGGTGTTTCATCTAGATTTGGCATAAAATCTTGATGCAATTTTTGAATCATCTTTTCCTTAATGAAAGCACGCACAGGTCCTTTTTTTACTCGGGATAATGCATCGATAAAACTGTTTACATAGTCTTCAAATAAAATGTCGAAACTTTGTTCAGATAATGTATTCGTTTCAAAAGGATCGTAAACTTCTCCCTTAAAGTAAAATGGGAAGTGTGTGATACGTACAAAGTTGTGTACATATTGAACGTATTCAAGGATAAACGACCAATCGCTATATACTTTCAATGATTCGTTGAATTGAATATTATGAGCTTTAACAATTCCGGTTCTAAAAATAATGTTACAAGCTGTATGTTTTCTTAAAAATGAATTGGGATTACTTTTTGTATCAAAATATTGAACTTGTACGCGATCTTGATCAACAAATTGAGGCATCTTAAGGCTAAATTCATGAATTGGAGCAACTAAACCATCCAAACCATTCAAATGCTTAAGATAAAAATTGACTGCATATGTCGCTAATTTGTCGTCAGCATCTACAAACATAAAGTAAGGTGTTTCTACGTGTGTTAAACCCACGTTTCTGGCATGCGCATGGCCATGATTTTTGTCTAATTTTACATATTTAATTTCCTTATCGTAATCCTTAAGCGCATCCTTCATTAATTGTTCACTGTTATCCGTAGAACCATCATTGATAAAAATAAGGTCAAATGATTGGTTTCGTTGGCGTTTCAAATAGTCAATACACGACTCTATATACTCTGCTGAGTTATAGAATGGCACTATTATTGATAGTGCATTCATAAAGAATCATCCTCTCTTTGCAATACTAATTCTTTCGTATTATAGC
>NZ_PPQF01000131.1 GCF_002901865.1 Staphylococcus agnetis
GGAGATGTGTATAAGAGACAGTAGCTAAACAATCTGAACACATTCAAAAAACAGGGTGTGCTGCACAACTTAAACTTGTTGACAGTCAAATAGAAGCATATACATTAAAATACAATCGTAAACCAGCAACTATAGAAGAACTTGTTCAAGAAGGTTATATTAAGGAGAATCAAAAGAATTGTAAAAGTGGTGAAAGCATCACAATCCGTGGTGGCGAGGCTATTGCATCGTAAACACGCCTTTACATTAATTGAAACTATGCTCGTTCTATCTATAATATCTACAGTGATTTTTTTGACAGTAGTTCAACATTCGAATAATAATCAACCATCAGATTTAGATGCACAAATCGCTTTATTAACAAGTAGAATCGATTTTTATCAATCTTTAGCTATAAAGAAAGAGCAACCTGTATTATTACTATTCAGACCGTATCATAATGATATTAAAGTAAAAATTGGTGATAATGCACCCACATATGTTTCACTTAAACCACTTATTTTAAGCCATCGTTCAAATCTAGACTATTTAAATTTTAGTTCAAATGGAAAGATCTCAAAATTTGGCACTCTTTTTTTCTCATACAAACAAACAAATTTTTCGCTTATATTTCACATCGAACAGGGGAGATACCGTGTCTCTTTCGAAAAATAAAAAGGGTTATATCTTTTTAGAGTCACTTTTTAGTATGATGATTGTTATATTAATTTGTTCCTCTTTTATCCCTCTTATTCATCAACTTCAATCAACATACATTCAATCTATGCACCAACTGGCACTCAAACGCTCGTTATATAATATTTTAAAAAATAATCCCACAGAGGAGTTGATACGAATAAATCATTATGAATATAAACAAACTGCGAAACAGTACTGCATTACTGACACCCAAACGAATAAAAATCTTTGTATCGCAAAGTAAAGGATTTACATTAATCGAAACCTTAGTTGGTTTTTCAATATTTTCAATCATAATAACATTAGTGCCTATTTGTATTGTAGTTCTATTTCAATTTAAATCATTACTTATACATGACCGAACATATACTTTAGAAATGATGATTAGAGA
>NZ_PPQF01000132.1 GCF_002901865.1 Staphylococcus agnetis
ACATAATAAGTCGAATAACTCCATAAAACTTGTGACGCTCATGCGTGTCATAAATGTGTTATTTTACATATTATTATTAAAGGTAAATTAATATGGAATTAATGTTTTTATTGAAATTTATCAATTATACTAATCACGTAAGCAAAATCATATGACCAAGACAGAAGGAGTATATACTAGAATGAACATTAAATCACTTATTATTACAGGGTTTGCAGCAACAATGTTAGCAACTTCAGCGTTTTCAACTTTGGGGACAGTAGACGCACAAGCAAGTACACAAGAAGCTAGCACTTATCATAACCAACAAATGGAAAAAGAACTAAAAGAATTATACGATAAAATTTATGTAAAACTTTTATCATCTGTTAGTCAACCCGATTATTTCAAACGCGAATTAACTGCCGCGAAATTCAAAGCTAAAATTGCGTTAAAGAAGAAAAACTATGGTCTAATGGCGCAATCAAAAGGTGAATTAGAAAGACTTTACGATCAGTTAGCACGCACAATGTACCCTGATAACTACTAAATTAAAATAAATTTTTGACCTTTATACTACTGGTATACTACTGGAAAATCAGGACCACCCGTAAAACGGGTGGTTTGCTCTTGGGCTATAAGCCCGCTTTACCGGCTAGCGTCTAAAGGCGCTGGCTTTTTCATTTCATG
>NZ_PPQF01000133.1 GCF_002901865.1 Staphylococcus agnetis
CATCTTAAGTATTTATTAACAATATTCTATATCTAATTATTGTATAAAATACTTCTTAATTTATTCTTAAGCAGCTTAGTTGCTGCTAATTTTCTCATATTTAACGTTACTAATATTTCAATTTAGAATTTAAAAAAGCCGACAAAGTATTCACCTTGTCGACGTCATATATTTCATATAAGATTTAATTCTTAGGTCACGTTTATCCTAAAACAATTATGTTATTTATTTAACAATGATTGAATATGTTCATAATCGTGAACATTTTTAGCTAGTTTACCATCAATTTTTATAGATGGTATTTCTTCAATCTTTTCTTTTTCAATTCTCTTTTGATCTGCTTTCATATCTTTCCAAGCTTGGCTATCTTTATCTTTATATGCCTTTTTGATCAATCGTGTCACTTTTTCATTTAATTTCAATTTATCAATTTCTTTATCTAAAAACGCTTCAGTTAACCACATTTCACTAATAGGACCTTGATGTTTAAAGATAGCACTTTTGAATTCTAAATATTTTTCAGGTGCCATATCTTTAACTGCATGAGACGCAGCTGAACCTAATTGAGATTCATCTCCTAACAATGCAGCATTAACATAGGTCACTGTCGCTTTATCAGTATCTATATACGATTTTGATATTTTAGACATAATATTTTCATCAAATTTTTTACAATGCGGACATTTAAAGTCTACGTAAGCAATAATTTCATGTTTTTTCTCTTTGTTATCACATGCACTAAAAAATCCCATAGTTAGTAATAAAACAACTAATAAATATTTATATGTCAAATGCTTCATCTTATTGTCCTTTCTAAGCTGTTATCTTATTAAATAATATATATAATTGTGCGTGAGTAGTCAAAAAGATTTTTGGAGAAATTTACATTTTTTTAGCTAATATCACATACAC
>NZ_PPQF01000134.1 GCF_002901865.1 Staphylococcus agnetis
GAATAATACCTCGAGCTGTGTACTTATATAGAGTATATTGTCTATTACCTTCACACGTAAAATTATCTATTATTGCTTTAATAATATTGATTACTATCCCATCCCATAAGATATTCATATTCTTGGGTTTCTACTTCAAATTCCTTTGATCTTATTTCAAATTGATGTTTTGTATAAAAACGAATGGCTCCTTCATTTTTCTCATATACATATAAATTAAGCCCTTTATAATCACCTTTTAACCTTTTCAATAATAAACTTTCTATTCCTTTATTACGATAATTATCTTTAATAAAAATACCTGCAATACATTGCTCATATAAGCCAGCAAATCCAACAATTTGATTATCAACATAATACACATAAATTGTTGAATCTGGAAGCATATTTTTAACTTTATCTACGTTATCAATCCAATAATCACGCTTTATAAAGTCATGTGTATCTAAATTAGAATTAAGCCATATATTTGATATCTTTTCTATGGACTCAAAATCTAAACTGTCTAATTTCTTTATCATTACATCCCACTCCTTACTTCCAAATTTTATTCATAGCCACTTAATGACTACTTTGATTTATGAAAGATTTTTCTTGTCAAATTATTCTATTTAGCTTTATCAAATGGATATTAATGCAAACTGCACGTCACTAAGCTAAATATCAAAACTTTCTTGCTGACTGGCAAATAATGTGCGGCTATGTTCATTATCTGTTTGAAAACATGGTGAATAAAATGCAATAACACTTGCAGTTATATGCTTTTATAAGAAAGGGATTTATTATTTTAAGAGATATAACCCGTTACACCTAAAATATCCTTTTTAACTCTAAATGAAGATAATTGTTTTTATTACCAAAATCATTTCTTCAACAATTTCAAACTTATTAAACATTATCCCATCTATTTACATATATATCAAAGTGTTTCAGCTTCAAATGTCACAATTGTCAAAAAATTTATGTTATAATAAATGTTAAGAGGTGAAAGCTATGGCGTTTGGAGCTGAAAGTATAACTTTAAAACAGAATAAAGTTGTTAAAACTTTGAAAGAACATCATGCAATTTCTTCAAAAACTGCTAAAGATTTAAATAGCTTAAATATACGGCATACCCATACTTTTAATAATTTAGTAAAACAAGGCGTTATAAGAGAAATTGACAATAAATATTATCTAGATATAAAAAACTGGGAAAATTTCAGAAAATCATTTAAAAGATGGTTTTTAATATAGCAAAGCTTTTGTAAATAGACTAATCTTGGATAAATACTATTTCAAAGATTGAAGTAATTTTAGTATAAATGCTAAAACTATCATATCTTAAACTAACTCCCCCCTAATTCGAGTGCTGTGGTATCAAAAATGAGCACTACAAAGTTATCGTAGTACATGGGTTTGTATGGGGCTTATTCTTGAAAGACCGACACATTTTATTTAATTAAGACGAGGATACTACTGTAAGGAATGCAGAAAAACTTTTACAGCTAAAACACTGTATATCAAAACTCATTGTACAATTTCTAATGATATTAAACTTATGGTGGTTAAGAAGCTTACTAATGTTGTTTCAGAAAAGGATATAGCTAAAAGTATATTAATCACATCTTCAAATGTTCATCGTTATTAAAGAAACCTAGGTGAATCAGTAAAAACTTGTACAAATGATACATTACCTCATAAATCAAACACGCTCTAATATACTCCTCCAACCAACCGCCCAATCGATAGTATCAACAATAAACTTAAGTTAATTGAATGAGTCACTTATTGTTATAGAAATTTTTTAATTATTACAAGGATATTTGTAAGTGAACATTAAAATAGTTTATATAAGTCTATATTAATTTTACATATTTAGAGCTTATATAATAATTTTATTTTTAATTTATTATTTTATAACGCGTTATGATATTCTATATGCAAGAAGTGAATCAATGAATAAGAAAACTTATGAAAAACTATTAAAACATTACTCTAGTTTAAATTCCCCCTAAAGAAACTATAGCAGTTAAATATACTGGAGTTTTTAACAGCATACATATAATTATTTACTTTG
>NZ_PPQF01000135.1:0-2126 GCF_002901865.1 Staphylococcus agnetis
CTTTTCGTGTCTGTAATAAATTTTATTATCACAATCATTTATTTATATAGTGTAAAATAATGATATACATTTGATGTAATTTCACTTTAAATATGTAGGGGGATTTTTAATGAAACAAAATGAAAACATAAGATCTGAAAAAAGCACTGTATCTGAAAAGCAAGATTACAGAAACGACGAAAAAAAACAACAATGGGCAGAATATCAAGAATTTCAGAATCAGCAACAAAAAAACAGTAAAAAGAAATGGCTATGGGGATGCGGTGGGTGTTTATTGACATTTATAATTCTATGCATTGTTTTTACAGCATGTACCGGTGCATTTGTAAATGAAGTTGATAAGGCTGTTAATGAAAAAGGGGATTTAAAAAAAGATAAAAGTACAAAGATAAAGCAAGTTGGTGAAACAACTGAAATAGATGGTGTTTCATTTACATTAGATAATGCCTCTTTCACAGATGAAAGAAATGAATTCGCTGACGTACAAGCTGACCGTGTTTTGAAAGTCGATATGACTGTAAAAAATAATTCCGATCACGATATACCTGTTGGCGGAGATGTAAAAGTCTATGCTGATGGTAAACAAGTTAAAAACTATCCAATTAATGATACTTTAATAGATTCTTTATCTCCTGGTAGAAGTATAAGTGGCTCAGAAGGATTTGCTATAAACGGAAATCCTAATAAAATTGAGCTAGAATTCCAACCTTTAACTACTTTTTCAAACAAACGATATATTTATGAAATAAACGTAAATTAACAATTATAACCGAGGGGACACAATGAAAATTAAATACATTTTAACATTGGTTTTATTAATTGTATTAGCAGGGTGTAGTTTTATTAAGCCTGAAAATAACAACAATGATAAAGATAACAATAAAGTCAAAACTAGTGATGCACTTGAATTTGCAAAATCATCAAAAGGTAGTATTTTCCAACTTAATAATAAAAAATATAAACTTCTAAAAAAATATACGAATGGAAGTTCAAATAACCAGGGTCTCACACTGGTTAATAACAAGGATTTTAAAACTAATTTTAGTTATATGTTAATTGAAGATACTTCAAGTAAAAAGAAATACTTAAGTTACTTCGGTGAAATTAAAAATGATACTGATGTATCAGTTGAATTTTTAAATTATGTACACTTTATAACTGATACTGGTGAGCAGTTAAAACCTGAAGCAGGTATAAATTCAGGACCATTAGCCAAAAACTATCACGCTAAAACCAAAGGTAAAGGGTTTTCAATGGTTCCAATTGATTATCAAGATAATTTGCCTAAAGAGATTGCTGTAACAATAGAACCTCCACACGATAATAACTCAATGTCTCCATATGGTAACGAAATATATCTTAAACTTTCTGAAAATGGAGAAAAACTCAAATCAAAAATAAAACCGTTAATTACTGAATCTAGCGATAATAAAGCGTTAAATGAAAAGACAACTAATTCAAAAAATTCTTCTAAAAATTATAACAATGATGAATTTGAAAATGATGACGAATTATCTGAGGAAGTATTAATTCCTGCCAGTGAATATAACTACTTTGTGGATGAATATAACAAACTCGTTACACCTGATAAACAAATGAATCACGTGTCTAGAGATGTAACTATAAAAGAATATGATGATATCTACTATAGGTGGGAAAAAGCACACGAACAAAAAATGGCTCAGGAGGATGCTGAGTTTCAACGTCAGATGAGAGAAGAAGATGCTGAATTTGAACGTCAAATGAAAGAAGAACAAGCTAAAATGGATAGAGAAGATGCTGAGCTAGAGCGTCAATTAGAAGAAGATTCATCTTATTAAAACCACACTCTATAACCACAAAAAACGGGGCTGGGACATAATTCCTAGCCAAAAAAAGAATCGATTAGGTAAAAACATTTTTACTTAATCGATTCTTTTTATATATTATTTCAAAAAAATAAAGCCCTCACGTATAATAATGAATAACGACAAACAAAATGATACGGAGGAACTTTATATGTATAAAAATTATAACATGTCTCAACTAACACTACCAATAGAAACGGAAATTACATTTCCGAAAAATGATGTTTCTACTATTATTAATCATCTTGTTGAGTCCATTCCTGATGCAGAATTCAATGA
>NZ_PPQF01000135.1:2136-3380 GCF_002901865.1 Staphylococcus agnetis
TGAGGAACTTTATATGTATAAAAATTATAACATGTCTCAACTCACACTACCAATAGAAACGGAAATTACATTTCCGAAAAATGATGTTTCTACTATTATTAATCATCTTGTTGAGTCCATTCCTGATGCAGAATTCAATGACTATTACAATCATAGAGGACCCTCTTCTTATCATCCAAAGATGATGTTAAAAATACTTCTTTATAGCTATTCTCAATCTGTTTTTTCAGGACGCAAAATAGAATTCCTTCTTAGAGATAGCTGTCGCCTCATGTGGCTTGCCCAAGGGCAAACACCTTCTTACAGAACTATAAATAGATTCAGAGTTAATCCATATATGATGGGGATTTTACAAACTTTATTTGTCGGTTTTAGAGCGCAGTTAATCGAAGATAAATTAATATCTGAAGATGTTGTTTACATCGATGGAACTAAGCTTGAAGCAAATGCCAATAAATACACATTTCAATGGCTCGCAAATACTGAAAGATTCAGCCAATCGGTTGTTGAAAAGTCCAATACACTTTATGAAACTTTAGTAGCTGAGGAAATAATTCCAGAAATAAAAAAGAATCTTCAGAAGAGTTGTCTAAAGAAGAGATGAATCAAATTGAAACCTATCTAGAGAACAAAGAAAAAAATTTAACTTCTCAAATCGATAACACGGACGATACTCAAGAACGCAAAACATTAAGAAAACAGCGAAGCCAAATTAAAAAAAGCAAAAAAGCGATTAATGATTTTAGAGAACGTAAAATTAAATATGAGAATCAAAAGGAAATTTATGGTGACAGAAAGAGCTATTCAACAACAGATCATGATGCGACATTTATGAGAATGAAAGATGACCACATGAAAAATGGACAATTAAAACCAGGCTATAACTTACAAATAGCAACGAATAACCAATTTATACTAGCCTACGGCGTGTATAATAAACCAGGAGACACGAGAACACTTGAGCCGTTTTTGAATGAAATGAAAGCATTATATGGTGACATTCCTGAGTATATTGTAGCTGATGCAGGTTATGGTAGTGAAAGTAATTATAAAATGATATTGGATGATTTTGAAAAGACGCCACTCATCACTTATGGAATGTACATGAAAGAAGGGAAAAAGAAATTTAAAACTGATCCGTTCATCTCTGCAAATTGGCAATACAATGAACTAGACGACTATTACTTGTGCCCTAATAATAAAGAGTTACATTTCTTCAAATATAGAATTAAACATGATTATTA
>NZ_PPQF01000136.1 GCF_002901865.1 Staphylococcus agnetis
AGTGTTTCTCAATTTGTAGGATATTTAAAAGGTAAGAGTAGCTTAATGATTTTTGATAAACATGCACATTTGAAATATAAATATGGTAATAGGAAGTTTTGGTGTAAAGGATTTTATGTAGATACAGTTGGAAGAAATAAAAAGGTAATAGAAGAATACATTCGAAATCAATTACAAGAGGATATCGTTGCAGAACAACTCACAATGATGGAATATATAGACCCATTCACAGGGGAAGAAAATAAAAAGATTAGAAAAAAATAGGACCCTTTTAAGGGTCGCTGAGAAAGTAGTACAGTTGGCTGATCTTTTCAG
>NZ_PPQF01000137.1 GCF_002901865.1 Staphylococcus agnetis
AATGATACTGGATGATTTTGAAAAGACGCCACTAATTACTTATGGAATGTACATTAAAGAAGGGAAAAAGAAATTTAAAAATGATCCGTTTATTTCTGTAAATTGGCGATACAATGAACTAGACGACTATTACTTGTGCCCTAATAATAAAGAATTACACTTCTTCAAATATAGAATTAAACATGATTATTACGGTTATCGTCGAGATTTCAAAGAATACAGATGTGAAGAT
>NZ_PPQF01000138.1:0-826 GCF_002901865.1 Staphylococcus agnetis
GTATAATACCAATAATAAAATTAAAATCATTATATAGTAAGATAATGGTTAATGTCATAGATAATGCGAATAGACCCATTAAATAACCACTAATAATGAGCAGTTTAGTTTTTAACGTATTAAGAATTCTTAGTTTGTATTGTTTTTCACTTGATTTAAACCATGAAATTTCGGACCTTTTCCAAATTATCATTTGCACTATGGCAACTAAAATGAATGACAGTATGACTATTAATTTCGCTGTTGAAAGTTGAATCGTATCCATTGTTTTATTAACAATAGGCCTTAATACTGATGAAAGAAATACTGCCAGACCTGCTCCGATAGAAGCGAGTGCTGAGCGATTGTCTGTATTCATTTTCTTAATTACATATTAATGATATTCTTCCTCACTTAATTTATACGCATTTAACGGCAACCAATTAATCATTGGGAACAAATAAGGAAGAATATTTTTTTGTAAATCAACTAAAAATATACCTTCATCAGACTTCCATAATTTATACCTCAAATTTTTATTTAAATTTTCAAAATGACCAATAGGCCTATGCTTGTTCAAAATTTTCCAACTCCAATGATTGAATTATGGTTTGCAATAGATTATCAAAATTCCCTTTAAATATTTTAATTTAATATTAACTCGTAATTTTTATTAAATGTATCTATGAACAAAACATCTCTCATTATTCATTTTTTAATAATTTAACCGTTACAATTTCTTTATTATAAGAAACAATATTAATAAACGTAAAAATAATCATTTGTAAAAACCATGCCAAATACATGATATAGTTGATTTCTTTGTAAACAAACAGCATAGTATACC
>NZ_PPQF01000138.1:845-5710 GCF_002901865.1 Staphylococcus agnetis
TATTGATAAAAATAAAATACTATAGACATAAAAAATAATGAAATAGATAAGGTGTTTGAGCTTTGGAATGATTGTTAATTTACATGTTGTAGGGAGGTTTGATTTAAATATTTCAGTTTTCTTTCTGAAAAAAAGTTGCAAGATTACTGTTAATGTTAAAGCAACTAATACCATAGAAATACCTACAAACACACTAATGGGAGCATAGACATATTTTAGTAATGGCCTTAGTAGCACTGAAAACAATACGATGCAACCCATGATCATACTAGTGTTACTTTTTTTATGTACGCCTTTATTTAATAACTTTTCGTATGCTTCAGAATCAATTTTATAACAAGATTTTGGAAACCAATTAATCATTGGAAAAACGTAAGAGAGTATGTTTTTTTGTAAATCTATCAAATAAAATTCATTATTAACATGTAATAATTTATATCTTACATTATGCTTAACATCATCAATTCGTCCCGTCAATTTACACTTTGTCATACTTTAATCCCATCCTGTCTTACTCATTAACAAATCACTTGTATTAACATTTTTCTGTACACTCATCTATTTTAATCTTTCACATAAAGTACTGCTATGACCTTACCGATATTACAAGGAACTGAATTCAAAAGACCGATGATAAACAGAAATGATACAAAAACTATAAATATAATCATATTAAATTGGTTCGTGGTGAGTATATCTACTATAAAAGAATATATAAATGCACATATAAATAAAGAGACTAATACAAAGGTAAATTTAAACTTAAAAGAGGGCCTGAGTCTTAAATAGAGCTGACTCCTCTTAAAATTATAGTTTTCAAGCTTTAATTTAAAATGAAGATACGCATAAAATAAAATGACGGCCAAAAACACTACACTCACTATACCTATAGCCATTTTAAAATTAAATGAATGGGTTGAAATATGTATTAATGGACGGATTAACGATGATAATAATACTGAAATCCCTCCCATCATCAAGACATCATTTTTATTATGTTTTCTATGCTTAGTAATTACTTTTAAACCTTTATATTCATCTTCATTTAATTTACAAACTTTCAATGGAAACCAATTTAAAAACGGTAAAATGGATGAAAGCACATGTTGTTGGAAATCTATGAGATATGTATCTTGATCTGTTTTATAGATTTTATATCTATAATTTTTATGAACGTGTTCTATCGTACCATTTACTTTTTGTTTCCTCATAAAACAACCCACTTTAATGATTTATTCTGTTATTAAAACCCTTTATATCCACTAATCAATTTTAAAATGCTACTGATGATCTTATTTGTTAAAATCACACATGTTCTACCGAAAATTTATATGTTATTCTTCAACTTTACTCATCAAATAAATCAGAACCTCTCGCATAAAGTATTGCTTTGACCTTACTAATCGAGCATGCTGCTGAATTAGCTAAGCTTATACAAAAAGAAAGTACGATAAACATCATTGCAAGAACTAAGTTAAATAAATTTTCATAAACTATTAATATTAAAAGCATTATAAAAAGAAGCCAGAAAAATAAATACCCTAAAATATAAATCGCCTTAAACTTCCATAATGGGATTACTCTTATTTTAAAATGAGTCATTTCAAAATTCATATCTTGAATTTCTAATCTTTTTCGAAAATAGTAGTGAACAATTATGAGAAAAAGCATAATTACAGACACGAATAAAATCGATGTAAAAAAACTGATAGGATATCCAGGTTCATTACTGAGTGGTCTTAAAAGTGTTGAGAGTAAAACACTTATTCCTCCTATTGAATATATAAAATTTTTATTTACCTTATTATGATGAATACTTGTTTTCAAACTATAATAGTCATCATCAGTTAATTTAACCGCTTTTAACGGTAACCAATTTAAGAATGGAAAAAGGTACGACCATATGTTTTGGTGTAGATCAATTAGAAATATGCCTTGGTCTGAATTAAAGATTTTATATCTAAAATTTTTATGTACGTGTTCTATCGTGCCATTCACTTTTTGCTTATTCATTTGTTACTCCAATCTATTTCCATTCTAGCTACCTCTTTTTTGACAAACCAATCATTTTATAAAAAGTTAACTGTAATCAAAACGTTATTTGAGCAAGGTGTTTATTTATAACACCTTTATGTAGTTATATCATTTATCCTTATATATGGTGTATGAACACCCTAACTTGAACACCGAAACGCCATAATCATTCACAAGATCAAATCAATTATCAAAGCCTTTGAAAACACACTTCCTAAGTTAAAGATGATATACAGTAGCCAAATGCATTATACACACTTTATATATCAGCTTACGGTTCTTCTTATGTGATAAATGCGTTGATAGGTAGCTCATCTTTAAAAGAAAATTTAGGATTAGGTAAATAAGTACATTTATTAAAACTGATTAAGGGACACTCTACATTAATAAATATTATGTTGTCGTCTCTTCAATAATTTCATTAATAATCAAATCATCATATATTATACTTACATTGTCAATACGTTAATTCCATTTTATTTTGTGTTAGTTTTAAATTCGCTGTAAATGTTTCACTTTTATTTAGATCATTTGTGTATCGTTGTATTAGTGACATACAAAAACCCACGATTCAAACTGAACTCTTTGAATCATGGGTTCTTAAATCATCGCAGCATATGAAAATCGTCAATGGTATTTATAATACCATTCTATAGTTACCACATTTATGACGCTTTAGATTTACTTCTCACATAGAAAAAAATAACTGAAATTGCTGTTATTACAAATGTAGAGATACTACTATTTATCACTTTAGCAAGGAAACTATTGCGATTAAATAGTGTATTAGCTATGATGCCTAGCATCGCAACAATAATACCATCTAATAAAATTGCAACTTCACGCAACATTAAATTACCCATGTTAAATCCTCCTTTATCAAACCATTAGATTATTGAAAGTTACACCAATCTGACTTATAAACATTATTTTTATTTATAAACACATAATAACTTTTTAAAAATGATTCATAATTTAAATATTATATCATCATAATGTCGGCTATTAAATATATCCGTCTAAAGTAGTATATGGTTGAGATAATAATTCATATCCAACTACGCAATAAGTCAAAATGACTTCGTAATTAAAAAACACCCTTAAAGCTATACTTTAAGGGTGCAATAAGATTATTTCTTATTTAATATTTCTTTAACACGTTCTAGAATATCCTTAGTTTGTTGTTCAATATTGGGCATATCTTGAACTTTCATATTATAAGTATTCATACTATCAACCTCATTTGATTGATTTTTTCCCAATATTAAACTGTGTTAAACATTATCCAGTATAATTTTCAGTCCAATAAGGTTGTTTGTTTTTATTGAAGTCAACACCTACACCAAGTGTAGATACATTAGGATGTAAGATGTTTTTTCGATGACCAGCAGAATTCATCAACCCTTGGTGCGCAAAAATTGCGCTTTGTTGACCATAAGCGAGATTTTCTGCTGCTGTTCTATACTGATGTCCATCTTTTTTCATACGATCAAAAGGTGATTCACCTTTTAAATTCGTATGGTCAAAGTACTGATTCACTGCCATATCATGACTATGTTTACGTGCAGTGTCAGCTAACGCTTCAGAGTAATTTAATGTTTTTAAATTGTTTTGAACACGTGTTGCATTGACTAAATAATAGTCTAGTTTTTCATAACTTTGAGCTAAACCTTTTGAAGGGGCACCATACTGACCATTTAATCTGTTTTCCATCTCTTTACTTACTTGTAAAAGCGCAGTTAACTGATTACTACGATGTTTATCATAAAATGCTGTTGTATAGATACCATCTTTTTCAAACACATCATATTCATCATTATTTTGACGATATAGTGTATTCCCTTTTTTGATTCCTTCTAAAGGTTTACCTAATTTTTCACGTACCACATTTTGTGGTGTGTTGTATTTAATACCTGATTTAGAAGTAATGATATTTTGATTCGTAAATAAACCATGAACTTTACCATTAATATAACTTACTAAGATAAAGTCATTAAACTTGTTATGATATACATGCCATTTTGTACCATATTCATTATCAAGTACAGCTGATGCTTTACCGAATTTCGCCTCTACATCTTTTTGTGACATGTTAATCTGAATGTTGCGTATCGCAAACGCTTGTTGATCTGGGGTCTTTAATGCTGTATGTGATTTATTACTGTCAACAAGTTGATCTACTTTGGTAGTAACAGGTTGCGACAATTTTTGTGTCGCATCTGTAGGTTGAACCGGAATCGTTAATACAATGCCAAAACCTAGTATGAGAAACGATATGAATGATTTAATAGAAATCCACTCCTGTTTTTTTAGTCTCTATCACCGTTGAAAATCGAATTTCTTACAATCACATAATCTACTTTTCGTAGTGCACCGATATCTTTACCACCCGCATAAGAAATAGAACTTTGTAAGTCCTCTTGCATCTCAGTAAGGGTATCTTTGAGTGAACCTTTATGTTCTACAAACATCTTTTTGCCTTCCACATTTTTACGTTCACCTTTTTGATATTCTGATGCACTTCCAAAATATTCTTTATACTTTTTACCATCAACTTCTACTGTTTCACCTGGAGACTCATCATGAGCTGCAAATAAAGAGCCAATCATAACCATCGAAGCACCAAAACGAACAGATTTAGCGATATCACCGTGCGTACGAATACCTCCATCGGCAATAATAGGTTTGCGTGCTGCTTTACTACAATGATTCACTGCAGCAAGTTGCCATCCACCTGTACCAAAACCTGTTTTAATTTTCGTAATACATACACGCCCTGGGCCTATACCCACTTTGGTTGCATCTGCACCAGCATTTTCAAGTTCACGCAC
>NZ_PPQF01000138.1:5720-21785 GCF_002901865.1 Staphylococcus agnetis
TCAGGTAATAATTTTTTAATATGTTGAATCATTTCAATCACCTGATCTGAATGACCATGTGCGATATCAATTGTGATGTATTCTGGTGAAAGATCTGCTTCTTTAAGTGATTCAATAAATTTGAATTCTCCTTCTTTTACACCTACAGAAATGGAGGCAAACAATCCTTTATCTTTCATTTTTTTAACGAAAGGCAGACGTGCAGCTTCATCAAAACGGTGCATTATATAGAAGTAATCATTTTCAGCGAACCACTCTGCTAACGTTTCATTCATTACCGTTTGCATATTGGCTGGAACAACTGGTAATTTAAAACGCTTTGGGCCAAATTGAATAGATGTATCAATTTCGGAACGACTTTTCACAATGCTTTTATTCGGTATGAGTTGAATATCTTCGTAATCAAAAATTTTCATTCTTCTAAACCCCTTATAATTTTATTCCAAAAGATAATATACTATCTATTTGCAATAAAGTAAATAAAAGGTTCTTACCAGCTTGATTTTTTCACACCAGGAATTTGTCCTTTGTGTGCATGCTCTCTAAAAGCAATACGTGACATTTCAAATTTACGTAATACACCTCTAGGACGACCTGTCACTTTACATCTACGTGTTAAACGTGTTGGTGAAGAATCTCTAGGTAATTTTCTTAATGCTTCATAATCTCCTTTCGCTTTAAGTTCACGTCTTAAATCAGCGTATTTCGCTACTAATGCTTCACGCTTTTGTTCTTTGGCAATTTTAGATTTTTTTGCCATATCTATCTCTCCTTCATTATCAAATCGTAATTATTACGATTTAAATCATAGCATATCCTTTTAATGTGAATCAAGGATGATTTTTATGATATTTAAAATATGATATAAATATATGTTGGCAAAGCGTTCAAAACATGATAAAATAACAAATCGTAATAGTTTCAATTTAAAAGGAGGTCGACCCAATGCGCGTTAATGTGACATTAGCATGTACTGAATGTGGTGACCGTAACTACATCACTACGAAAAACAAACGTACGAATCCTGAGCGTATCGAAATGATGAAATATTGCCCAAGATTAAATAAACATACGTTACACAGAGAAACAAAATAATAAGTTGATTTAAGCAGTTACGAAACACCAACTCATCAAAATACGACGTAAGCTACAGCCCGAAAGTTCGGTGTTGTGGCTTTTTTAATGCACTTTGCAAACTTTAAGCCTATGACATCATTATAGTAATGTCATACTTTACATAAGTACCACACATTGAAAGGTTCTACCCTCTACTAAGAATGATTATGAGTAATGTCAATAGTGGTCAGCAGATTTTCTTAAATACTATAGTAATTACAAGATTTCATCACTGACGCATTTACTTTTATATAAAAAGGTTTTATTTCAGATGTTATGCATCCTAAATGAAACTTAAAAAAGGACAACTTCATAGAAGCGCCCCTTTTATAACTTATTTAATTCCCGCTAAAATATAGTCTAATTGATCTAACATGCCCAACGCTTCGGCAACCCCTTTACCGTAATCAGGATCTGCTTGGTAACAATGGCGTATGTGACGATGTTTTACTTCATCAGTAGTACCTTCCATTTCGTCTGCTGTATTTTTAAACATACGTTGTTGTTGTTCTGGTGATTGTAATCGGAACAATTTACCTGGTTGTTCGAAATAATTATCATCATCTTCTCTAAAATTATGCTCGTATGCATCTCCATAAAGTTCAAGTGGTGGACGTTTGAATTCTGGTTGACTTTCGTGTACACCATAACTATTTGGATAATAATGCGTTTGACTACCTTGGTTACCATCTAAAATACGCATTTGACCATCGCGACTAAATGGGCAAATATTATTCACTCCAACACCTTTTGGTTGGTTAACAGGAATTTGCCAGTGATTGACGCCTAAACGATAACGTTGAGCATCCCCATATGAAAATAAGCGACCTTGTAACATTTTATCAGGTGAGAAATCAATACCTGGAATAATGTTTGTGGGTGCAAATGCTGCTTGTTCTACATCTTGGAAATAGTTATCTGGGTTACGATTCAATTCGAATTCCCCTACTTCAATGAGAGGATATTCATCTTTAAACCATACTTTTGTTAAATCAAATGGATTGTCTTTGTGATGTTTAGCTTGTTCTTCTGTCATCACTTGAATGTACATTTTCCATTTCGGGAAATCCCCGTTTTCGATCGCATTGTACAAGTCGCGTTGTGACGATTCACGATCTTCACCGACAATTTTTGCCGCTTCTTCCGGTTGAATATTTTCAATACCTTGTTGTGTACGGAAATGGAATTTCACCCATACACGCTCGTTATTCGCATTAATCATACCGTACGTATGTGAGCCAAAGCCATGCATATGACGGTAGCCTTTTGGAATACCACGGTCAGTCATTAAAATCGTCACTTGATGTAATGCTTCAGGTAAAGAAGTCCAAAAGTCCCAATTGTTTTGTGCACTACGCATATTTGTTCTAGGATCACGTTTCACTGCGCGATTTAAACTCACAAATAGTTTTGGATCTCTGAAGAAAAATACTGGCGTATTATTACCTACTAAGTCCCAGTTGCCTTCTTCCGTATAAAATTTTAATGCGAAGCCTCGAATATCACGTTCGGCATCCGCCGCACCACGTTCACCTGCTACAGTAGAAAAGCGCGCAAACATTTCAGTCTTTTTCCCAACTTCAGAAAAAATCTTGGCTGCTGTATATTGTGTGATATCATTGGTCACGGTAAATGTACCAAACGCACCTGAGCCTTTCGCATGCATACGTCTTTCTGGAATCACTTCACGATCAAAATGAGACATTTGTTCTAAGAAGTATGGGTCCTGCATTAATAATGGACCACGTGGGCCCGCTGTTGCTGTGTTTTCACGATCTCCAATAGGATGACCAAATAAACCAGTTAATTTAGTCGGTTCTTCACGACGCATAGTAAAACCCTCTTTCTTCTTTATAATCATTCTAATGTAGTACTTACCTCAAATTATACTTAAAAATTCTAAAAATAGGAACTATTTCGCCTTATCACAGTGTATTTTTTTAATTTAGGGCTTTAAAGTTATAAAATACTATTGAAACCCCCAACATTTGCAAGTAAAATATATAGAATAATTGAATAGGGAGAAGATGTTTATGGAAGAAAAGAATTTAAATCGGGGGCTCCAATTGAGACATATTACGATGTTCGCAATTGGGGGTGCCATAGGTACAGGTTTATTTGTTGCTACTGGTGGCGTAATTGCGCAAGCTGGTCCTGGCGGTGCGATTTTAGCCTATTTGATTATTGGAATTATGCTATATTTTCTCATGTCCTCAATAGGTGAAATGGCTACATTCTATCCAGTTTCTGGATCATTTAGTAGTTATGCGACGCGCTTCGTTGATTCGTCATTAGGATTTACAATGGGTTGGTTATACTGGCTCATCTGGGCACTCGTTACAAGTGTTGATATTATTATCGCTACGAAAGTACTCAGTTATTGGAATACTTTTAGTTTCTTCTCACCCTTGGTTTGGAGTATTCTCTTTTTAAGTATTTTATTATTACTTAATGTATTTTCAGTCAAAGCCTTTGGAGAAGCAGAATTCTGGCTATCATTAATTAAAGTTTTAACGATTATTGTCTTCATTATATTAGGTGTGTTAATGATTTTTGGTATTTTAGGTGGCCATACTTATGGTTTTGATAACTTCACGGTGGGTGAAGCACCATTTGTAGGTGGTATTTCTGGATTTTTAAGCGTATTACTTATCGCCGGTTTCTCTGTAGGAGGCACTGAAGTTGTTGCAGTTACTGCTGGTGAATCAGATGATCCGAAAAAATCTATGCCTCGTGCAATTAAACAAGTATTCTGGCGGATTTTATTATTCTATGTTTTATCAATTGCTGTCATTTCAGCTATTATTCCATATACAGACCCAACGCTATTAAATGAAAGTAGTTCGATTACACAAAGTCCGTTTACAATTGTGTTTGATAAAGTAGGTATCGCTTTTGCAGCTTCAGTAATTAACGCTGTTATCTTGACCTCTTTACTCTCAGCATCTAACTCAGGTATGTTTACAACAAGCCGTATGTTGTTTTCACTAAGTCAACAAGGTTCAGCACCTAAACTGTTAAGCCGCATTAATCATGCGACGAAGTTACCGTTAAATGCATTATTTACAACATTTGTGCTTATTACTGCCGTTACAGTATACGCCAATTTCAATCCTCAAAGTGTAATGGCATTATTAAATATTATTGGTGCATTAATTACTTTCGTCTGGGCATCTAGTATTATTTCTCAAGTTCGTATGCGTCGTGCTATTAAGGCGCAAAATAAAGATATTAATGCGTTATTACCTTATAAATCACCATTATTCCCAATCGGACCGATTGTTGTTTTGATAATTATCGCATTTTTGATTTTAGGAAGTTCGTTTGAAGCGATTGTTACATTAGATCTTGCGAAACTCGCTCAAAGCTTTTTACCCATTGTTTTATTAATTGCTGTTTATTTTGCTCACAAACTCTTAAATCGTACCAAACTCATTCCGTTAAAGGAAATCGATTTATCTGAGCACGAAATGTATAATCGTAAACAGTCTTAAAGTCATATCAATGTCGTTGAAACATCAGTGACAAAGAAGCGTATGCATTGCACTTCTTTGTCACTTTTTTACGTTATTTTCAGTAGTAAAAAATTCATGTATAATAAAGTAAACAAATTGTAAAGGGTGGACATATATGGTTGGACAAACAAACCTTTTTGATGATGTTTTAAAACAAGATGAACGCTTTGTCATTGTGGTTCAAGCTTTTGAAAATAAGCACAATCAACTTACAAAACGCACACTAAGAGAATATACGAGCCTAACCCATGAGCAAATGGAAAATTTGTATGCGCATTTAAAAGACCTCTATTTAGAAGAACCATTCGCGCAACATCAAACTGCATTTTCAATCACAGTATATACCAACCTTGACTACGCAGCAGACCAAGTCTATGCACACATCAAACGTCATCGAGGTAGAAAAGAATGGACACATACAGCAAAATAAATGCAATAGGAGCTTGAGACTCCCAATATTCTCATTTGACTGTAGTTTATAGCCATCACAATTCATGATGAAATGGATTGAGGTGGCTTTTTTAATTCATTGAGTTTTACAATTTTAAATACGATTAACACACACTCGTGTAAGGTAGTTATTGATTCTTAATATAGTTGATCTCTGCGTCCAACTCATATAAAAACCCCCAAATCCAAGAAATTGATTTGAAGGTCAAAAGAATATTTTACATATTTGCTGTTTCAATTAATTGTTTTAAAGCATGTGGAATACCATCTTCATCATGACTCTTAGTAATCATTTTGGCACGTGCTTTCAATAAATCGATTGCATTATCCATTGCAACAGGCATTCCAACAACGTCAAACATTTCTTTATCATTTGCACTGTCACCAAATGCAATCATCTGGTTAACATCTAAATTTAAACGTTGCGCTAAATCTTGTATTGCTTTCCCTTTGGAAACACCTGCACTCATAAATTCTAAAAAGAACGGCTTACTCGTTGTACAAGATATTGAAGCATTAAATGTTCCTTTTAATGACGACATCAATTCCGAAATATGTGATTCGTAGTCAATGCCCATCGCTTTTGGCACAGGCTCTTGGATGTAATCTTTTAAGTCTGATACTTGTTTCATTGGTAATCCTGTAATTTCAGCTTCTATATTCATATATTCATGATTACCCTCATAAATAATATGACCGTCTTGATATGTAATAGTAAATAAGCCATGTTGACGACAATAATCAACAATATCATCAAAATCTACTTTTGAAATTAATTCACTAGCGATCACTTCTTTAGTTTTTAAATCTATCGTTTTCGCACCGTTATAGGACATAATGTAACTATTATGCTTATCCATCGCTAACGCTTCTGCGACAGGAATCATTCCTTCAGTAGGTCTGCCGGATGCCAAAGCAATCTGATACCCTTTTTCTTGTATTTGAATTAAATAATCTTTTGTCTCTTTCGAAACAACATTGTCAGATGTCATTAATGTGTCATCCATATCCATAATAATTAAGTCTGGTTTCATAATAACGCTCCTTCCATACCATTTAATACTACACCATTTCTCATCTAAAAAACATAACGATTCATCTTTACCTTTTTTTATTCTCAATGATAAAACCTTCAAAATTCATAAAATATGAACAATGAAGGTTTTATAGATTATAAGTACTATTCATGCGATACGTTATGAACTATAAGATGTTTTAATCTAAAATCACGCACACATTAATAGCGATATATAACTTTTGATTTAACACCGTTTAAATTGACCGTTGCAAGTTCAGAATGACATGCTGTAACGTCTTCACGCAATGCGCGCACAAGCGGCCCACTTTGTTCTTTTTTTATCATCGTTAAAATTGTAGGACCTGCACCAGATATAACAGTTGCATAAGCATCAAATTGGTGCGCAATCGCTTTTACTTTTTTAAAATCTGGTAAAAGATGTTGACGATACGGTTCATGTAAGCCATCTTGTTCCATCATTTTACCTGCTAATTCATAATTATGCTGAATAAGTGCGCTAATCATTGTATTACTAATCGCACTATATTTGACCGCTTCATTATGTGCAATTGTTTCAGGCAAAACACGTCTCGCTTTTTCTGTTTCCAAAGGATAAGTTGGAATTGTAATAATAAAGTCTACGTCAGGTACATCTATATGTGCAACATCAGTCATAGATGTTGATGCGTTATGATAGCCGACAACCAAACCACCATAAATGGTAGGTGCGACATTATCAGGGTGACCTTCAATTTCAGTGGCCAATTGTAATAATTCATATTTGGATAACTCAATATCCCCAAAATAGTTTGCGATATATAGTGCCCCTACTAAAGCAGATGCAGAAGAGCCTAAACCACGTGCTAATGGTATGTCACTGTACATTTTCACTTCAAGTGGTGGTAATGCTACATCGTAGCGTTGAGCGACTTGTGTTGCAATTTTATAAATATAGTGGGATTCATCTGTGGGTAAACCTTCTAAGCACGGTCCATCATGAACAAACTTCCATGATGGTCCATGAATGGGTTGCGCCTCAATAATTAAAAATTTATTAAGTGCCATACCTATAGAATCGAAACCACATCCTAAATTCGCAGTAGAAGCCGGTATTTTTAAAGTTAACTTATGTTTAATCATTGTAGTGCATCCTTAATATATTGAATAATACTGTCTTTATCATTTGGTAGTGCTTGAATTGGGTTTTCTAATAGATTAATAGCAGTATCAGGGTCCTTAAGTCCGTTTCCTGTTAAAACAGCAACCACTTTTTGTCCTTGTTTTAATTTTCCGGCGCGATGTAATTTAATTAACCCTGCAATGGATGCATTACTTGCTGGTTCACTAAAAATACCTTCCTTAGATGTCATCATTTGATAAGCTTCTAATATTTCCTCATCTGTAACAGCATCAATTAAACCGTTAGAGGATTGAATAGCATCTACAGCTTTATCCCAACTCGCTGGATTACCGATGCGAATCGCTGTCGCAATCGTTTCAGGATTTTTTACGACTTGGTTTTGAACAATTGGAGATGCGCCCTCTGCTTGAAAACCAAACATTTTAGGCTTTCCAGTTTGTTCACGCGCATCATATTCTTTAAAACCTTTCCAATAAGCCGTAATGTTTCCGGCGTTACCTACTGGAATTGCTAATATATCTGGCGCCTGTCCATCTAATTGTTCTACTATTTCAAAAGCAGCTGTTTTTTGCCCTTCAATTCGGTATGGATTAACGGAATTTACAAGTTCAATTTCTCCATCTTGCGCTACTTCTTTAACAATTTCTAACGCTTCGTCGAAATTCCCTTCAATAGAAACAATCTCTGCACCATACATAACTGCTTGTGATAATTTACCGAGTGCAATTTTACCTTCAGGGATAACGACAATTGATTTCAAACCAGCACGTGCGGCATAAGCAGCAGCTGAAGCGGATGTATTTCCTGTTGATGCACAAATGACTATTTTACGTCCTTGTTCTTTGGCTTTAGTAACCGCCATCACCATACCTCGATCTTTAAACGAGCCTGTCGGATTTGCACCTTCATATTTTACATATAATTCTATACCTAACATTTCAGACATCGTATCACAATAAATTAATGGTGTATGTCCTTCATTTAATGAAACTTCAGGTGTTTCTTCATTCACTGGTAAGTATTGACGGTATTCTTGTACTAAACCTCTCCACATTTTCATTATCATCATGCCCCTTCAACTGGATAAATTTTCTTAACTTGATATCCTTCTTCTGCGTCAATATACTTTTGAGGTGACTCATCGATACCATGAATAATCAATGCCACCGTTTGGTCACTCATTGATTCAATTTTTAAAGATTTATGAAACGGTAATGCACCTTTGATGACCGATTCTATATGCTTAATTGAAACAGCTGGTGTTTCCGCGACAACATAAAAACTCGCTTTTTCAGAAATGGTTATGGGTTCATTACTATCCATCATTTCTTTTGTTTCCTCAGTTTTAAGTTCAAAATGTGGTGGAAGCGTATGTAAATCCGATTCAAATTGTAACGATACGTTCAATAAATCGCTGACAACGGCACTCCCTGTTGCTAAACTTCCTGCACCTTTACCATAAAACATTGTTTCACCCACTGCATCTCCAACAACATAAATCGCGTTATATTCATTTTCTACAGATGCAAGTTGATGCGTTTCAGGTAATAGCGTAGGTTTCACTGACGCAGTGACATTTCCTTGCGCGTAGCTCCCTTTACCAATTAACTTAATTTTATACCCTAAAGCTTGAGCGGCTTGTATATCTGCAGGCGTAACTTGAGAAATCCCTTCTGTTTCCACATCTTTTAAACGAATAACTTGGTTAAATGATAAATAAGATGTAATGACAACTTTACGAGCAGCATCTATGCCTTCAACATCATCTGTTGGATCTGCTTCAGCAAACCCTAGATCTTGTGCCTCTTTTAATGCATCTTCATATGATGTTCCTTCTTGAGACATCTTAGTTAAAATGAAATTAGATGTGCCATTAAAAATGCCCATAAATTCACTAATATTATTCGCATTTAAACCATTATTTATCGCATTAACAATTGGAATACCACCTGCGACACTTGCCTCATATTTTAATGCTACAGCGTTAGCTTGTGCTAAATCTTCCAAATCACGTAAATGCACTGCTAGTAAGTCTTTATTTGCAGTGATGACATGTTTTTTTTGAGTCAATGCTGCTTTCAGCCAATCTACAGTTGGTTCAATGCCCCCCATCACTTCAATAACGATATCAACATCTTCATCATTTAAAATATCGTCTACGTTTTCAGTGAGGTGATATTGTTGAATATTAATCGGGCGATTTTTACTTTTATCACGTACTAGAATATGTTTAATTTGAATATCTTTTTGAATGGTGTCTTTAATCTGTTGGTGATTCTCTTCTATGATTTTTACAACACCTGAACCAACAGTTCCTAATCCTAGTAATGCAACATTGATCTGTTTCATATACAATCCCTCCGTGTTAATCTCTCAAAAAAGTTTATGTAATGTTGAATTATACGTAAATATGGTTTAGTATAAGTGCATTAACAAAGTTTGTAAAGTTCTAAAAATTTAGAAAATACAGTTTTAAATGCTTACTTTGTTATTCATTTAAGAATTCTCATTTAATCGTGAAAGAAAGGTTGTCATAGTATGAAAGTATCGAAATTCGGTGGCAGTTCTGTCGCAACTGCTGAACAAATTCAAAAAGTATTAAATATTATTAATAGCGATGATGAAAGACAAATTGTAATCGTATCAGCACCTGGTAAACGACATGAGCACGATACCAAGACGACCGATCTTTTAATTCGATTATATGAAAAAGTCATTAATCAATTAGATTACCAGCATAAAAAGACTGAAATTTTAGAACGCTTTAATGATATTATAAAGGGTCTGAATTTAAAAACCAATATAATCACTGAAATTGACCAAACATTAGAACGGTTAATTTACGAACTTAAAGATGAACCGCTTCGATTATTGGATGCATTAAAATCATCAGGTGAAAATTTTAACGCTCAAATTATCGCAGCATATAATACAGAGCAAGGTGTACCAACGGAGTACTTATCACCAAAAGACGCAGGTATTATCGTTACGGACGAACCAGGAAATGCGCAAATTTTGGAATCAAGTTACGAGACCATCAATCAACTCAACCAGCGAAAACATAAAATTATTATTCCTGGCTTTTTCGGTTATTCTGAAAAAGGAAATATCGTTACATTTCCTAGAGGTGGGTCTGACATTACAGGTGCGATTATTGCCCGTGGTGTTCGCGCGAAATTATACGAAAATTTTACAGATGTTTCAGGCATCTACCGTGCAAATCCAAACGTCATTCATGAACCCGAAATTATTAGTGAAATTACATACCGAGAGATGCGGGAATTATCCTATGCCGGTTTTGGCGTATTTCACGATGAAGCTTTACAACCGCTATACCGATATCGAATTCCTGTAGTCATCAAAAACACTAATCGTCCAAATGATCCAGGCACTTTTATCTTACATGACCGTGAATTTAATCGTAAAAAAGTGGTTTTAGGAATTAGTTGTGATAAAGGCTTTACAAGTATTAATATCAAAAAGTATTTAATGAATAGACAAGTCGGCTTTACTGTGAAAATCCTTAATATCTTAGCGGAAAATAACATTTCGTTTGACCATATGCCTTCAGGAATTGATAACATTAGTATTATAATGCGAACAAATCAGATTAAAGGTAAGGAACAACAGATTTTAGAAGCAATCCGTCGAGAATGCGAAATAGACGAACTAAATATTGAACAAGATCTTGCGATATTAATGGTAGTCGGTGAAGGAATGAGCGCTACAGTCGGAACAGCGAACAAGATTACGACAGCTTTAGCTGACGCAAATATCAACTTACGTATGATTAACCAAGGATCTTCAGAAATTTCGATGATGTTCGGTATCTCTAATAAAGACGCAGAATCAGCAGTGAAAGCGTGTTATGATAAATGCTATCATTAAGCACTCCAACAATATAAATGATCAATAGAAGTCATAATTTAAGGCCTTCAACGTTCATGCTAACATGAACGTTGAAGGCCTTTTAACATATATCAAGTACGCTTTATTGCGAACTTCTCTCTTGAATGACTTTCCTCAGTCGTTCTTCCCCTACGACTGTTTTAAGTGTTACAAATTGAAAATAACTCATGCGATCGATGAGATGTCTAAAATGTCTAATTTGTTGTTCATTTATAGACTCATACAAATGAAACATCAATATGATTTCTGGCTTTATAAAATCCACATTCCATTTTAAAGAATGATAATAGATATGTTTTTCAGGTATACGTATTTGATTATCTAATCGGAAAATCCATTGATCTTCATCTACATCATAAATACGTATTTTCAAAACGCAAGTCTCATGATTTTTGACTGCGATAAAAAATATATTTTTAAGTTCAATATCTTCTTTCGGAATGCGTTTTCCATTTTCATCAATACCTTCAATTTGATACGCTTCAGGAATGGCATCAAGCACTGTTAATAAATGCTGTCGTTTAACACTAATCGCTATCTTTTTAGAAATCTCAAGTTGATCATTTAAAAATAATTCAGTCGCAACATCTCCATAAAATTTAAAGTATTCTGGGACGTGCGCTATCAATATATCCATTAATGCTCTTGTGTTATTTTGATGTGAATGACTCAACTAAATGCCCTCCTTTCTGGAAACCGCTTTCATCACATAGGTCATTATATTAAAAATAACCATGATACGCAATGTATTAAGATTCAATTATTTAAACTTTCAAAAACACCAAGTTATCATAATATCATGATGGTAACAATACATATGATATTAATGGTGTTTCTCTCATCAAGATAGATGATTTAAAAATAACCTTTCCTCCTGAAATTCTATATAAATTAACTTAATTGTTATAGTATGTTATGTCACATTTCACTTATTTTAAGATAGTAAATTTAATTATAGGTATTAATTAGTTATGTGACACTTTTTGTAAAATACATCTTTATCAACATTACATTCAAATCATTCATACCGTGTTAACGCTTATTTTTACATAAACTATTGCAATAAATAATTTCTTTTAAAAAATAATAAGTGATATCTTTAAAAGAGCTTTTACGCCATATTATAATTTTTTCGATTTTTTTGCTTCTTTCCAAGAGTATTCCGTTGAAAAGTATAAAATTTTTAATATAATATAGTATAGGTTCTCAAAAAGATTAGAAAAAAGGAGTGAAAAAATGAATAAACAATATGATTTGGATATTAATAAGGTTTTTTTCTATGAATCACACCGAAAAAAAATAATTAGCGAACTAAAAAAACGACATAATCTAAAATTAAATGACATTCTGTTTTTACATCACCTTAAAACTACAGATAGTCGTCGTATTTCGTTGCATAAAGTTAAACAATCTATAGATTTTAGCCTTATGGAAATACATAAATCACTCACTGCACTCACAGAGAATGGTATTATAGGTAAAGAACGTTCAACAGAAGATGAACGTAAAGTTTTTATCACTATTACCGATGAACAAGAAGAAAAAATGACTGAAGTTCTTGAAAACTTCAAAATATTAATTAAAGACACTATTCAATCTTAAACATTATCAAAAGAATATCCGCTTCAGAGTAAGACTGTCTCATTAAAATTGGTGATTAACGTCTTGCTCTTTTTTATTTAATGCGACATTTTGTTTTAACACGGATAAGGGTTATAATAAATGAAACTTTCTATGACCCAACATCATTTTAGTACTTTAACCTTTATGGAGGTGAAAAGCATGATTATGATATTTATCTTATGTACATTGATAGTCATCATTTTAATTTTAGCCGTTTTAAACCATGTAAAATTCAAAAGACAAAATGACTATTTACGATATGCAAATAAACGTCTAATTTTAAAATTAGAGCATGAAAAGAAGAAAAACAATACAAAAATAATCCCCTCAATACAAGCAATTCGCACACCACATCACGATACGCGTCGTATAAAAAATGTTTTGATTGAGACATTTGAGCAATTAAAAAAGACCCAAGATATCACTTCATATAAAATACTTTCAACAAATCAAATTGCTAAAAGAAATACATTTTTCGCTGACCTATCTCTTGTTGATTTCATAGTCCTATCAAATTTAGGACTTTACTTAGTCAAGTTAACGCATTTTAATACTCAAACGTTTATGCATTTTAATGGCACTTCTAGCTCTTCGCATCCATTCCAAGATCAATTTGCACATCATGTCAGTAAAATATATCATCAACAATTTCATGCGGATTCCAACGTACCTTATACATTTAGCGAGGAAGTAACTCCTGATAAAGTTATTTATCAATTTTACAAATATGATCCATTAAAACGCGTTGAAACAGCAGAAGCACATTTATCACAAGATTTAGAGAAACGATTAAAAACACATATTTCAACAATGGCATGCCTGATAGATACAAATGAAAAAATATATGAAAGTCAGTCGCATCACCCACGAAACGTATTAGTTATCAAAGATGATGCAACATTAACACAACATATTCATTCATTTGCTCAAACATCGCATTCTAATTTGTCAGATGACAAATTGTCACAATTAGAAACGTTATTAACACAAAAACACTAACCCTACATTATTTTGTAGGGTTAGTGCCATTTTATTAATTACTCCAAATATTCTTTTTTAACTTTTGAGCTTGTTTTTGTGCTTGTTCTATACGCTCTTGATATTTGTAATTAGGACGATAGAATTTTGCACGTGCCAAACCTTCTTTAGCTAGCTTTTCATTAAACATTTCTTTTCCTAACCAGACGTAAGCCAAAGTTCTACCATAACGGTCTTTTTCTTGCTTATCATATTCTAAACGTACTTTTTGATTAGTTAAGTGACGTTTTGTAAAGTCTGAAGCTTCTTTACCATAAGGTTGAACAGGTGTGTTAGGTTTTACTGTTTCTGGTGTATCTACCCCAATCATCCTTACCTTTTCTTGTTTACCATCTTTATCAACGATAATTGTATCTCCATCAATGACGCGTATTACTTTATATGTTTGTTCATTTGCATTGCTTAAACCAGCTGATTTAAACGGACCACTTTCCGTCATAAATTGTATAGATAGTACAATAATTGCAGCTACGACAATGATCAATCCTGTTGTTATTTTTTTCATAAGTCCACCCTTTTCTAATAGTCTTAATCATCATAAATAATTTTGCAATTCGGGTCAATGTGCCAAATATTCATTTTTTATATAGAATCCGGTCCCATTTATAATATGAAATGATATAATCAATTCAATAGGAGTGAAATGACATGAAAACTTTACGTGAAAATAGCCTTTCCATCATTATCATCCTCTTCGCCATCCTTTTAGGATTCTTTTTACAACACTTTTTTAACTTACCTCTCATTGCAGGGGCTTTTATCGGTGTCTTACTTGGCGTTTTCGGTGGATTCATCATTCAAATGATAAAAGGCAAGCAACCCCAATCTCGTAATTCTAAAGAAAAAGAAGAGTAAATCAAGGCAGGAAGGCTGATAAAAAAGCTTTCCTGTTTTCATTATTCGTTATATCCATCCCAATTCTTTTGCTTTTTTCCAAGCATCGAATCGGTTTTCAGCCTCTAGTTTATCAATAATTATTGAAGCATAGTTACGAATCGTTCCTTCTGATAAGTATAATTTTTCAGCAATTGTTTTATGACTTAAACCTTCTCCAATTTCAGTCAAAATCATTTGTTCTCGATGTGTTAATGGATTACTTTGCGTAAATAATCGTGTCATGAGCTCGGAACTGTATGTTTTTTCATCGTTTAAAGCGCGATGAATTGTAGTCAAAAGATCATCAATTGGTTGCTCTTTTAGCACAAAAGCATCTACGTCGTTCGCAACAGCTTTTTCAAAATATCCTGGTCGCTTAAACGTTGTTACAATGATAACTTTTGTATCAATCTGATGTTCTCTAATGCGTCGCAACACTTCTAAACCATTCATTTTTGGCATTTCTATGTCTAAAAGAATGACATCCGGTTGGTGTAATTGAACACTTTCCCATGCATCTTGACCATCAAGCGCAACAGCGACAACTTGTATCATTTCATCAAGCTCCAATAATTGCTTCATGGCATCTGCAAGCATTTTTTGATCTTCAGCCACAATCATTTTAATCATATGAACCCCTCCATATCAAACACAATCAAAAGCACTACGCCATCACCACTAGAACTAATGGTTAATTGGCCATTTAAATCATCGACACGTTCCTGAATACTTTTAACTTCAAATGGTTGTGAAGGCATGACCCAGCCATTATCATAAATCCGAAAATAAATGTTATTATCTATGCATTGTATATCTAAAGATACTCTTGTAGCATTTGAATGTTTAATAACATTATTCATCGCTTCTCTTAAAATCATAGCCAGACTGGTTTGCTTTTCAATAGGTATACTTTCTATGCATTCAACCCCACTGTAAATAAATTCGATATGACTTTCTTTTAACATATGAGACATACGTTTGACTTCTGACATAAAAGTAATCCAATGAACATTGTCAACGATCTTACGTACTTGATTAAGTGTTTCTTTAGAAATTGTTTGAACTTCTTTCATTTCTATACATGCCTTCGAGGGGTCTGTAAGGCACAATTTTTGAGCAAGTTCTGACTTTATACTAATACTTGCAAAAACATGTCCTAAAGTGTCATGTAAATCTTGTGCAATACGTTGCCGTTCTTGTTCAGCCATCAATTGATTAATCTGACGCTTTTGTTGATGTAATTTTTGCGTTAAAATCTGCTTTTCCTTATTTTTTAAGTTAACTACAAAACTAATTGTTAAAATAATCTCTAAGAAAACAATATAAATCAACAATGTATTTTCAGTGAGATATGTGTACAATAATACAATGAGTAAACT
>NZ_PPQF01000014.1 GCF_002901865.1 Staphylococcus agnetis
GTCAGATACCTTGATTTTTCATTGTTCAAAACGTACAATTAAATGTGTATGGTCCTTATTTTTAATCTTATAATCTTATAGATTTATTGACATACAGTTTCAAATCCTAGAAAAAGGAGGTGTTTGTGTGAATTTATTAAGCCTCTTACTCATTTTGCTGGGTATGATTCTAGGAGTTGTTGTAGGGTATCTGATTGCCCAAAATGTAATGCGTCAAAAGCAGATTCAAGCACGTAATACTGCTGAAGATATTATTGAACAAGCCAATAAAGAAGCAGAGAATCTCAAAAAAGAAAAATTAATTGAAGCTAAAGAAGAAAACCAAATTCTAAGAGAACGTACTGAAAGTGAACTTAGAGAACGACGTGGTGAACTTCAAAGGCAGGAATCCCGACTTCTTCAAAAGGAAGAGAACTTAGAGCGCAAATCTGATCTTTTAGATAAAAAAGATGAGATTTTAGAGCAAAAAGAATCTAAACTTGAAGAAAGACAACAACACGTAGATGCAAAAGAGAGTAGTGTTCAATCAATAATAATGAAGCACGAACAAGAATTAGAACGCATCTCCGGTCTCACTCAAGATGAAGCACGTCAAGAACAATTAGCACGTGTTGAAGACGAGTTGTCACAAGATATTGCAATATTGGTTAAAGAAAAAGAAAATGAAGCAAAAGAACAAGTTAATCAAAAAGCGAAAGAATTGCTTGCAACAGCGGTGCAACGTTTTGCTGCAGATCATACGTCAGAATCGACAGTTTCTGTAGTTAATTTACCTAATGATGAAATGAAAGGACGTATCATAGGCCGAGAAGGTCGAAACATACGTACACTTGAAACTTTAACAGGCATTGATTTAATTATTGATGACACGCCTGAAGCTGTCATATTATCTGGTTTCGATCCAATTCGCAGAGAAATTGCAAAAACTGCACTTAATAACTTGGTTTCAGATGGTCGTATTCATCCAGGTCGTATTGAAGATATGGTTGAAAAAGCGCGTCGTGATGTCGATGAAATCATTCGTGATGCAGGAGAACAAGCCACATTTGAATTAAATATTCACAATATGCATCCAGATTTAGTTAAAATCCTTGGTCGTATGCATTACCGTACAAGTTATGGACAAAATGTATTAAAGCATTCCATCGAAGTTGCATATCTTTCTGGTATGTTAGCTGCTGAATTGAATGAAGATGTGACGTTAGCGAAACGTGCAGGTTTACTTCATGATGTTGGAAAAGCAATTGACCATGAAGTAGAAGGCAGCCATGTTGAAATTGGTGTAGAGCTTGCGAAAAAATATGGTGAATCTGAAACAGTGATTAATGCGATACATTCTCATCATGGTGATGTAGAACCAACTTCGATAATCTCAATTTTAGTTGCGGCAGCAGATGCTTTATCCGCTGCGCGACCAGGTGCAAGAAAAGAAACGCTTGAAAACTATATTAAACGTTTAGAGCGTCTTGAACGTATTTCTGAGAATTATGATGGCGTTGAAAAAGCCTTTGCGATACAAGCCGGTCGAGAAATACGTGTGATGGTCTCACCTGAAGATATCGATGATTTAAAAGCACACCGTCTTGCTAGAGACATCAAAAACCAAATTGAAGATGAGTTACAATATCCTGGTCATATCAAAGTGACAGTCGTTCGTGAGACGAGAGCAATAGAATATGCAAAATAATAAAAAAGCAGTGTTACTTCTAGTAACATTGCTTTTTTGATTCAAATCTTGTCACATTAAAAAGGGGTTAGGAGCAATCAATATTGAATTGATCTATGTCCCTCCCTTGAAGATATTAAAGTTAAAAAATTAAGTGTAACCTTATGTTTATATGTTAAATGATAGTTAAACATATATTATTAAAAAAAGAGCAATAGTAGAACTAAAAAAGTGCTACATTGCTCTTAATAAAACGATTTATATTAATGTGTTAAATTCAACTCTGTATCATGTAATTCCTTTAAAGCGCCTGCCGTATCATAGCAATTTGATGAAATATTTGTATATCTTTCAGCTAGTCGATAGGCATGGATATATAATTCAATGCTCTCTTTCGCAATATCCTCTGGATTATCCTTTTTTGATGGATTCGCTCCGACGACAAGTTCTGCAAACGTTTCAGGATCAATTGAAATTGACATAAATATGAATACAACTCCTATAATTTTTTGACATACTACAAGTTAAATCTTGAAGTATGTCTTTATTATATTGTTTACCCAAATCATTTCATTTAAATCATGGGTTTTCATTCAAGTAATGACTTGATTGTATGGTAAAAAATCGTTATACTACATTCAAATACATACTTGAATGAGAGGTGGTTCAATTGGTTAAAGAGATACCAACATGCGAATCATGGTCAATAGATGAAACGAGAATTAAAGAAGCCAAGGAAGCAATTGATCAAGCACCAATTAAAGATGTGAGCCAAATGTTTAAAAGTATTGCTGATTTAAATAGAGCAAAAATGACATATGCATTATGTATACATGAAGAATTATGTGTATGCGATATCGCTACGTTACTCAACATTACAGTAGCAAATGCCTCACACCATTTGCGCCTTTTATATAACAATGGAGTAGTCACATACCGTAAAGATGGAAAACGAGCGATGTATCGTATTTATGATGAACATATTAGACAAATTATGTTAGTATCTATCGAACATAAGGAAGAAGTGACATCAGATGAAACAACACACATATAATGTTGAAGGTCTGTCATGTGCCCATTGCGCAAATAAATTTGAGCAAAAGTTAAATCAACTTGATTCAGTACAATCGGCACAAATTAATTTCGGAGCATCAAAAATTTACGTAACTGGTCAGCCAACGCTCGATGAATTAGAGGAAGCAGGGGCATTTGAAAACTTAAAAATTTCTGATAGTACACAGCATTCTTTAAAAGATGACTATGTTAATCAAGAGAAAAGCGTAGAACCGATGGCATGGTGGCATAAATGTAAGTTATTTTATCAAAAAAATGGTGCAATTTGTTTTGCGATTTTACTTATCATCTTAGGGTATCTTTCAAAGTGGTCAGCAGGTGAGCATCAACTCATTACGATTACTTTATTTGCAACGTCGATTGTAATTAGCGGTGCGTCACTATTAAAACAGGGTTTTAGAAATTTAATGCACTTAGAATTTGATATGCATACGCTCATGACTATAGCGGTCATAGGCGGTGCAATCATAGGTGAATGGGGAGAAGTAGCGGTTGTTGTCGTGTTGTTTGCTTTAAGTGAAGCGCTAGAAACGTTTACGATGGATAAAGCAAGACAATCTATGCAATCTTTAATAAAAATGAGACCTGAAACTGCCTATCGATTAGTGGGCAATGATGTTGAACAAGTAGACGTTAAAGATGTCAACATTAACGATATTTTATTGATTAAACCTGGACAGAAAATTCCTTTAGATGGCATTATTCATAAAGGCGCATCAACGATTAATCAAGCCGCAATAACTGGAGAATCTGTCCCTGTAGATAAAGGGGAAGGAGATGACGTTTTTGCAGGGACATTGAATGAAAGCGGTGTATTAGAAGTATCTGTATCAAAACTTGCATCCGATTCAACCCTATCTAAAATGATTCAATTGGTTGAACGTGCGCAAGTAAACAAAGCACCTGCTCAAGCGCTTATTGAAAAATTTGCCAAATACTATACCCCATTAATTATGCTGATAGCACTCGGTGTCGCTATTTTACCGCCCCTATTGTTTCATGCTGAATGGCATATGTGGTTGTATCAAGGGCTATCTGTACTTGTCATCGGTTGCCCTTGTGCATTAGTTATTGCGACACCTATTGCAATTATTTCCAGCGTGAGTAATGCCGCAAAACATGGCGTATTGATAAAAGGTGGGATACATTTAGAGCAACTGAATCGCATTAAAGCCATTGCGTTGGATAAAACAGGTACGTTAACACAAGGTCACCCAGAAGTCTCACATATTGAAATGTTAGAAGATCGTATTGAACGGTCTACACTTTTAAAACATGTCGCTGCCATTGAAGCGATGTCTACGCATCCGATTGCACGCGCAGTAGTGAATTATATTCAAAAAGAGGTGGAGTTATCTCATTTTGAAGTGACTGAATTTCAATCTCAGACAGGTGTAGGTGTCACAGCTACTGTAGATGCTTCACAATATTGTATAGGAAAACCGCAACGTTTTGACTTAAACGATGCTGTGGAGTGGCAAAATAAAGTTAAGCAATATGAGACCTCGGGACATACAGTTATTTTAGTTTCCCAGAATGATGTGATTACGATGTTAATAGCGCTTAAAGACCGCGTGCGTCCAAATGCTCAATGGAGCTGTAAGCGTTTAAAAGATATAGGGATAAAGCATATTGAGATGCTAACTGGAGACAATACGGCAACAGCTAAAAGTATAGCGCAAGAAATCGGTGTGACTCATTTTAAAGCGAATCAATTACCTGAAGATAAAATGACACGTATGAGTGACTTAAAACAACACTATAGAAATGTCGCGATGGTGGGCGACGGTGTCAATGATGCCCCAGCTCTAGCCAATGCAACGGTTGGAATTGCTATGGGCGCTGCAGGTACTGACACTGCAATTGAAACTGCAGATATTGCTATTTTAAATGATGATATTTCAAAACTTCCATATACTTTTAAGTTGAGTCGTCATACAATGCGAATTATTAAAATGAACATTCTCATCGCAATTGGTTTAAAAATCATTGCATTATTGCTTGTTATTCCAGGGTGGCTCACGTTATGGATTGCAATATTTTCAGATATGGGTGCGACTTTACTCGTAGGTTTAAATGCATTGAGGCTACTGTACATTAAACCAGAATAAGCATGATTGAATCACATTGACATGGTGTGTGAACCCGTTACAATAAAATAGTATAAGAAATCATGCGTAGGATAGTAGCAAACTTAAAAGCTATTAACGCATAAAACTTCTTACTAGAGAGGATATTACTTAAATGAGAATACTATTTATTGGAGATATCGTAGGTAAAGTAGGACGTCAAACGTTAGAGACGTATTTACCTAAATTAAAACAACATTATCGTCCTACAGTAACGATTGTCAATGCTGAAAATGCAGCGCATGGTAAAGGACTCACTGAAAAAATTTATAAACAATTGTTAAGACAAGGCGTAGATTTTATGACCATGGGCAATCATACGTACGGTCAACGTGAAATTTATGATTTTATTGATGATGCATCACGTCTCGTACGACCAGCTAACTTTCCCAGTGAAGCCCCTGGGGTAGGCATGCGTGTCATTAATATTAACGATAAAAAGTTGGCAGTCATTAATTTACAAGGGCGTAGTTTTATGCCTATGAGTGATGATCCATTTAAAACTGCGGACCAACTGATTACACAAGCTAAAAAAGAAACCGACTTTATTTTTGTGGATTTTCATGCTGAGACAACATCGGAAAAGTATGCGATGGGATGGTATTTAGATGGACGTGTCAGTGCTGTTGTCGGCACACACACGCATATTCAAACGTCAGATGAACGTGTTTTAACGCATGAAACAGCTTATATCACTGATGTAGGAATGACTGGGTATTACGATGGTATATTAGGTATTAATAAAGATGAAGTTATCAAACGATTTATTACAAGCTTACCTCAACGCCATGTTGTCCCTGATGAAGGGCGTGGTATTTTATCTGGTGTTATCATTGATTTGAAGTCAGATGGTACAGCAAAGTCGATTTCTAGAATTCTAATTAACGATGACCATCCATTTTCGTAATAGTATCGTCCATTAGTATGAATTTTAATAAAACCCGTGATTTGTAGAGGCAAATCACGGGTTATTTTGATATGATATTAATTGAATTTAAACGTGCAGGAGGCTCATTTTAATGAAATCACAAGTATCATGGAAAGTCGGCGGTCAACAAGGTGAAGGTATTGAATCTACAGGTGAAATCTTCGCTACGGCAATGAACCGTAAAGGATACTATCTCTACGGCTACCGTCATTTCTCTAGCCGTATTAAAGGTGGCCATACTAATAACAAAATTCGTGTCTCTACTACACCTGTACATGCGATTAGTGACGATCTTGATATTTTAGTAGCATTTGATCAAGAAACGATAGCGCTCAATCATCATGAAATGCGTGAAGACAGTGTAATATTGGCTGACAGTAAAGCAAAACCTGTAAAGCCAGAAGATTGTAAGGCTCAATTGGTTGTTTTACCTTTTACAGAGATAGCGAAAGAATTAGGTACACCACTGATGAAGAATATGGTTGCGATTGGTGCGACTTCAGCTTTAATGCAACTTGAATCATCAACATTTGAATCATTAATTCAATCTATGTTTGAGAAAAAAGGAGACAAAGTGGTTAACCTCAATGTTGAGGCGCTTCATAAAGGCTATGAACTTATGACACAACACATAAGTGATATTGAGGGAGATTTTGTTTTACAAGAAGGTAGCGGGACGCCACACCTTTACATGATTGGTAATGATGCTATTGGATTAGGCGCGATTGCGGGTGGGTCTCGTTTTATGGCAGCTTATCCTATTACACCGGCATCTGAAATCATGGAATATATGATTGAGCATTTACCAGAAGTCAATGGTACAGTGATTCAAACTGAAGATGAAATTGCTGCGGCAACGATGGCCATTGGTGCCAATTATGGTGGTGTGCGTGCTTTCACCGCATCCGCTGGACCAGGTTTATCTTTAATGATGGAAGCGATTGGCCTATCTGGTATGACTGAAACGCCACTTGTAATTATGAACACGCAACGTGGTGGCCCATCTACAGGGTTACCTACGAAACAAGAACAATCAGATTTAATGCAAATGATTTATGGTACCCATGGCGATATTCCGAAAATTGTTTTAGCACCAACTGATGCAGAAGATGCATTTTATCTTACAGTTGAAGCATTTAACCTAGCAGAAGAATATCAATGTCCAGTTATTTTATTAAGTGATTTACAATTATCTTTAGGTAAACAAACAGTTCAAAACTTAGATTATCAGCGTATTGAAATTCGCAGAGGTGCGACAATGATGGATACGATAGAACGCGATCCAGATGATAAGGCGTACTTTAAGCGTTACGCACTTACGGAATCAGGTGTGTCTCCAAGACCAATTCCTGGTGTGAAAGGCGGTATACATCATGTAACTGGTGTCGAACACAATGAGGAAGGAAAACCGAGTGAAGCAGCGAGCAATCGTCAGGCGCAAATGGATAAACGTATGCGCAAAACGGAACACTTACTCATTAATGAGCCAGTAGAAGGTGACGACTTGAATGAAGAGGTTGATGTATTATACCTTGGTTTTATCTCCACAAAAGGTGCGATTCAAGAAGGGGTACAACGTTTAAAAGAAGCGGGGCATACTGCACATCACTTGCAGTTACGTCAATTACATCCATTCCCATCAGAAACAGTTCAAAAAGCTGTCAACAATGCGAAAAAAGTCGTCGTAGTAGAACATAACTATCAGGGGCAATTAGCTAACATTATTAAAATGAATGTTCAATTAGGCGATAAGTTAATCAAACAAACGAAATATGACGGCACGCCATTTTTACCTAAAGAAATTGAAGAAAAAGGATTAGAAATTGTGAATCAATTAAAGGAGCGAGTTTAATTGGCAACTTTTAAAGATTTTAGAAATAATGTAAAACCAAACTGGTGCCCAGGATGTGGAGATTTTTCAGTACAAGCTGCCATTCAAAAAGCTGCTGCTAATGTAGGATTGGAGCCTGAAGAGGTTGCGTTAATTACTGGTATCGGTTGTTCAGGACGTTTGTCAGGTTATGTAAATTCTTATGGGGTACATTCAATTCATGGACGTGCATTACCTTTAGCGCAAGGTGTGAAAATGGCAAATAAAGATTTAACAGTGATTGCTTCTGGCGGTGACGGCGATGGTTATGCGATTGGTATGGGGCATACGATTCATGCTTTACGACGAAATATGAATATTACGTATATCGTCATGGATAACCAAATTTATGGATTAACGAAAGGTCAAACCTCACCATCATCGGCTCCAGGCTTCATTACTAAAACAACGCCTAAAGGAAATATTGAACAAAATGTAGCGCCATTAGAACTTGCATTATCATCTGGCGCAACGTTTGTTGCACAAGGTTTCTCAAATGATATTAAAGGGCTCACTAAAATGATTGAAGATGCCATTCAACATGATGGTTTTTCATTTGTTAATGTGTTTTCCCCTTGTGTCACATATAATAAAATCAACACATATGATTGGTTTAAAGCGCATTTAACAAGCATTGACGATATCGAAGGTTATGATGCATCCAATAAACAGCAAGCGATACAAACAGTGATTGAACATGAATCTTTATTAAAAGGCATTGTTTACCAAGATACAGAAACGCCATCATATGAATCACAGATTGAAGGTTTAAGCGACCAACCACTCGCGCATCAAGATTTAAAATTAGAAGAAGCACAATTCGAAGCATTAACGAAACAATTTATATAATTACTCAAGCACTCATTTACCGTCTTTGACTCAATGAGTGCTATTTTTAGATGAAGGAAGGCGTATGATTATGGTAGATACGTTAATGAGTATTCAAATTATTCCTCAAACACCTCAAGGAAAAAACGTTATACCTTATGTTGACGAAGCGATAGCTGTGATAGATAAATCCGGCTTAAATTATCGTGTAGGGCCCCTTGAAACAACAATAGAAGGTGATATGAGCGAATTGCTCATTTTAATTCAACATATTAATGAGCGTATGGTGGAGTTAGAAGTGAGTAGCGTGATCAGTCAAGTAAAATTTTATCATGTTCCTGAAGGGATAAGTATGGCGACGTTAACAGAAAAATACGATGATGTTTGACCTGTCATATGTATTTCAAGGCCATAGGGCGCATTCAATTTCATTTTGCACTTTTTCTTGATTTTTAATATAATGTACTAATGATATATGGGCAGAAAGGGTTTTGCATGTGAATGAAGAACAAAGAAAAGCGGGCACATTAGATGTGCTTTCGCGACGTAATGATAAAGAAAAAGATTATAGTAAGTACTTTGAACACGTTTATCAACCCCCAAGTTTAAAAGAAGCCAAAAAACGTGGTAAAGAAGAAGTGGCGTATAATAGAGATTTCCAAATTGATGAAAAATATCGTGGTATGGGTAAAGGGCGTACATTCTTAATTAAAACTTATGGCTGTCAGATGAATGCACATGACACAGAAGTAATGGCTGGAATTTTTACTGCATTAGGCTATACACCGACAGAAGATGTGAATGTAGCGGATGTCATTTTATTAAATACATGTGCAATTCGTGAAAATGCAGAGAATAAAGTGTTTGGCGAAATCGGTAACTTAAAACATATTAAACAAGAACGCCCAGATTGTTTGATTGGTGTTTGTGGTTGTATGTCACAGGAAGAATCAGTAGTCAATAAAATTTTAAAATCTTACCAAAACGTTGATATGATTTTTGGAACACATAACATTCATCGCCTCCCTCAAATTTTAGAAGAAGCATATTTATCTAAAGCGATGGTTGTGGAAGTTTGGTCTAAAGAAGGCGATGTCATTGAAAATCTACCTAAAGTACGTGAAGGTCGTATTAAAGCATGGGTGAATATTATGTATGGTTGTGACAAATTCTGTACATATTGTATTGTTCCTTTTACTCGAGGTAAAGAACGTAGCCGTCGCCCACACGATATTATAGAAGAAGTTCGTGACTTAGCGCGTCAAGGTTACCAAGAGATTACGTTACTTGGTCAGAATGTTAACTCATATGGTAAAGATTTAGAAGATCTTGATTACGGTTTAGGTGATTTATTAGAAGATATTGCTAAAATTGACATTCCTCGCGTACGCTTTACTACAAGTCACCCTTGGGACTTCACAGATCGTATGATTGAAGTGATTGCCAAAGGCGGCAATATTGTACCGCACATTCATTTGCCAGTCCAATCTGGTAATAATCAAGTGCTTAAAATTATGGGACGTAAATATTCACGTGAAAGCTATTTGGATTTAGTTCGTCGCATTAAAACTGCGATTCCAGATGTGGCACTTACAACTGATATTATCGTAGGCTATCCTAATGAAACGGAAGAACAATTTGTAGAGACGCTTTCCCTTTATGAAGAAGTAGGCTTTGAGCATGCTTATACGTACTTATATTCTCAACGTGATGGTACACCTGCAGCTAAAATGAAAGATAATGTGCCTACAGATGTAAAAAAAGAACGTCTGCAACGTTTAAATCGTTTAGTTGGGGAATATTCAGCACGTGCATTGGCGCAATATGAAGGTCAAACAGTTAAAGTCCTTTGTGAGGGTGCGAGTAAAAAAGATGAACATGTGTTAGCAGGCTATACTGAAAAGAACAAGCTCGTTAACTTCCGTGCACCAAAAGAAGTTATTGGCAAAATTGTTGATGTTAAAATTGTTGAAGCGAAACAATTCTCATTAAATGGTGAATTTGTAGGCGTTTCTGAAGGTGCAATGGTGACGCAATAATGTTTAAAAAGGATGATATTATCCTCCGTGCCAAAGCACTTAGCGCTGACATTGAGGCTTTAGATGTGATTCAAAATTATAGACATATAGAAGCGCAAATACATCATCATCCGCAAATTGCCAAACATATGGATGCGTTGAAACAGAATCAAAAGCAATCCGTGAATTTCCAAAATTATAATAAACCCAACGCATATGAGCGCTCAGAAGAAACCATTTCTAATATTCGCGCTGAAATTGATGCGTATCCTATTGTAGGTCAATTTAGACAATCTCAAGAGGAAGCTAATGAAACGCTCCATCTCATAATTGAAACTTTAGCAACCAGACTTCAAGGTGCACATCACTTCTCTGGTTCTACACATCGTAAAGAGGAGTGATACTTTGAACAATAAAAAACTTACATTAACGGCACTTTTTATCGCGGTTAATGTTCTATTAAGTACAATTGTGGTCATTCCAATTGGTCCGTTTAAAGGAGTACCTGTGCAACATTTTATTAATGTATTGAGTGCGGTTATTTTAGGTCCATGGTTTGGACTGGCACAGGCATTTTTATCGTCACTCATTCGTTTACTTCTAGGTACAGGTACGCCGTTTGCATTTCCAGGAAGCATGGTGGGGGTTTTAGTCGCAAGTTTATTTTATTACGTGAATAAACATTTATTTGTAGCTTCAATTGGTGAAGTGATTGGCACAGGGATTATTGGAAGTTTACTTTGTATTCCTATAGCGTGGTTGATAGGTTTTGATGGTATGATGATTAAACCACTCATGGCGACGTTTTTATTATCGAGTCTAGTTGGCGCTTCATTAAGTTATGTGCTCTTGATAATATTAAAAAAGCGACATAAGTTGCCTAATTTAGATAAAAAATCAAAGCGCAAATTTTAAATATATGATAAAGATGGGGGATGTAATCTTCCATCTTTTTTTATAAATTCCTGTCAAATATCGCTATAATATTATCAACCAGGTAACCGATGCCGTGTGTGCCAAGTTTAATGTCGTATAGTGAGATTATGAACACCACATTGAATATGACTTCCTAACATTCGAGTCAACGTTTGAAATCTGTTAAACTAATTACATTATTAAGTTGAGAAATAGAAGGAAAGTGAAAAAATAATGACAACAGTCACGCCTATGATGAAACAATATTTAAATATAAAATCGCAACACACAGATGCTTTACTTTTTTTCCGCTTAGGAGATTTTTATGAATTATTTTATGATGATGCGGTGACCGCTTCTCGTGTGTTAGAAATTACATTAACGAAACGAGATGCAAAAAAAGACAATCCCATTCCAATGGCTGGTGTACCTTATCATTCTGCGGATGGGTATATTGAAACATTAATACAAAACGGTTTCAAAGTGGCAATATGTGAACAAATGGAAGATCCTAGACAAGTAAAAGGGATGGTTAAACGAGAAGTTGTTCGCGTCGTAACGCCAGGCACTTTGATTGAGAGAGGCGGCATCGATGAATCCCAAAATAATTATATTGTAAGTTTTATACACCACAATAATCAATATGCATTAAGTTACTGTGATGTGAGTACAGGTGAACTCAAAGTCACACATTTTGAAGATCCAAGTACATTGATTAATGAAGTAACGACAATCCAACCCAATGAAATTGTAGTGGACCAACCACTTACTGACGAATTGAAACGTCAATTCAGCATGATTACGGAAACGGTAACTGTCCGCGAATCTTTATCAGACTCTACATATAAGGTAAATACCATTTCGCATCCTACAATGACACGCGCCGTTCAAATCTTACTAGATTATATTTTTGATACGCAAAAACGTGATTTATCCCATATTGAAGAAGTTGTTACATATCAGGCGTTAGATTATATGAAAATGGATTTTTATGCGAAACGCAATTTAGAATTAACGGAGAGTATTCGCTTAAAGTCAAAAAAAGGTACATTGTTATGGTTAATGGATAAAACGAAAACACCAATGGGAGCGAGACGTTTAAAACAATGGATTGATCGGCCATTAATTCAACGTTCTGATATTGAACAACGACATGATGCAGTTGCGCAATTGATTAATCATTTTATAGCGCGAGATACTTTAAGAAGTTATTTAAACGAAGTGTATGATATCGAGCGTTTAGTGGGACGTGTGAGTTTTGGAAACGTCAATGCAAAAGATCTTGTGCAATTAAAACATTCTATTGCACAAATTCCACTCATCAAAGCGTTACTTGAAACGATTGATTCTGATGCAGTTGCACATTTTAATGCGCTTGAACCATTGGATGATTTGCTACATACCCTACAAGAAAGTTTAGTAGACGAGCCTCCATTATCAGTAAAAGAAGGTGGCTTATTTAAAGAAGGGTATCATACGCAACTGGATGAATACTTAGATGCTTCACGTAATGGTAAAACATGGTTAGCAGAATTACAAGCTAAAGAGCGTGAGCGAACAGGCATTAAATCATTAAAAATTAGTTTTAACAAAGTATTTGGGTATTACATTGAAATTACACGTGCAAACCTTACCCAATTTAACCCAGCAGAATATGGTTATGAGCGTAAACAAACACTCGCAAATTCCGAGCGTTTTATTACAGACGAATTAAAAGAAAAAGAAGCTATTATTTTAGGGGCGCAAGAAAAATCTGTTGAGTTAGAGTACGCGCTTTTTACTGAATTACGCTCATATGTAAAAACATTTACTGAACGGTTACAACAACAAGCGAAAATGATTTCCGAATTGGACTGTTTACAAAGCTTTGCAGAAATTGCACAAGCTTATAATTACGTTAGGCCTACATTTAGTCATGACCAAACATTGGATTTAAAAGCATCGCGTCATCCAGTGGTTGAGCGTGTAATGGACTATAATGATTATGTGCCAAATGATTGTTATTTAGATGCATCTGAATTTATATACTTAATTACTGGCCCTAATATGTCAGGGAAATCAACGTACATGCGCCAAGTTGCAATCATTAGCATTATGGCTCAAATGGGCGCGTATGTGCCATGTGAATCAGCGGTGCTTCCGATATTCGATCAAATTTTCACACGTATTGGTGCTGCTGATGATTTGGTGTCGGGTAAGAGTACGTTCATGGTAGAAATGTTGGAAGCACAAAAAGCATTGAAACATGCCACGCCGAACAGTTTAATTATATTTGATGAAATCGGACGGGGTACGTCAACATATGATGGTTTAGCATTAGCACAAGCTATGATCGAATACGTTGCAGAAACATCAAAAGCTAAAACGTTGTTCTCGACACATTATCATGAACTAACTGAACTTGAAGCAGCGTTACCAAGTTTAAAAAACGTACATGTTGCAGCAAACGAATATAAAGGCGAGCTGATATTTTTACACAAAGTTAAACCGGGTGCGGTTGCACATAGTTATGGTATACAAGTCGCGAAGCTTGCAGACTTACCTGAAGCAGTGATTTCACGCGCTCAAGTCATTTTAGATGCTTTTGAATCAGATTCGAATACATCTGCGTATCAGCAGCATGTACATCCGAAACATTTAGATATCAAAGATGGTATTGAGGACGAGGTCACAACATACGACCCTAAAACACCAGATGCACGCATAGAGCAAGCTACCTTTAATTTATTTGAAAATGAAATGACAGAAAGTGAAATTGAACAAGAAATTAAAGATTTGAATATATCACAAATGACCCCAATTGATGCATTAATTAAACTAAATGAATTACAAAATAAACTTAAATAGAAGGTGATGGATATGGGGCGCATTAGAACCTTACACACGTCACTCGCCAATAAAATCGCTGCCGGCGAAGTGGTTGAAAGACCGAGTTCAGTCGTGAAGGAATTACTAGAAAATAGTATTGATGCCGGTGCAACTGAGATCAATATTGAAGTTGTAGAGTCTGGTATTGCTGAAATTCGTATTGTCGATAACGGTTCTGGCATTGAAGAAGAAGATTTACCGTTAGTTTTCCACCGTCATGCAACGAGTAAGTTAGTCGAAGATGATGATTTATTTCATATTCGTACGTTAGGATTTCGTGGTGAAGCATTAGCGAGTATTGCATCAGTAGCTAAAGTGACATTGCAAACCTCAACTGATGGCATAGATGGTTATGAAGTATATGCTGAAGATGGTGTAATCCATGAACAAAAACCAGCTAAAGCGAGACGTGGAACAGATATCAAAGTCACATCATTGTTCTACAATACACCAGCAAGACTTAAATACATTAAAAGTTTATATACAGAATTAGGTAAGATAACGGATATTGTGAATAGAATGGCGATGAGTCATCCACACATTCGTATGACCTTAAAAAATGATGGTAAGACGATGCTACAAACGAATGGTTCTGGTCGCACAAACGAAGTCATGGCTGAAATTTATGGTATGAAAGTCGCTCGTGATTTAGTTGAAATTACAGGTGAAACGAGCGACTATCGTATTCATGGGTTTGTAGCAAAGCCTGAACATTCCAGAAGTAATCGACATTATATCTCTCTTTTTATTAATGGACGTTACATTAAAAATTTCGTGCTGAACAAAGCTGTTCAAGAAGGTTATCACACGTTACTTACAATTGGTCGGTTCCCAATTGTCTACATTAATATAGAAATGGATCCCATTCTTGTCGATGTCAACGTACATCCTACAAAATTAGAAGTACGTTTATCCAAAGAAGAGCAATTGTATTCATTGATTGTTGAAAAAATAAAAGCAGCATTCAAGCAAAAAGTGCTGATTCCTAAAAACGATTTGAGTGCCAAATATCAACCTAAAAAGGTATTAAAACAGTTTGAGCAACAAAAAATGGCATTTGATCAACAACATATTAAAAAAAATCCGCCCAACTCCAAAATTGAAGAAACGAATGTGGAAGAACCTTCATATAAAGAGGATGCAACAACAGAAGTAACAAATAATTCTACGCCTTCGTCAGAGGAATATACGAATGATGCGCATCAATCGTATGATAAACATCATAACGCTACATCGAATGATCAGGTGGATGCCTATACACAGGCGCAACGAGATATTTTATCCGGTCTGGATGCGCAATACGATACTTCAGATAGTCAGCCATCCATGTCTGTGGATAACGCGAAACAATTCACACCGCGTATTCCTTATATGGAAGTGGTAGGACAAGTGCACGGTACTTATATTGTGGCTCAAAATGATGAAGGAATGTATTTAATTGATCAGCATGCAGCACAAGAGCGTATTAAGTATGAATACTTTAGAGATAAAATTGGAGAAGTCAGCAATGAAAACCAAAATTTACTCATTCCTTTAACGTTTACATTTACAAAAGACGAACAACTTTTTATAGAAGAAAATATAGAAGCCCTTCAACGTGCGGGTATCTTTTTGGAACCTTTTGGGGGGCACGACTATATTGTGAATAGCTATCCAGTATGGTTCCCTCAAGAAGCGGTAGAAGAAACCATTAAAGACATCATTCATTATGCATTAGAACATAAAACGGTTAACATCGCTAAATTCAGAGAAGAACTTGCGATTATGATGAGTTGTAAAAAATCAATTAAAGCCAATCATTATTTGAAAAACAATGAAATGGCAGATTTAATCAATCAACTCCGTCAAATGGAAGACCCATTTACTTGTCCACACGGCAGACCTATTATCATTAACTTTACAAATTACGAATTAGAACGACTTTTTAAACGTATACAATAAGGGGGCAAACATGAAACCAAATATATTACCTGCAATACGATCAATGAAAAGTCTAGAAAAATTGACGCAAACCGATTACAAAACATGTGTGATTCTTGATACGCACATCGGTCATCTTAAAAGTATGATGCAGTTTATTCATAGTAAACATTTGCACCCGTTTATTCATATCGATCTAATAAAAGGTATGAGTCATGATGAATATGCGTGTGAATACATTATTCAATCGTATAAACCAAAAGGGATTGTGTCGACAAAATCAAAGGTTATTAAGAAAGCAAAGGCATTAGGTGTCATCACGATATTTCGCGTGTTTATTATTGACAGTCATGCGCTTGAACGTAGTATCAGTTTAATTCAACGTATTGAACCAGATTTTGTTGAGGTACTTCCTGGTATCGCGAATAAAGTTATAGAACGTATTTACAACGAAACTGGTGTAAAAGTGATTGCAGGTGGATTAATCAGTACAGAACAAGAAGTAATTTCAGCAATAGAAAGTGGCGCAACATATGTGACAACAAGTGAAGAACGTTTGTGGTAATCATGAAACAAAGGGGAGATTGAAATGATTAAACCAAAACCATTAAGTAAAGGTGATACCATCGCAATTGTTTCACCATCATCAGGATTAGCAGGCGAACCAACTATAAAGTGGCGTACTGAACAAGGTATACGCTATATTGAACAAATGGGCTATCGTGTCAAAGTGATGCCCGAAGCGCTAAACACCATTCAGTGGAATTATGACCACCCTGAATTACGTGCTCAAACATTGATGGAGGCATTTCAAGACGATGAAGTAAAAGCAATTTTATGTACGATTGGTGGTTATGAGTCGGTACGTATCATTCCATTTATTGATGATGCAGTGATTCAACAAAATCCCAAAATTTTTATTGGGTATTCAGACATAACGCCATTACATCTCTATTTTAATCGGTTAGGATTAACAACTTTCTATGGCCCAGCTTTACTCACAGACTTTGCAGAAAATGGGGGTGCTGACGCTTATACGATGTCGGCACTTTTCTCTTTAATTAGCGAGGATAAATCGTTTGGTCCACTTCAACCAATCCCTTATTTTCGGAAGTTTGGTCTGAAATGGGAAGCACATTTACGACATTTCGAACGCGAAAAAATACCCGCTAATGATATTACAGTTTTACATGGTCAAGGCACTGTGTCAGGCTCGTTAATTGGTGGTTGTTTCGAGTCGCTTGATAAATTAAGAGGAACAACGTATTTTCCCCCAATAGATGCCTTTAACAATGCGATTTTATTTATCGAAACATCTGAAGTCCATACACCACAATGGTCGTTTGAAGAATCACTTCGCACATGGGGGCTTATGGGGGTATTCCAACGCATCAATGCTTTAATTGTGGGACGACCACATGACGGCGTCCTTCAAAATGAGTATCATGCCTCTATTTTAAAAGTGTTAAAAGAATTTCATGAAAATGACTTGATTGTTGTAGTCAATGTTCCTATTGGTCATAATGAACCTAAAGCGACATTACCATTAGGCATTCATGCAACTGTACATACAGATCCGTGTAAAATTTCAATTGATGCTTCGGCAGTAAGTCACAAATAACCTTAAATTTTAGAGTGTTTTGTAATGAAAATTGTAAAGCGCGTTTTAATCCTTTGAAATGTTATTGACAACGCTTACATCGAGATGTAATATTAAAAACAAGTTAATAGATGAATCGAGACGCTAGAGACTTCTTCGCACGTGTTATTAATAATAGTAATACGGTCAGCTAGGGGTCTTTTTGTCTTTTCAAGGGAGGAAAAATAATGAATATCTACTTAGCTGAGTTTATCGGAACCGCCATTCTACTATTAATGGGTGGAGGCGTTGTTGCGAATGTTGTATTACGTAAATCTAAAGGTGAAGGTGCTGACTGGATTGTGATCGCAATTGGTTGGGGTTTAGCCGTTACTTTAGGTATTTACGCAGTAGGAAACTTTTCGGGTGCTCATCTTAACCCAGCTGTAACATTGGCATTTGCGGTAACTGGTGATTTTCCATGGTCGCAAGTTCCAGGATTTATTATTGCACAAATTTTAGGTGGTATTGTAGGTGCCGTACTCACGTGGTTGACGTATTTACCACACTGGCGCGCAACTGAAGATAAAGCGGCTAAATTAGGTGTTTTTTCAACAGCACCTGCGATTCGAAATTACACAGCAAACTTTATCACAGAGATTATTGGTACTGCTGTTTTAACATCTGCATTGTTATTTATTGGAACAAACAAATTTACAGACGGATTGAACCCTGTCATTGTCGGTTTATTAATCGTAGGGATTGGGGTAAGTTTAGGTGGTCCAACAGGATATGCCATCAACCCAGCTCGTGATTTAGGTCCTCGTATCGCGCATGCAATTTTACCAATTCATGGTAAAGGACATAGTGACTGGCAGTATGCGATTGTTCCTATTTTAGGGCCAATTACTGGTGGTATTTTAGGTGCTGTCATTTATAGATTGTTTTTCCAAGGTACATTCGATGTATGGACAATTGTTGCTGTCGTACTATTAGTGGGTACATTAGTGTTAGGTAGTATTTTAAACAAAAAAATTAAACATGAAGATTTTGGTGCTATCTAAACATACAAATGGCAAGCTATGATTGCCTATGTGATTAAAACATGAGTGATAATGGGAGGTAACATATTATGGGAAAATATATTTTATCAATTGACCAAGGGACGACAAGTTCAAGAGCAATATTGTTTAACGAGAAAGCAGAAATTGTGGGAGTAGCGCAACGTGAATTTAAGCAACACTTTCCAAAATCTGGTTGGGTTGAACATGACGCGAATGAAATTTGGACATCTGTATTGTCTGTTTTAGCTATCGTGTTAAATGAAAATAACGTTAGAGCTTCAGAAATTGCAGGTATTGGCATTACAAACCAACGTGAAACAACAGTTGTTTGGGATAAACATACTGGACGTCCAATCTATAATGCGATTGTTTGGCAATCCCGCCAAACACAAGCAATTTGTGAAGAACTTAAAAATGGTGGACATGAAGACACATTCCGTAAGAAAACAGGATTGTTACTTGATCCATACTTCTCTGGAACGAAAGTAAAATGGATTTTAGATCATGTTGAAGGTGCGCGAGAAAAAGCAGAAAATGGTGATGTGTTATTCGGCACGATTGACTCTTGGTTAGTTTGGAAGTTATCAGGCGGTAAAGCACACGTAACAGACTATTCTAACGCGAGTCGTACATTAATGTATAACATTCATGACTTACAATGGGATGATGAATTATTATCACTCCTTGATGTTCCAAAAGCCATGTTACCTGAAGTAAAACCCTCAAGTGAAATTTATTGTGAAACAATTGATTATCACTTCTTCGGTCAAAAGGTTCCTATTGCAGGTATTGCAGGTGACCAACAAGCAGCATTATTTGGCCAAGCTTGTTTCGAAAAAGGAGATATTAAAAATACTTACGGTACAGGTGGATTCATGTTAATGAACACTGGCGAAGAAGCAGTGACTTCAGAGCATGGTTTATTAACAACGATTGCCTATGGTTTAGATGGTAAAGTGAATTATGCGCTTGAAGGTTCAATCTTCGTTTCAGGCTCAGCAATTCAATGGTTACGTGACGGATTACGTATGATTAATTCAGCGCCCCAGTCTGAAGATTACGCGAAACGTGTGGATTCTACTGAAGGTGTGTATGTTGTTCCTGCTTTTGTTGGTTTAGGTACACCATACTGGGATTCAGAGGCACGTGGGGCCATCTTTGGATTAACACGTGGTACAGAAAAAGAACATTTCATTCGTGCGACATTAGAATCACTATGTTATCAAACACGCGATGTGATTGAAGCGATGGCACAAGATTCAGGTATTGAAGTGAACAGTTTACGAGTTGATGGTGGCGCAGTAAAAAATAACTTCTTAATGCAATTCCAAGCTGACTTAGTGAACGTTTCAGTGGAACGCCCTGAAATTAACGAAACAACGGCGTTAGGTGCAGCATATCTTGCAGGTATTGCTACAGGATTCTGGAGAAATAAAGATGAAGTAAGCAATAACTGGAAATTAGAAAAATCATTTGAACCACAAATGGCTGCTAAAGATGCCAATAAATTATACAAAGGTTGGCAAAAAGCAGTTGAAGCAACGAAAGTCTTTAAATTAGACGAAGCATAAGTCGTATGCTATACTGTAGATAAGTTAATAGTTTACTCGAGAAGAAGAGAGATTTTGTCGTAAAACTTTATGTTAAAGTATATGGGCGGAGTCTCTCTTTTTATCATTATAGGAGGCGTTTTTATGGGACGTTTATCAACGTTACAACGTGATTCAGTTAAAGAAAAAATGCAACAAGAGGAATATGATTTAGTCATTGTCGGGGGCGGCATTACAGGTGCTGGCGTCGCTTTAGATGCATCAGCACGAGGTATGAAAGTAGCTTTATTAGAAATGCAAGACTTTGCATCAGGTACAAGTTCTCGTTCAACAAAACTTGTGCACGGTGGTTTAAGATATTTAAAACAATTCCAAGTCGGTGTGGTAGCTGAAACTGGTAGAGAGCGTGAAATCGTATATGAAAATGGACCACACGTGACAACACCAGAATGGATGTTATTACCAATGCATAAAGGCGGTACGTTCGGTAAATTTTCAACTTCTATCGGTTTAGCTGTTTATGATCGTTTAGCTGGTGTCAAAAAATCAGAACGTAAACGTATGTTGAATGTTCAAGAAACAAAAGATAAAGAACCACTCGTCAAACAAGATGGTTTAAAAGGTGGTGGCTATTACGTAGAATACCGTACAGATGACGCACGTATGACAATTGAAGTAATGAAAAAAGCGGCTGAATTTGGTGCAGATATCATTAACTATGCTAAAGTAAGCCAATTTTTATATGACAATCATAATAAAGTAAATGGTGTACGTGTCATTGACCGCATTAAAAATGAACAATTTGAAATTCACGGTAAAAAAGTAGTTAATGCAACCGGACCTTGGGTTGATGAGGTGCGTAGTAATGATTACTCTAAGAACAACAAAGAATTACGTTTAACGAAAGGCGTACACGTTGTATTTGATGAATCAAAATTCCCTTTACATCAGGCAGTTTATTTTGATACAGAAAAAGATGGTCGTATGATTTTTGCGATTCCTAGAGAAGGTAAAACATATGTCGGTACAACAGATACATTTTACAATAACGACAAAGCCAGTCCTTTAGTCAACCAAGAGGACCGTGATTATTTAATCAATGCGATTAACTACATGTTCCCAACAGTACATGTCAAAGATGAAGATATCGAATCAACATGGGCAGGTATTCGTCCGTTAATTCTAGAAGAAGGTAAAGATCCATCTGAAATTTCACGTAAAGATGAAATTTGGGAAGGAGATTCTGGATTATTAACGATTGCTGGCGGTAAATTAACAGGTTACCGTCATATGGCTAACGAAATAGTGGACCGTGTTGCGAAACGCTTGAAACAAGAGTATAAATTAGAATTTAAACCAGCGAATACGAAGAATATCCCAATGTCAGGCGGAGATGTTGGCGGCAGTAAAAACTTTAAATCTTTTGTAGATGAAAAAGTGAAATTGGCTAAAGGTTATAACTTGGATGAAAACGTCGCACGTAAATTAGCTAAAAAGTATGGTTCTAATGTCGATGAATTATTTGCACTTACTCAAGCGGCACAACATCAAAGTACAGGACTACCTTTAGAAATGTACGTAGAATTGTTATATGGCGTTCAAAATGAGTTGGTTGTAAAACCGACTGACTTCTTAATTCGTCGTACAGGAGCGCTTTACTTTGATATCGAATCTGTTCAAAAATATAAAGATATTGTCACTAATGTTTTAGCAGATTTAGTTGGCTACGATGACAATACTAAGGCCGTATATAAACAAGAATTAGAAGATGCGATTACACATGCAATTCATGGACAACATCAAACAGTCACAGTGTAAAACAAATTAATATTAAGATTTAAAAAAAGAGTAGGATATAAATCTCTAAGATTATATCTTACTCCTTTTTTATTGAAGAAGTAAACTCGTTGAAAATTAGTATGATTCAAGAGTAGGCGATGTGATTTGAGGTTTGAATTTAAGTTGAATCCATGATTTTTAATTAAGGAGCGTATAACGATAGTAGGATAATTTGTTGTATAAAATATGAGAAACGTGTTTGTAATGAAAACCTGTGGTAAAGTTGAAGTATGAGATGGGTATGGAAAGGTGGATTTATACAATGGTTAAGAAAGAAACCATGAAAATAGCGTTATCTGATGAAACCATATTAGAAGTGAAAATTGACCGTGCAGATCATGAGGCTGTAGGGATTGTACATGTTTTTCATGGTATGGCAGAACATATGGATCGGTATGAACGTCTTGTTACGCAACTGAATCAGCAAGGCTATCATGTGATTCGACATAATCATCGTGGTCATGGTAAAGCGATTAATACACTCCGAGGGCACTTTAATTCTGTCGATGAAGTGGTTCATGATGCGTATGAAATCAAAACGACGCTACAGCCAACTATCAATGAGACGCTACCTTACATTATTTTAGGACATTCGATGGGTTCTATTATCGCACGTCGTTATGTTCAATTATACCCAAATGATGCTGATGGTTTAATTTTGACGGGTACCGCGCTCTATCCAAAATGGAAGGGTTACATCAATATCATTGCATTAAAAATTGTCACGTTATTTACAGGTAAAAAGCGTCGCCTAAAATGGATTAATGACCTTGTCACTGGCTCCTTTAATAAAAGTTTCAAACCAACACGTACACCTAGTGATTGGATTAGTTCGGATGAACATGAAGTGGATGTTTTCATACAAGATCAATATACTGGCTTTTTAGTTTCAAACCAATTGGTTTATAGTGTGATGCATCATATTATGAAAACTGCACAATTAAAAGAAATTGCTAAGATGAATCCAGAACTCCCAATTTTACTTATTGCTGGTAAAGCGGATCCGTTCGGAGATTATGGCAATGGGATACGTCGGTTAGGTAAGACGTTAAAAAGAGGCGGCATCAAGCATATTACTGTACAGCTTTATAAACAAAAGCGACACGAAATTTTATTTGAGAAAGATAAGGAAGCGGTATGGCGTCATATGTTAGACTGGATGAGTCGTCAAATTATAAAGAAAAAAAGTGAGTGAATCAAGTGAGTGAAAAAAAGCCCTTTTTAATCGTTATCGTTGGGCCAACAGCGAGTGGGAAAACAGAACTAAGTGTGGAACTTGCCAAAAAAGTAAATGGTGAAATTATTAGTGGAGACTCCATGCAAGTGTATCGACATATGGATATTGGAACCGCAAAAATCACATCAGATGAAATGCAAGGCATACCGCATCATTTAATTGATATATTATCACCTGATGAAACGTTTACCGCTTATGATTTTCAACAACGTGTGAAACCGTTAATTGATGAAATAACTCAAAGAGGTAAAGTTCCGATTATAGCTGGGGGGACAGGCCTTTATATTCAATCAGTTATTTATAATTATGAATTTGAAAATGAAGAGGTTTCAACTGAAAAAGAAGCTGAAGTGGCTAAAAAAATGCGTCACCTTAGTACCTATTCAAATGAAGCGTTACATGATTATTTAGGAACATTTGACCCTGAGTCTCAAGCCAATATTCATCCAAATAATCGTCAGCGCGTTGAGAGAGCGGTTTCATACTATTTGAAGACGAAAAAAATTTTAAGTAATCGCAAGAAAAGTCACCAATTAACAGAAAATTATGATACATTATTACTAGGGATAGAAATGTCGCGCGATACATTGTATCATAGAATAAATAAACGTGTAGACATTATGTTGTCTCAAGGTTTAATGGACGAAGTGCAACACCTTATTGAATTAGGTTATGAATCATGTCAAAGTATGCAAGCGATTGGCTATAAAGAATTAGTACCCGTCGTGCATAATGAGCTTGAAATAAACCAGGCAGCAGAATTGTTAAAACAGCATTCAAGAAATTATGCTAAACGACAATTAACGTGGTTTAAAAACAAACTTAATGTTCATTGGTTAGATAGAGAGAGAATGTCACTTCCAGAAATGCTAGATGATATTTTAACCCAAATAAACAAAAGGAGAAATGAACATGTTTGACAAACAAGATATTCAAGAAACGTATCTCGAAAACTTTAAAACTGAGGAAAAGGAATTAACAGTCTTCTTAACGAATGGTTTTCAATTAAGAGGTACAATTGCAGATTATGATCAGCATGTGGTTGATTTTCTTTCTCAAGGAAAACATCATTTAATCTATAAACATGCCATTAGTACATTTCTTGAAGGTACGAACTAAGCGAAGTGCACAGTTTTTAGTTTGAATGAATGTAAAGACGTAGTTGGTCTATAACTAAAAAACGAATTTCATAATGCTGGAAACAAGAAACGATCCCCCTTTGTGTTTGCTGAACACGATGGGGGATCATTTATGATTTACAATAAATTTTCTATGGCATTAGATAATTGCAGCGGTTGTTTTTGAGGTGAAAACCGCTTGATAACTTGACCCTCACGATTAATTAAAAATTTTGTGAAATTCCATTTGATTTTTTCGTTCAATATCCCTGATTGCTGTGACTTTAAATATTGGAATAGTGGGTGAGCATTAGCGCCATTTACCTCGATTTTTTGATGCATTGGAAATGTAACGCCATAATTTAATTGACAGTTTTGCATGGCTTCAGCACCTGAACCAGGTTCTTGGTGACCAAATTGATTACACGGAAATCCAAGTACGATAAACCCCTGATCTTTATATTTGTCGTAAAGCGCTTGCAAGTCTTTAAATTGAGGGGTGAAGCCACATTCACTTGCGGTATTTACGATTAACATCACATCTCCTTTATATTGAGATAACTTATAAGTATCTCCATTAGAGCGTTCAACTTCAATGTCATAAATATTCATTTATAATCACCTCTTATTTTTTAAACTTTAAGTTTGTATTTGAATTAAATATATCATATTGGAAGCGCATAGTCTTAAGCGGGTGTTTGTGATAAAATACACGATGGTACGTTGTATAGAAACGAGGTGACTGAAGTGACTTATAAACAGAGTTATTCAACAGAAGAAATTAAAGAAAAAGCACTTTTAATAGGTGTACATACCCAAGTATCAGAATATGACTTTGAGAGCACAATGTCTGAATTAGAGGCACTTTCTGAAACGTGTGGCTTAGAAGTCAAAGCGACGCTAACGCAAAATTTAAATGACATACACCCTAGACATTATATGGGGAAAGGTAAAATACAAGAGGTTCAAGACGCCGTTCAATTTCACGATATAGATGTGATTGTGACCAATGATGAACTGACTACCGCACAATCTAAACATTTAAATGAAGTTTTAGGAATTAAAATTATAGACAGAACACAACTCATTTTAGACATTTTTGCATTGCGCGCCAAAAGTAAAGAAGGTAAGTTACAAGTCGAATATGCCCAATTGGATTATTTATTACCGCGGTTAATGGGGCATGGTAAAAGTTTATCGCGTTTAGGTGGCGGCATAGGCACGAGAGGACCAGGTGAAACTAAACTTGAAACGGACCGTCGTCATATTCGTACGAGAATGAATGAGATCAAGCGAAAGTTAAAAGAGGTTGAAATACATCGGGAACGTTATCGTCATCAAAGAATACAAAATGACATTTTTCAAATTGCATTAGTGGGATATACCAATGCTGGGAAATCGACTTGGTTCAATGTATTAACTGAAGATGGAACATATGAAAAAGATCAATTATTTGCGACGCTCGACCCCAAAACGCGCCAAATTACCCTCAATGATGGCTTTCAATTGGTTATTTCTGACACGGTTGGATTTATACAAAAACTTCCGACGACATTAATTGAAGCCTTCAAGTCAACACTAGAGGAAGCGAAGCAAGCTGATTTATTAATACATGTGGTCGATTCAAGTCATCCTGAAGCAAAAGTTCAGTACGACACGGTTGAACAATTAATTAAAGAATTAAATATGGAACAAATTCCACAAGTAGTCTTATTTAACAAAAGAGATTTAACTGAAAACGTGCCACCAATTAGTTCATTTCCTTCGAAAAGCGTTTCTGCTAGGGATGAACGTGATAAAACGGAAGTACGACAATTATTAATGGCGCAGTTAAAAAAACAACTCACATATTATGAAAAAACAATTAAAGTATCTGAAGGAGATACACTTTATGCATTGAAGCGTCAAACTTTAATCACATCTTTGGATTTTAATGAACAAGATGAGACGTATCATATACAAGGGTATCGAAAATAATAGAAAGAAGCGTAATCATGATAAATATATCTAAATTAATTGATGAGGTTGAAACAGATCTCGCACCATACTTTAAAGCTATTGAGCAACGTGCTTTTGAAAATCAAGCACGCGTGCTTGATGCATTTCACCATGTCAAAATCACTGAAACAGATTTACAAGGATCGACAGGTTATGGTTATGATGATTTTGGGCGTGACCATTTAGAAGCGGTTTATGCACACGTGTTTAAAGCTGAGGACGCACTTGTACGCCCACAAATCATTTCAGGAACACATGCGATAACGATTGCCTTACAAAGCTTACTGAAACATGGAGATGAATTGCTATATATTACGGGGCGACCTTATGACACGTTGTTAGAAGTCATTGGTATAAATGGAAATGGTATTGAAAGTTTAATCGAACGCGGCGTGACTTATCAAGATGTGCCTCTTAAAGAAGGACGCATTGATATTGAAAGGGTACTTCAAACGATTCACGACCGCACAAAGGTGATTGCCATTCAACGTTCTAAAGGCTATGATCAAAGGCCATCTATTCACATTGATGAAATAGCATATGTGATTCAAAAAATAAAAGCACAATTTCCTCACATCACAGTTTTTGTAGATAATTGTTATGGTGAATTTGTGGAAACACGAGAACCAATTGAAGTGGGGGCGGACCTTATTGCTGGATCGCTGATTAAAAATCCAGGCGGAGGATTAGCGAAAATAGGGGGCTATATAGTTGGTAGAAAAGATTTGGTTGAACGATGTGGTTATCGTTTAACCGCCCCTGGCATTGGCAAAGAGGCTGGTGCCTCTCTCGGGTCATTGCATGAAATGTATCAAGGATTTTTCTTGAGTCCACACGTCGTGAGTCAAAGTTTGAAAGGCGCACTTTTTACAAGCTTGTTATTAGAGAAATTAAATATGAAGACAACGCCACAATATCATGAGCCACGAACTGATTTAATTCAAACCGTCTCCTTTGAGACAAAAGAACAAATGATCCAGTTTTGTCAAAGTATTCAACATAATTCACCTATAAATGCGCATTTTAGTCCTGAGCCTAGCTATATGCCAGGATATGAAGATGATGTGATTATGGCGGCTGGGACGTTTGTTCAGGGTTCATCAATCGAATTATCTGCAGATGGCCCGATACGTCCGCCATACGAAGCGTATGTTCAAGGTGGATTAACTTATGAACATGTGAAGCTTGCAGTATCTCGTGCCGTTTCACAATTAATGGAGAAAAACCTTATTTAAACGCTATAAACCTGACATCAGATTTCATGTCAGGTTTTCTTACATATTTTTGTATTGTCAGAATATATATGCTATTGTAACGATAAGTTCAAAATATTCAAGGAGATGTGGGAGATGGATAACGATAAAATTCGACGTAACATGCCTGTATTTCCGATGAGTGTTGTCAGTAAGTTAACGGATTTAACTGCACGTCAAATTCGTTATTATGAAACACATGAACTCATATTTCCATCTAGAACAGAGGGGAATAAACGATTGTTCTCATTAAACGATTTAGAAACGCTGCTCACAATAAAGCACTTACTTGAAAAAGGCTTTAATATGAAAGGCATTAAACAAATCATGCTTGAAGAACATAACGACTTGAATAATGAAGAAGCGCTATTAAGAAAACAAATGCTCGTGGATACGACGCAGAAACCACAAAGAGAATCTATACCACTAAATCGTGGAGATTTATCACGCTTTTTCAAATAATTTAATGGAGGCTATGATCCAATGCCAAAACAAAATTTTACAAAAGATGACATCCGACGCTTTGCAGAAGAAGAAAATGTACGTTACATTCGCTTACAATTTTCTGATATTTTAGGAACAATCAAAAATGTAGAAGTACCAGTAAGCCAATTAGAAAAAGTTCTCGATAACGAAATGATGTTCGATGGTTCTTCTATCGAAGGATTTGTGCGTATCGAAGAATCAGACATGTACTTACAACCTGATTTAAATACATGGGTGATCTTCCCGTGGACTGCAGGACAAGGTAAAGTAGCGCGTTTAATTTGTGATGTATACACAACTGAAGGTGAGCCATTTGCTGGGGATCCTCGTAGTAACTTGAAACGTGTACTTAAAGACATGGAAGAACTTGGCTTCACTGATTTTAACCTTGGACCAGAACCTGAATTTTTCTTATTTAAGTTAGATGAAAAAGGCGAACCAACAATGGAATTAAACGATCATGGTGGGTATTTTGATTTAGCACCTACTGATTTAGGTGAAAACTGTCGTCGTGATATCGTATTAGAATTAGAAGACATGGGCTTTGATATTGAAGCAAGTCACCATGAAGTGGCACCAGGTCAGCACGAAATTGATTTTAAATATGCAGACGCTGTTACAGCTTGTGATAATATTCAAACATTTAAATTAGTTGTTAAAACAATTGCGCGTCAACACAATTTACATGCGACATTTATGCCAAAACCATTATTTGGTGTAAACGGAAGTGGTATGCACTTTAACGTGTCGTTATTCAAAGGAAAAGAAAATGCTTTCTTTGATGAAAATGGCAAAATGGAATTATCTCAAGATGCCTACCATTTCATTGCAGGGATTATGAAAAACGCACGTGGTTTTACAGCAGTTTGTAACCCACTCGTAAACTCTTACAAGCGTCTTGTACCAGGCTATGAGGCACCAAGTTATATTGCTTGGAGTGGTAAAAACCGTTCACCATTAGTACGAGTTCCATCTTCACGTGGTTTATCAACACGTGTTGAAATTCGCTCTGTAGACCCGGCTGCGAACCCATACATGGCTTTAGCAACGATTTTACAAGCTGGTTTAGACGGAATTAAAAATAAATTAGAAGTACAAGAACCTGTGAATCAAAATATCTATGAGATGAATCGTGAAGAGCGTGAAGCGGTAGGTATTCAAGATTTACCATCAACGCTTTATACAGCGCTTAAAGCAATGCGAGAAAATGAAACGGTTAAAAATGCTTTAGGTGATCATATTTATCATCAATTCATTAATTCAAAATCTATCGAATGGGATTACTACCGTACGCAAGTCAGCGAATGGGAAGTAGACCAATATATGAAACAATATTAATGTATAGAACCCTTGAAGTCTAAGTACTTCAAGGGTTTTTAAAGTTGATGATGGTAGCATGGTTCTATATCGTAATAAGGTGGAATAAGGAGAAATGGCACCATAATAAAGTGTCAATCATTATCCTTTTGATTTACCCATGAAAACGCAATGCTATAAATCACTCTGAAAGTGAAATAAAAGATTATAAATTTAGTGATCAAAACAATAAATGCAATGCCGAACGCACCTAGCGACTGAGCCTGTGTAAAAGTAGACATGGGTGTCATGAAAGATAAAATTATGATAGCACTAAAGTAACTTAGCCAAAATTTATTTTTTAAAATATGTGACCTCATAATAACACCTCTTTTTATTAATCATTTGATATATCAATTTTAGACGTAAAAATTCATGCTAAAGCATGGTTGGCATTTGTTTAAAATTAATATAACATATTTTAAAAATAGAAAGTGGTGAGTATCATCAAAATTAAATTTTTGTTTATAGGCTTGTTAATTATTGTGGGTATCTTTTTATGTTTTAATACGGACCCTTTTTCTTATTTTAGTGAGGAAGAAACGTATTATGGTAATATGGATGAACATCAATCAAAAATGAAGGTATATGCCGAAAATGATGTTTATGAAATTGACAAAAACTTAATAGCGGATGATGTAGTACAAGGAGATTTATTTGAAATTACATTTACAGATGCCAAAGGTGTTGTTTTAGATGTAAAAAAAGTGCAACAATCAGATATCCCTAAAGACATTCAAAAGAAGATGAATCTAAAATAATATGTTCAGAATCATGTTTGTAAATGCTATAATCAATGATGCTTTCAAGGTTCATAGTGTTATTCATTACATAACAAAATAAAAAAATTGAAGTATAAGGTAAAACCCTCAAAATTCTTAAGCAATTGTTGAGGGTCTTATTATGTTAAACTGACATATTCACACCGTTGATGGTCAATAAAATGACTACTTTACTATTTGTAACTTGAGATGAGGATTTCAGTTACATTGCCATTGGTATCAAGCTGATAAGTGACGAAATACTCTCGGTTTATTTTTTTAGAATAATAAACTTTTTGAGTTTCGCTTCTCACTTTTTTGAGTTTTGCATCATCTTCCATGTATGCTTTTGCATAACCTTCTAATTTCTTTTCTTCTTGTTGTTTATTGATCGGCATATCAGATAAATCTTTTTTGACTTGTAATATTCTGTCATGATTGCCTAGAACAAAAGTGACATCTTTTGTTTTAGTAGTAGCAGTTGATCCTTTTTTAGTAATGTCTTTATCCGATAATTTGTCGTACACCTTGTTAGTTTGATGTGATTTTTGAACCTCATGCGCATTTTCTTTTGCAGTTTCGTCATTCGAACATGCAGATAGTAGTAAAGATGATGAAAGGAAAATAGCAGTCACATATTTAAGTTTCATTTAGATGATCTCCCTCTATGTATTTTTAGAATATCTCATTTTGAAAAGAAAAAATTTTCAGATTTATAATGGTATTTCAATAAAACATAATTTTTAAGCTAAATAAGTTGATTCAATTTAATCATAACAGATTATTTAACTTATGGATGAATTATTAAGGTAAGAGTTAAAATGAGTTAAAAATGACATTTGTCATATCCTAATCGTGACAAAAATGACAGGATTTCACGATAACTTTCCTTTATTATGGATACAAAAGGGGGAAGATGAATGCTAACAGTGAGACATTTAACATATGAACTGGACAATCGTGTCATCTTAAAAAATGTGAACATTTCAATGAACACTGGTGAAATTGTCGGAGTGACAGGAAGCAATGGTACGGGTAAAACAACATTACTCAACCTTCTGATGGGTGTCATTAAAAGTCAAAAAGGAGACATATATTGGGAGAAACAAGTTAAAAAGGCAATCCTCTATCAAGAAAGTACTTTTCCTGAATGGGTAACCGTAAAAGATGCTATTGACTTATTTTTAGGCCTTCAGCGACATCATGAGGATACAAAAGAAATAATTAATCTCATCGATTCTATTAATTTAAATAAAGAAATCAGTCAATTATCTGGAGGTGAAAAACGGTTTTTAGATTTTGTACTGACACTTTCAGGAAATCCTAATTTTTTAATATTAGATGAACCTACAACAGCGATGGACATCTCAACTGAAGCACAATTTTGGGGGATTATCGATAACTTGATTCAATTAGGGACCACAATGATTATAGTCATGCATGATATCAATATGTTACGAAAACGATGTCATACGATTTATGAATTAAACAATGGCGACTTAGATAAGGTTTATATTAATGATGTTACATCATCATGATATAAATTGATAAACTTAGGGGATGATGACAATGATGATGACTTTAATACAATTCGAATTGAAACAATGTGCGAAACAAAAGCGGAATATAATCATTTTTATCATAATACCAATTTGTTTTTATATCATCGCAATGATACAAGCGACTGCGTTACCGTTAAAAGATTTTGAGCAATTTAGACGCAATTATTTAATTCATATGGCGATATTAAGTGCCATTAGTTATGTACTCATTACCTTACCTCAAGAACTTGCTTTAGAGAGAAAAATGGGATGGCTAAAACGATTGGTTAACACAGAGGTCACTTACCTGCATTATTTTATAAGTAAAATATGCAAAACATTAATGTTATCAGCATTTGCAATTCTGTGCTTATGTATTACAGGCGTTATATTTAGAATTCATATGACTATGTTTCAGTGGGGAATGGCGTTTGTAATGATATTAATAGGTACACTAGTGATATATCCTTTTGCATACGGCTTAGCCTCAATTCAAAAATTATCACGTGTCACAGCGTATAGTAATTTAATCTATGTGTTATTAATTTTACTAGGAGGTCTATGGATACCACTCGATCAACTTCCTAAAATTTTTCAAATTATGGCACAATGGTTGCCAATAATGCATATTCAAAATGTTGTCATTTTTTATTTAAATACTGGTGAAATTTTATGGTTATCGGTTGTTAAAATTATAATTTATTGTATAATATTGTTAATCATTATTCGTTTATTCATACGTAAAGTGGGTGATTTCAGTTGACCTTTAAAGAGAGAGTGTCAAAATTTCCAACGATCCATCTTACGTATTGTATGATTCCTCTTGTCTCAATTTTTATTGAGCAATCACCGTTGCCAATGTTTGTATCAATCTCGATATGGATATTATTTATGCTAACGACTGCTTTGCTTACAATGTTAAAAGATGATGAAATAAAAAAATACTTGCATATCATCTTAATTTTACATTGTTTATGTATAATTCTTTTAGCTTGTTATGTAAATCCTTCAATAGTCATTTTATTTGTTTTTTTAACGTTTTATTTACCAAATTATGTTTTTAATTCACCAAAATTAGTTTTGGTTAGCTATTATTTTTTTAGTTTACTCATTGTATTATTGTACACATATCTCACTGAAAATACATTGTTGATTTATATTGTTTTCTTAGAGATTATTTTAACAA
>NZ_PPQF01000139.1 GCF_002901865.1 Staphylococcus agnetis
GAAGAAACTATCGTTGAGAGCATTATAGGTAATAATAATGATGGTATTTTAGAAATAATAGAGGATAGTAAGCCCGATGTTATTACTGATGAAAATTCAACGGATGAGATTATTGAAATAGAAGATTCTAATCCAGGCGGTAGGAAAGTAGATTACAACACAAATATTATAGATATCGATGAGGACAGTAATTTTGGTGAGGAAGATATTTATCATAATACAGATATCATTGACTTTGATGAAGATACCGCAACAGGCGTTGTAACTGGAGCGATTTCAGACCATACAACGATTGAAGATACGATGGAGTATACGAAAGATAATAATTTAATTGAACTCGTTGATGATAACACGTTACCTCCAGCTATTACCGGTGAGGCTGAAGGCCCAATTATTGAAATTGATGAAAATCATAAAGTAGAAATCATCGATATTACTATGCCAATTGGAGAAGAAGGCAGAATTAAAGGTAAAATCGAAAAAACTGTTGAAAATAACGTCATCAATTTTGATACAGAATCAGGATCTGGTACGATTCATGGAAATATTACTGGTATCGTTGAAGAAATTGATGATAATCACGTTATTGATATTGAGCATGGTTTAGATTCCGAAAATGGCTCAATAGACATTAATGATACTGTGGAAGACACAATGATTGATAAACCTAGCATTGATAATCGTACTGAAAATCCAGTTATTATAGTTGAAAATACAATACCTAAGAATAATGGTTCGGTGAAAGGTATTATAGAAGAATTGGATATTACTAAAGTAGTATCATCAGTCATTGTACAAAAAGATAAAAAGAATATGCCTCAAGCGACAAAAAATGAAAATGTTGGTGTTGAAAAGAAAGTGCGCATAGGAAACGTTGCATCTCAAAAGAATAAAGATTAAATAATTAAAGATGAGAGAAAGATAAAATATAACTCAAACTCACAAGGATGTGATTCAGGTCGCGCTTGTGTAGTGAATGTTAAACCTAATTTCGAACCTATTTCTACTGTACCTCATACCTCTAATGATTCAGAAACACAACTTGAAACTTTACCTAATACTGGTCAAAATAATAACGAACAAGCGGTAGTATTTGGTGGCTTACTAAGTCTTTTAGGATTATCACTATTAAGACTGTCTCTTATACACATCT
>NZ_PPQF01000140.1 GCF_002901865.1 Staphylococcus agnetis
CGATCGAAGACTTAATCAATTTAGTTCATAAGGTGATGCTTGTGAAACAATACTTACTATCTAGTTTTGAATGTATAATCATTCATTTTACGAAGTGAAAACGTTTGAAGTCTATGAATCACAAGGAAGCATGAGGGCGCTTACTCCACGTAAGTAACCGAGTAATGACGCTGTGATGAAGACGAATGCGAACGATTTCCACAAAGTAAAATATTGTTTGGTGACAATAGCAAAGAGGCCACACCTGTTCCCATGCCGAACACAGAAGTTAAGCTCTTTAGCGCCGATGGTAGTCGGACTTACGTTCCGCGAGAGTAGGACGTTGCCAAGCAAACTTTTATCATGACCTAGCGGTCATTTTTTCTTTGGAAAATTGAATAAAAGTGTTGACTTTATAATGAAAAGTCTGTATAATTAATTCTTGTCGAGTCAAAAGAATCGACACATGAACATTGAAAACTGAATGACAATATGTCAACGTTAATTCCAATAATTTGAGTACGTAACGTACTTTCAAGAGTGATTGGCTTAACCAATCAACGAGCTATATCAAGCTTACTTCTTTTATGGAGAGTTTGATCCTGGCTCAGG
>NZ_PPQF01000141.1:0-1805 GCF_002901865.1 Staphylococcus agnetis
AGATGTAAAATAACACATTTATGACACGCATGAGCGTCACAAGTTTTATGGAGTTATTCGACTTATTATGTTGTTTTTTAATTTAAATGTTTATAAATGGATTATGAGAGGTAGAGAGTTAAAGCTCAAATAATTACTTTATTCGAGTCGAATTGAAATACTGTAACCTTTAGGTTGCGGTATTTTTTTGTGATTTTACAACAAAAAGGAAATGTAGTATAGTGGTTATCCATTTCATTTTAATGAAGCAATGAATAATAAATTCAAAAATGACATACATATTTATATATATTAAAACGGTGCTATAGTAGAAATGCCAAAGGGTGTAATGGCACATTGATGAATTAGTATTTTTTATAGAGAGGACTGTTGAAAGATGCGTTATTTAAGAAGGTGTAAAAGTGTTTCAGTGGATGTATCACTTCTAAATTAAAATTAAATTTAGAAGTGAGGATAAATAATGAACTACAATAAAATATTTAACAAATCATTTATAATGCTTTTCGTAAGCAATTTCTTCATATTTATTGCTTTTGAAATGCTATTACCGGTTTTACCCGCGTATTTAAATCAAATGCAAGCGAGTCCATTACAAATTGGTTTGATCGTGTCACTCTTTACAATTGGTTCAATATTGATTAGACCGTTTATTGGATACTATATGATTAATCGTAATGTTAAAATGATCGTTATTTTAATTACAGCGATGCTACTAATTGTCACAATGAGTTACCCATTTTTAGAAATTATTGTGATTTTAATGGCGTTACGTCTATTCCATGGTGTATTGTGGGGTGCATCAACGACAGTCAACAATACACTAGCCATTGATTATCTTCCTGAAAATAAGTTAGGGGAAGGTATAGGATATTTCTCAATTTCTACGACAGCAGGAGCAATTATCGCACAAAGTTTAGGAATATTTGTCTATAATGCCTATACATTTAATATTTTAATTGTTTGTGCTACTGCTCTGAATCTATTTGCTTTAGTGATGTTAACGATGCTTGATACGCCTAAAAAGGCGCATGTAGACGTTAAAGGGTTTAAATTTTTAGAATCATTAATGTTGAAAGCGACACGTTTTCAATCTATATTAGTGGTGTTGTCTACGTTTAGTTTTGGATCCATCGTTACATTTCTTGTTATCTTTAGTGAGCAACGTCATATACCGAGCGTCTTTTTGTTCTTCGTAATTAATGCGCTCGTATCAACGCTTATTCGTCCTATTACAGGTCGTTGGTATGATAGGAAAGGACCATGGAGTATTATTATTTTTTCAGCGATCATTGCGTTCATATCCATGATTGTCCTTGCGATGACACACACTTTGCCAATGCTCATCCTATCAGCGACATTATTCGGTGCTGGATATGGAACGGTAATGCCTAGTCTTCAAACATGGGCCGTACAAAGTGTTGATCATGCGAAAAGTAGTTTGGCCAATGCGTCATTCTTTTCAAGCTTTGATTTAGGATTTGGTATGAGCTCATTGTTACTCAGTATCTTATCCAAATGGCTATCAATACAGATGATTTTTTTCATTTCATCTTTAGCGTTTTTACTTGTATTCATTTTGGTCATTCACAATGCCTATCAGTGTCGACGTTCACGTCAATGATGTATTGTAAAAATGTCTATTCAATTTAAGGCAGACCAGAAGTTTAAAAATGATGATGCCAACTTCTATCGTATTTATTGACTAATTATTAAATTTAAACAAAAAATATTAAAAGTATGTTTAAAATATAAGTAATGTGGATATATAATACTATCTCTTGCTAGAAGTAAGCACTTCTATCTTC
>NZ_PPQF01000141.1:1817-5897 GCF_002901865.1 Staphylococcus agnetis
TTATGCACTTAAAAATAAAAAAACAACACGTTACTACTTTGAATGATAAAAGGTTATCCGAAATTATATATCGCGATATAATAGGTTGTGTAAATCTGAAGTGAATGGTACAGTTTATCTTAATGATAGTTTGGTTGGTACCTTGTCACATTTATGAGGATGCATATTGCATAATATTAAGGTTTTAGATTAATGGATAGTGTAAAGAGGGATAAGTATGCAAAAGAATAATAATGTTTTGTCAATCATAAATATTGTTACGTAACTCATAGCTACTGCAGTGATTGTTATTCAATTTATTCAAAAAAAGAAGCGCGGAAATCGTACATAATTTGAGAACAATGCATTTTCAAAGTCTCGATGTAGAACTGAAAATACAGAACAATGAGGTTTATTTGTGATTTGTTACTTTTAGGATTGGGATATAAATCATTAAACGTATGATTGCCCCTTTTTCTAAGCGCCAGACCTCAATATGGATTTTCGGTTTGATGCCTCAGAAATTTTGCCCAAGGGATGAATCACAATTCATACCATGGTCCATCACTAAGGTTAAATTTATCTATTGAGATAGATAATAGCCAATAAAGTTCATGTATAAATGAATTTTTTGGCTTTTTTAATTTACAGAGGTACTATGTCCCAGCCCTTGTTAGAGCGCTTTTTTGTGAGACAATCACGTAGCAATATGAACGTTTCATCTAATATTTATGTATTATGTCTATAGAGGCACGACAGGTAAAGTGACGTTAATTTATGAAAAACTACTGTGGGAAAAATTAGAAGTTGTGTAATAAATTAAGGCTAGCTTGTTTTAGTATGTTAAAATATGATGAGAACGGGGTCTAAACCCATCTAATTAAAAGAAGGTGTTGTACTGTCAATAAAGCTAGTGGGTATAAAGTTGGCTAAAAAAGTATTTTGATGTTACGTTGTTGTTTTATTCTCCTTGCTTTTATGACATGTTTAAAGGAATTTATACGTTAACTTTGACATGTGTAATAATATGATTTTTAAGGAGGCTTTATTTTGAAAATCTTTTTGAGTTTTTTATATTTTTTTGTATCTTTTTTTGTAATGTATTCTTTACTTAACTATGTATTTTCAAAAGAATTTAATGTCTTTCTAAATCTGATTGCTACGCTGATATTCGCATTATTTATGACGTTATACGTATTTGTACTCAAAAGGAAGAGACATAAAAAGTAATCGACGCATTAGTTTAAAGAAGATGTATTGATATTAAGTAGAATCGTGTACAAACGTTAATGTTGAATGTTGGCATAGCGCGAGATATATCGTCGGTCATTCGACAAGTTAGGGGTTTATAAGGTTCATTGACGTGTTATCAATGGAGCCACTTTGATTTTCGACATAAGGTGATGTCTATAAATTTAAAACTTTGACTAGATAGGTTAATACATTTTGTGGTACAGAAGGAATTGAGATTTTAAATTCAACTTAATAGCATATTACTCTTAGTTACAGTTAATGTTTAAATTAACTTTTTGGAATGAACTTTTTTTTATGATATTTAAGGTAACTGTTTCAGCGATTGCCTTTTTCATAAAAGCGTTGAGTGCTGTTTAAATCACAATATAGCGCATAACGACAAACACTCAAATAAATCAAAATGCCGTTATATCAACGTTTATAGTGACGTGATATAACGGCATTTTAACAATATAAGTATTTTAGCGTCCTGGGAGGGATACTTAAAACTCTATAACGACGGGTTTTATGGGCTTTTGGGTCCCTATTGGGTCCCTAAAACTTACATTGCGCTAATTATCTTTGTTGCTTTTTCGTTTTCCTCTTTATATGTTTCTTCAAGTAAATGGGAATAAACTTCAGTAGTAACAGATATATTTTTGTGACCTAATCTTTTGGAAATGTAATATATAGAAATGCCTTTTGCTAATAAATATGAACAATGTGTATGGCGTAGCGCGTGTGAAGTGATTTCTTTGATACCTAGATTGTTGCAATAAGCTTTCAAACGTTTGTTGACTGCGTTGTTTGTAAGTTCACCGAAAATCGAGCCATCCATTGTTCTAGGTATTCGATCAATAGATTTGATAATATGATTCATATCTTTTTGGCTAATAGATACATAACGTGGTGACGTATCAGTTTTATGTTCATCAATGTATATTTCACTTTTAACCTGATTAATATATTCACGCTTTAAATTCAAAGCGCCACTAATCCGGCACCCTGTACATATCATAATAAACAGCACTAGTGATGAAGCGTTATCTTTAGTCATTAAATGTTGTTTTAATATTTCATAATCTTTTAGGTTGATAAACTTACTATCTTCACTTTTATTAGGGTTACTAGCACGATAACTCACTTTGAAAGTAGGGTTCTTTGCTATAAGTCCTTCATAAACAGCATCGTCTAAAGATGTCCTAATATAGCCGTTTAGTTTTCTGATAGATTCTTTAGAATGCGTTTTTGAAAATTCATTAATAAAATCTTGGTAGTGATACCTAGATAGGTCTTTTAATTTTTTCTTTCCGATAGGGTGGTTATTGATATGTTCTATAGCAGAAATGTAAGATTTATAAGTTTTATGAGTCACAGTTGACTTCTTAAACGTTTCGCACCATGTTTTGAAATAGTCGTAAAGTGTTAAATTAGGCTCGTATTCAATGCCTTGCCTCAACTCATTTAACTTATCTAATCCCGCTGAATTAGCCTCACGTTTAGTCCTGAAACCTTTCTTACGATATCTTTTACTCTCGTATTTAAACTCATATTGCCACTTTTTTCCGTCATAACATCTTGTTTGCATGCTATCCCTCCTTAAAAAAAAGTAAAAAATAATAAGGGTACGTGGAAGTACCCTTAGATAAAGTGAAGTATGATTGGTACTACAACGCCTATAACAGTGGTAATAGCACCGATAACGGATATAGTGACCGTGGTTTGATGTTTCATATCGTCTTTTAGTTCGCGTCTATTTTCATCTACTTTATCTATAAGTCTGTCAAATTTGCTATCTAAATGTGTTTTGAAGTTTTCGAATTCGTCTCTTTTAATGAAGTCATTCATATTTCCACCTCCGGAATCATTTGTTCTTGATTCCATTATATCACGTGCATTAGGAATAGCTTTATCAAATTTGTTTGCAAGATCTTTATACTCAATTAATTCTCCCATCTTAATCCTCCACTTTTGGGATCATTGGTATTTTAACGCATAGAAGTTCATTATGTTGTGACCAAGTCATCCAGTGAGATAAAGTATTTTCATCTAAAGCATTAACATCCAACTGACCTTGAAATGCCATAATTTTAACAAGTGGATAATTTAAGTACATGTCATATTGTCGTTCAGCTAAATCTAAATAAGTTTTTGCAAGGGTTAATCTATATGTCTTGTAAGAGTTTTTCATGTCCTCTTTATCTAAATGAATCCCCCACAAATTATTAACTTTAAACCCAACTTGTCCTACTCTTTCATAGTATAAAATAATTAGTGATATGTTATTATCATTTGTTAATATTCTATTCAATCCGCTAATTGTAAATTCAAAACCAAGTTCTGACCCGTCTTTCAGCCTATTAAAATCTAGTAATGGATTATCTTCTTTATGGCCAGTTTGGCCAATATAAAATTTAAAGTGACTAAGACAAGGACTAATTTCTCCATCGCTATTCGTCGCTTTTATATGCTTTTCTTCCATCCCTCAACCTCCAACTTATTCTTCAATACCATTCTCTTTAGGATTCCCGGAAAGTAGATTAGAAAATTCTTCTTTCGTCATGTTTTTCAATTCTTCTTCTGTAATTGTTTCAGTAACGCGGGGGAAGCTATTAACTCTTTTTAAAATTTCTACTAAGTCCCAACCTGTTTCTTCAGTAATATCTTTTATATTCATTTTAATCAAACTCCCTTAAGATAATAAGTTAAATTAAGATAAGTAACAAAGGTAGTACAAGTAAAGCTAGTGTTAAAATCACAAATGATAAATCTTCTCCCATATGGTTATCAATACGTTTATACAACTTATACATCTCACTTGTAATATATAAATAATATTGATAAAATATAATTGGTTCTCCTAATTAG
>NZ_PPQF01000142.1 GCF_002901865.1 Staphylococcus agnetis
CGTATTGATACTTTGATAACTTATTTTCCTTGATTTGATATGACGATGATCTTGTTCAATGAGATTATTTAAATATTTAGAGGTACAATGACAGTTGGAGGTAAGTTTAAAATCTTTAATCACTTTGGACATTGCCACCTTCGTTGAAGGGGCTTGGTCTGTAATTATCATTTGAGGTTTGCCAAATTGTTTAATAAGACGTTTAA
>NZ_PPQF01000143.1 GCF_002901865.1 Staphylococcus agnetis
TTTTGATTATCTTAAAGATGTTGAAAAATCAATTAATCAATTATCGGATAATTATGAAAAATATTTATCAAATATTGATTTATTTGTTAATGAATTAGGTGTCCAAAAGTTGGAAGAAGAAAATTTGGGAAACTCAATTGAAGAAATTAAGAGAATTTTAAAACAAAAATTAGGAAATATGGAGAATGATAATCTTAAATTTCCTACTGATAATTACATGGCATTAATAAGTAGATTATCCGAAATTGAAGAAGAATGTAATGAAAAGCGGGAAATAAAACTTAAAGAATTAAATAAAAAAATAGAAAATATAAATGTAATAGTTACTGGTTCTATAAGTTTAGAAATATTAGAGAATCAAAGTATTAAAGAAGAACTTTTAAGTATACAAAATGAAGAAAATGATTGTAAGAAGAAAGAAAAACAAAATGAGGAGATTAATGCAAAAATATCGAAATTACATGAAAGTCAATCGGATTATAATGATTTTAAAAATTACTTAAATGGCGTATTTGAAAGTATTAATTTACATTTTAGGTTGGAATCTGATGAAACTACAAAAAACTATTATCTTTATCATAATTTAGAAAATGTATCACTAAATATAAAAAATATAAGTGAAGGAGAGAAAAATCTAATA
>NZ_PPQF01000144.1 GCF_002901865.1 Staphylococcus agnetis
TGTGCCCTAATAATAAAGAATTACACTTCTTCAAATATAGAATTAAACATGATTATTACGGTTATCGTCGAGATTTCAAAGAATACAGATGTGAAGATTGTTTCGATTGCCCATTGCGAAGCAAATGTATGAAACAAGCTAAAAATCAGAATACAAATAAAAAAATACTGAAAAACTTCACATGGGAATTTCTAAAAAACTATACAAAACAATTGCTTTCAGATCCTAAATTGAATGGCATCTACAAAAAACGTAAAATTGATGTCGAATCAGCTTTTGGAAATCTGAAGGCTAATTTGGGTTTTAAAAGATTATCCGTACGCACCCAGTCTAAAGTAGAATGTGAAATTGGAATTGCCCTTATGGCAATAAATATAAGAAAATTAGCTCGATAAGTGCTAATTTTAAGTAGAATTCAAAT
>NZ_PPQF01000145.1 GCF_002901865.1 Staphylococcus agnetis
ACTTTAGCGTTACCAAATTTTTTGAAGAAACCACTTTTTAAATTTCATCACTATCTCTCCTTGAATTATTAATTTATTTATACATAATTAATTATAATACAAAATGTAAAAAAGGAGAGGTAAAAATGAAAAAATTTACAATTAATATTTTTGCTCTATTCTTAGCTGTAATTTTAATTTTTAATCTTTTGGACGGGAAAATCATACACAATCAACAAATTTCTATGTTAATTAACGCAGGTTTCATCGTAATAATTTTAATCTTTATATTTTTATATATATTCAAGCGAAAAAAGCGCTAAATAATTTATTCCAATTACTTTATTGACAACAAGCCTCTGAACCCTTAACAATCCCAAAACTTGTTTAAAGCAGTCACCTTATAAATTAGATTTATTCTTATTGATTTTAATAGCTTTAATAACCTGATAAATAGAATTCAATATGAACAAAACAACATATGGTATCAAGATAAACATATTTTCTAATTGATATACAAAAGGAACACCAATTATTAACGCAATATTTAACCATAGTGATAAATAATAAAATCCGTCTAACTCAGGATTAATCTTCATAAAAACTCTCCTTTTTTATCTAATATAATTATTTTGTTAACGACGAGGTGTTGTTCTTAAAATAGATTAGCTTGAGTTATCTAATTCAGTTTATATT
>NZ_PPQF01000146.1 GCF_002901865.1 Staphylococcus agnetis
CTTTAGTTCTAAGTATTTAAACAATATCTCATATACACTATTAAGTTACATAACTATTGATAATAGCTTGAATGAGTTTTATTCAAAATTATAAATAATAATAATCATATCCCTATAAATTATACTAAAGACAAACAATAAACCAATACATGTAAGTATAACCCACCTAAAGAAGAGCTGTATTTAAAAACTTAAACCATAAAAATATGTCTGATAATATGTTTAATTGGGCTCGGTATAACACGAATATCGAATTAGAGACATTAAAAAACATAAAAAGAAATAATCTTACTTTTGTAAGAAACCCTGATGTAAACAAAAGAAGAAAGCTAACATTAATCTTAAATAGTTTTAATATACATTAAGTAATAACAAGAAATAAAATATTGAGAGCATCTCACATTGTAAAGTTTAGGATGCTCTATTAGTTTATACATTAACTCAGAATAAGTGTCAGAAAAATTTCACCAAAGCACTAAATATAATTAATGATATCAGTAACATAAATTTCTTTGATTTTTATTTTTTGAGGAATTGCTTCTTTTGCTTCTTCAATTAATAATTTTTTTCGCTTTGTAAACGTTCGCATTTATTAGTTGATTTGCAACATTTTCATCTATTAATTTATGTTGTATATCACAATTATCCTTATAC
>NZ_PPQF01000147.1 GCF_002901865.1 Staphylococcus agnetis
TCGCGGAACGTAAGTCCGACTACCATCGGCGCTAAAGAGCTTAACTTCTGTGTTCGGCATGGGAACAGGTGTGGCCTCTTTGCTATTGTCACCAAACATTTTTTACTTCGTGGCAATCGTTCGCATTCGTCTTCATCACGGCATCATTGCTCGGTAACTTACGTGGAGTAAGCGCCCTCACGCTTCCTTGTGATTCATAGACTTCAAACGTTTTCACTTCGTAAATTGAATGATTATACATTCAAAACTAGATAGTAAGTATTGTTTCACAAGCATCACCTTATGAACTAAATTGATTAAGTCTTCGATCAATTAGTATTCGTCAGCTCCACGTATCGCTACGCTTCCACCTCGAACCTATTAACCTCATCATCTTTGAGGGATCTTATAACCGAAGTTGGGAAATCTC
>NZ_PPQF01000015.1 GCF_002901865.1 Staphylococcus agnetis
CCTGAGCCAGGATCAAACTCTCCATAAAAGAAGTAAGCTTGATATAGCTCGTTGATTGGTTAAGCCAATCACTCTTGAAAGTACGTTACGTACTCAAAATTATTGGAATTAACGTTGACATATTGTCATTCAGTTTTCAATGTTCATGATTTTAAATAAAAATGGTGGAGACTAGCGGGATCGAACCGCTGACCTCCTGCGTGCAAAGCAGGCGCTCTCCCAGCTGAGCTAAGCCCCCATGTGAAAGGTATTTCTAAGAAGTCGGGAAGACAGGATTTGAACCTGCGACCCCTTGGTCCCAAACCAAGTGCTCTACCAAGCTGAGCTACTTCCCGTTATTAAAAATGGCGCGCCCGATAGGAGTCGAACCCATAACCTCTTGATCCGTAGTCAAACGCTCTATCCAATTGAGCTACGGGCGCTATTTAAAATGGTGCCGAGGACCGGAATCGAACCGGTACGGTGATCTCTCACCGCAGGATTTTAAGTCCTGTGCGTCTGCCAGTTCCGCCACCCCGGCAAAAATAATGGAGCAGAAGACGGGATTCGAACCCGCGACCCCAACCTTGGCAAGGTTGTATTCTACCGCTGAACTACTTCTGCTCAATAGTATTCGAATGATGAGCCATAGAGGATTCGAACCTCTGACCCTCTGATTAAAAGTCAGATGCTCTACCAACTGAGCTAATGGCTCATATAAATGGTGCCGGCCAGAGGACTTGAACCCCCAACCTACTGATTACAAGTCAGTTGCTCTACCAATTGAGCTAGGCCGGCTATAAATGGTGGAGAATGACGGGTTCGAACCGCCGACCCTCTGCTTGTAAGGCAGATGCTCTCCCAGCTGAGCTAATTCTCCGAAATAATTGCCTGGCAACGTCCTACTCTTGCGGAACGTAAGTCCGACTACCATCGGCGCTAAAGAGCTTAACTTCTGTGTTCGGCATGGGAACAGGTGTGACCTCTTTGCCATTGTCACCAGACAATATTTTATTGTGTAGCTCATGTCGGCTACCTTTTTATAATACACAGTTTGCAAACACTTTTCAATAGTTAATTTTACACTTTCTTAAAGTTTTTTACAAACATTTTACTCTGTGTTGTCGCTTGTTTCGGCGACTTTTATATATTACATAATTTAAAGATTAGTGTCAACACTTTATCAGCATTTTTTCAAAAACTTTTTTAGCCATTTGAATAAGTGACATTTCAACACTTTAACGTGCTCACTTTGAAATATTCTAAAGTGTTTCAATTAAAATATCAAGCTATTTTTTAACACTTATGAAGAAATATTTATATTTTATCAAAAAAAGTGACATGGTTCGTATGTCCACGTGTCTATAGAGGCATACATTTAACCATGTCACACTATGTTGTATTATTTTTGACGCATATAAGGGAATAACAGCACGTCACGAATAGATGGAGAATTCGTAAGCAACATCACTAATCGGTCAATTCCGATACCTAATCCACCTGTTGGCGGCATACCATACTCTAGTGCTTCAATGAAATCATCGTCCATTTCATGTGCTTCATCGTTACCTTGTGCTTTTTCAACAAGCTGCGCTTCAAAACGTTGACGCTGATCGATTGGATCATTTAACTCTGTGAATGCATTTGCATGCTCGCGACCCACAATAAATAGTTCGAAACGATCTGTAAAACGTGGATCTTCTGGATTTTTCTTAGCTAATGGAGAAATTTCAATCGGATGACCATAAATAAACGTTGGTTGTATTAACGTTTCTTCTACTTTTTGTTCAAAGAATTCGTTTAAAATATGACCGTATTTCATATTTTTGTCGACTTCAATGCCGTGTTCTTTAGCTAAAGCATGTGCTTCTTCATCAGTTTTCACATCAAAGAAGTTAACACCTGTGGCTTCTTTAACAGCATCAACAATGTGTAGACGGCGCCATTTCGGTTCTAATTCAATTGTATTCTCACCATATTGAATAGACGTTGTACCTAATACTTTGCGTGCAATGTGTGCCACTAATTCTTCAGTTAAGTTCATAATGTCTTGATAGTCTGCATACGCTTCATACAGTTCAATCATTGTAAACTCAGGATTATGACGTGTAGACACGCCTTCGTTACGGAATACACGACCGATTTCATAGACTTTTTCTAGTCCGCCAACAATTAAGCGTTTTAAATGTAATTCAATCGCGATACGCATATATAATGTTGCATCTAACGCATTATGGTGTGTCACGAATGGACGTGCAGCAGCACCACCAGCAATTTGATGCATCATTGGTGTTTCAACTTCTAAGAAACCTTTATCATTTAAGTACGTACGCATTTCTTGAATAATACGACTACGATTAATGAATGTTTCTGTGCTCTCTTCGTTTGTAATTAAATCTAAGTAACGTTGACGGTAACGTTGTTCAATATCTTGCAAACCATGATGTTTATCCGGTAATGGACGCAATGATTTCGATAACAATTTAAATGATTTTGCCTTAACAGAAAGCTCACCTGTATTTGTTTTAAACATTACACCTTCTACGCCGACAATATCGCCTAAGTCTGCTGTATTCCAAATATTGAATTGTTCTTCCCCAACTTGGTCTTTACGTACATATATTTGAATTTGACCTGATAAATCTTTAATGTGTGCAAAACCAGCTTTACCTTTACCACGTTTTGTCATTAATCGACCAGCGATAACAGTATGGCTTTCCGCTTCTTTTTCTGCAAGTTCTTCTTTTGAAAATGCATCCCACGTAGATTTTAATGATGCTGCGTCGCCTGTTCGGTCAAACTTTTCACCAAATGGATCAATTCCTAAATCGCGTAATTCTTGCAGTTTTTGTCGACGTACCTGCATTTGGTCGTTCATTTCTTCTGACATGCTTACCTCTCCTTTTTGTCTATGCTTCTACTTTATTTTGTTGCGCACGCATTTCGTCACGAAATTCCGTTAAAATTTCAATCATTTCTGCTTCAGTTTCAGTTTGATTTAAAGCTTTTCGCGCTTTTCCATTACCTCTAACACCTTTTAAATACCAAGATGCGTGTTTGCGCATTTCCATGACTCCGACTTTTTCACCTTTTAAATCAACGAGTCGACGTAAATGTAACAATGCGATTTCCACTTTGTCGTCTACTTCTGGCTCATCAATCAATTCACCTGTCTCAAGGTAATGAACAGTTCTATAAATCATCCATGGATTACCAAGTGCTTCACGGCCAATCATGACCGCATCTACTCCTGTTTCTTTCAACATTTTTTCAGCAAGTTCAGGACTTGTCACGTCACCATTACCAATTACTGGAATGTTAACAGCTTCTTTAACTTGACGAATAATATCCCAATCCGCTTTGCCTTCGTACATTTGAACGCGTGTACGACCATGTAATGAAATCGCGGCTGCACCAGCACGCTCTGCTGCTTTAGCATTTTCAACTGCATAAATATGATCTTCATCCCAACCAATACGCATTTTACATGTTACTGGCTTACTCACACGTTCTGTAACAGCGGATACCATTTCATATATTTTATTCGGGTCAAGTAACCATCGTGCTCCGGCTTCACATTTAATAATTTTTGACACTGGACATCCCATGTTGATATCAATAATATCTGCTGTTGTATTTTTATCTACGTATTCCGCTGCTTCAACAAGCGTTTCTTTTTCCCCACCAAAAATTTGTAGCGATAGTGGGCGTTCATTTTCGTCGATATATAACATTTTCATTGTTTTAGGATTATTAAATAAAATCGCTTTGTCACTCACCATTTCTGCACAAACAAGTCCTGCACCAAATTCTTTGACTGTTAAGCGAAATGCAGAATTACACACACCAGCCATAGGTGCAAGTACGACTCTATTTTGAATTTCGACGTCTCCTATTTTCCACATAAGTCGTGCCTCCAATAAATACTTTATCTGTATACTTAGACACTGATTTCAACGATTTATGTCGAACCTTGCCTAAATTAAACATTTAATTTTGATATTTTACAACAGTTTCATCAGGGTGAACAAGGGATTGAATTGTTTTTTTACTGCGTGGTTCAATGACGTGTGATGCAATTTCATTTAATGGAATCATCACAAAAGCACGCTCAGTCATTCTAGGATGTGGCACGATGAGTTGCTCCGACTCTATGATTTGATCTCCATATAACAACACATCAATGTCTATCGTTCTAGGGCCCCAGCGCACTTTACGCACACGGTGGAGCTCTTTTTCAATATCTAAACATTGTTGTAGTAATACTTCTGGACTTAACGAAGTTTTAATATGAAGACATACATTCAAAAAATCAGGTTGATCGACATAGCCTACAGGTTTTGTTTCATACATAGATGATACCTGTTGAACATGAATGTCAGTCACTTGATCCAAACGTTCTACAGCTGATTTTAATTGTTGTTCACGATCGCCAATATTACTTCCCAAACCTAAATACACGTCAATCATGATGATTCAACCTCACAATTTCAATGCCTACACCATTATAAATACCATGAATAGGCGGGTTCTTTTTTGTAATTCTAACTTTCGTTTCCATTACACGATTATAGTGTGAATTTATACGCTTTGCAACACGTTCCGCGAGATATTCCAGTAAATTCACGGGAGGACCTTCCATGATTGCTTTAACATCTTCATATACCTCACCATAATGAACCGTATCTTCTACACGATCTGATTCGCCTGCTTCAGATAAATCCACTTTCATTTCGATATCCACTATGAACACTTGCCCGATTTCATTTTCAGCTGGCAGCGCTCCATGATATGCGTAAAATTCAAGTCCTTGTAAAAATATTTTATCGTTCATCTTCATATCCTTTCAACGCATCCATCGCTTTTGCTAGGCGTGCATTCATTAATACGTTATGTACGCGCACACCGTCGACACCTTTCATAATGCCGTACGCTGTTGTTGCTGCCGTCGCTTCGTCACGTTCATCCACTTTATTATCGCCACCTAACAATTCTTTTATAAAGCGTTTGCGACTCGTTGCGAGTAGTACTTTAAACCCTGTAGCTACTAATTCGTCTAAACGCGCCATCACTATTTGCTCTTCTTCACGCGTTTTAGCAAAACCGATGCCTGGATCTAACCAAATATTTTCTTGAGGTATCCCTGCTAATACTGCTTTGTTAGCTTGTCTTAATAAAGTAACTAACATTTCATCTACAACAGGAGTATCTCTTTGACCATCACCGTTATGCATCAAAATGATTTCAGCGTGATGTTTGGCAACAACATCAAAAATCGCTTCATCATATAGTCCTGCCCATTGGTCATTGATAATATGCGCACCTGCTTTAAGTGCTGCTTCAGCGACTTCACTTCTAAATGTATCCACGGATATTTGAGCATCAATACCATTTAAAGCCTTAACTACTGGCACAACACGTTGTAATTCTTCTTCGACCGTTACTTCTTCATGACCTGGTCGCGTTGATACGCCACCCACATCGATAATATGCGCACCTGCTTCAACCATTTGATGTGCATGTGAAACTGCATTATCAACATTGTTATACTGACCGCCATCCGAAAATGAGTCGGGTGTCACATTTAAAATACCCATAATTTGTGTAGTTTTCATACTCGGTCATCCTTTCTCTATGAATACGACCATTATAGCAAATTTACCGGTAATGCGTGCGTTACGTGTGTTTCACTATAAAAATGAGGATGGGATATCGCATCTCTGTTAATCAAAATTAGCCAACAAAATTCAATAATACATGAACTTTATTGGCTATGATTTATATTAATTATTTTATTTTGGTGATGAATCATGTAATGAATTGTGATTGATCCCTTAGCCGAGACTTCTGAGGCATTATGCCGAAACCGAAAATCCATTTTAAGAGCAGAAATCCAGTACTATTGGCTTATACAATATATAAGGCAGTAGCTGACTGGATTGCGTATGCGCTAAAAAAGCTTTCCGCAACTTAGGCTATTGACCACCTATTCACGCATGTTCATAGGTGTACTGAAGACGTAATTCATTTCATTCCTAACGTCTTCATGCACCGGCGGGCATTACTACGAAATCAATTAGATTTCTGTAATGCTCCCTAGTTGAGGTAAGGCGCCTAGAAAAGCGAGGCGTTAGGGACAATCATAAATTGAAATGATTTATGTCTCACCCTCATTCTTAAACCTTCATGATTATTCAAAATTGTATAATGGTGTTGATAAATAACGCTCACCATTACTTGGTAATACAGTAACGACTGTTTTGCCTTTACCTAACTCTTTCGCTTTTTGGATCGCAGCATAAATGGCTGCACCTGAAGAAATACCACCTACAATACCTTCTTCTTTGGCAACACGACGTGATGTCTCCATCGCAACGTCATTACCTACTGTGATGACTTCATCATAAATATCTGTGTTTAATGTATCAGGAATAAACCCTGCACCTAAACCTTGTAATTTATGAGGTCCCGGCTCACCACCACTTAATACCGGAGAAGCCTCAGGTTCAATCGCAACGAGTTGAATATCAGGATATTTTTCTTTTAACACTTTACCAGCACCAGACAATGTACCGCCAGTACCGACACCCGCTAAGAATGCATCAATTGTTTTGCCTTCGAATTGTTCTACTAGTTCTGGACCAGTTGTAAGCTCATGCACTTTAGGATTCGCTGGGTTTTCGAATTGTTGGGGTTCAAAATATCCATGTTCTTCTTTAAGTTCTTTCGCCTTTTTAATGGCACCTTTCATCGCTTCTGAACCTGGTGTTAAAACCAGTTCTGCCCCATACGCTTTTAATAAGTTACGACGTTCTTGACTCATTGTTTCCGGCATAGTGAATACTGCTTTGTAGCCTTTAGCCGCACAAACAAACGCTAAACCAATACCTGTATTACCACTTGTCGGTTCAACAATTGTGTCACCAGGTTTGATTTTGCCGTCTTTTTCAGCTTGCTCAATCATCGCTAGCGCAATACGGTCTTTCACTGAGCCACCAGGATTTTGATATTCTAATTTCACATAAATGTCCGCTGCATCTTCGCCAGCTTGATGTCTTAATTTGACTACGGGTGTTTGACCAATAATTTCAGTAATATTTTCTACAGGTTTTCTTACCATTTAAAACAACCTCACTTTAAATTAATATTCATACACTGAATACATAGTTATCGAATCGGATATAAAAACAGTGTACCATTTTTCTGACAATTAAAAAAGCATAAAGCTTGATCTCAAACAAAAACAATTGTGGACAACCCTCACCATTTATCCCGTAGTATCACTTTTAATGTTGTTGCTTCAGTTCATTCAACACACCTTGCAATTCTTCCTCAGTGTATTGATATTTAGAGCGACAAAAATGACATTCTGCTTCAGCGCCGTGATCTACTTTAATCATATTCTCGATTTCAGCTTCTCCTAAACCACGCATGGCATTCAAAAATTTATCGTGGCCACATTGACACTCAAATTGAGCTGGAATGGTTTCTAAAAATTCTACATTGCCTTCTCCAAAAATGTGAATCAACATCTCTTCTGGCGTTAACCCTTCATCGATTAATTTAGACACTGGCGTCATTGTTGTAATGGCAGCTTCTAATTGATCAATCGTTTCCTCTTTCGCACCAGGCATCACTTGGATGATAAAACCGCCCGCTGCTTTAATTGAGTTGTCTGGATTCACCAAAACACCGACACCTACCGACGATGGTGTTTGCTCACTATTTGCAAAGTAATACGTAAAATCATCGCCAAGTTCTCCAGAAACAATCGGACTACTACCCGTATAGTAATCTCTCATGCCAACATCTTTAACGACATTAATCGCACCTGATGTCCCAACGGCACGTCGTACATCTAATTTACCCGCATCATTTAATGGAAAATGTGTTTGTGGTTGTGCGACATAGCCACGTACACGTCCTTTCGCATCAGCATCAGCGATGATTTTGCCAATAGGGCCATCACCATCTACGGTCACTGTTAATTTCTGGTCACCTTTTAACATAGCCCCCATCATTAACGTAGCCGTCATTGTACGTCCTAGTGCTGCAGAAGCAGTCGGCCAAGTGTAATGACGCGTTTGTGCTTCTTGAATTGTATCTGTAGTTTTAGAACTATATGCACGTATTTCACCATTAAAGGCAAGCGCCTTGACGATATAGTCTTGAGTCATTCCTATTCGCTCCTTTATTGCTTTCATTTGTTTATCATAATCGCATTAACGTATCCACTCAACTAAAATGACTTATATTTAAGCTAACTTTAACACAAAAAGACACCGCCTCGAAAATAATGATTTCGAGACGGTGTACATCACGTTAATGTGGTGGTTTATCTTCACCAGGACGATCAATTTTAGGTTCTTCTTCGTAACCTGTCGTATCTTCAGACGGTGCTTCATCTTGTTTTGTATCATGTGAAGCATCTTTAGCATCTTGTCCGTCTTGAGTTGTTGATTCATCTTCACGACGCTCAGATTTTCCTGCGCGTGAACGGTTTGTTAATTCCTCTTGCTCACGTCGAATCTCATCATAAGATTTGCCGTACTTACCTTGATCGAAATCATCATCGCCATTACGCTCAACCACTTTTGCATCATCGTAATTAACGACCGGTAAATGTCCTTCATGGAAAAGTGACTGAATTTGTTCAGCAACTAACGTTTCTTCAGTTAATAATGTTTCAGCAATTAAACGCAATTGAGATTCATGTTCTGTAAGAATTTGTTTACAACGCTCATATTGTTCTTTAATGATGCGTTGCACTTCTTTATCAATTTCGTAAGCAATTTGGCCAGAGTATTCTGGTTGACCAGACATGTCTTTACCTAGGAATACTTGTCCACCGCCGTGTGAGAATTGTAATGGTCCTAATTTTTTACTCATACCATATTCAGTAACCATTTGACGAGCTAACTGCGTCGCACGTTCGAAGTCGTTTGAAGCACCAGTCGATACTTCATCGAAAATGATATCTTCTGCCACACGACCACCAAGTAAACCACAAATTTTGTCGAGCATTTCTGGCTCTGTCATTAAGAAACGATCTTGTTTCGGTAACATCATCGCATAACCACCGGCTTGACCACGGGGAACGATCGTTACTTTGTGCACAACCTCTGCTTCATCAAGTACCATACCAATCACAGTATGACCCGCTTCATGGTGTGCTACAATATTACGTTCTTTGTCAGAAATAACACGTGATTTCTTAGCAGGTCCTGCGATAACACGGTCCGTCGCTTCTTCAATGTCACGCATGTCAATTTTCTTCTTACCACCACGTGCAGCAATTAACGATGCTTCATTAAGCAAGTTTTCTAAATCTGCACCTGAGAAACCTGGTGTACGTTGTGCAATCGCTTTTAAATCAACCGTTTCATCTAAAGGTTTATTTTTCGCATGTACATGTAAGACAGCTTCACGGCCTTTAACGTCCGGACGGCCCACTTGAATTTGTCGGTCAAATCGACCTGGACGTAATAACGCTGGATCTAAAATGTCTGGGCGGTTTGTTGCGGCAATCATAATGATACCTTCATTTTCACCAAATCCATCCATTTCAACAAGTAATTGGTTTAATGTTTGTTCACGTTCATCGTGACCACCACCAACACCTGCACCACGTTGACGACCTACAGCGTCAATTTCATCTATAAAAATGATACACGGCGCATTCTTTTTCGCATTTTCAAATAAGTCACGCACACGGCTCGCACCTACACCTACAAACATCTCAACGAAGTCTGAACCACTGATTGAGAAGAATGGTACACCTGCTTCACCAGCAACTGCACGCGCAAGTAACGTTTTACCTGTTCCCGGAGGACCAACAAGCAAGACCCCTTTTGGAATACGTGAACCCATTTGTTTAAATTTCTTATTGTCTTTTAAGAAATCAACAATTTCAATTAATTCTTGTTTTTCTTCGTCTGCACCGGCAACATCTGTAAAGCGCACGCGTCGTTTTTGATTATCGTACATTTTGGCTTTTGATTTACCAAAATTCATCATACGACCGCCGCCACCGCCACCTTGTGCTTGACTTAAGAAGAAGATAAATAAAAGTGCAATGATTAAGACAGGAATCAGTGTCGTTAAAATACTAACAAACACACTTTGACCTTCTTCTTCTTTAACGGTTAATTCTAAATCTTTCTGTTTATGAGCAATATCAGTAACCTGTTCTAGCTCTTTATCGTTATTAAATAGAATCGTTGATGAGTAATCATCACCGTTGTTTAACTTACCACTCACTTTATACACATTATGAGACGGTTGAATTTCTAAAGACTTAATTTTGCCGTCCTTTAATTGTTGTGTAAATTGATTATACGTAAGCTCTCTAGGCACTTTTCCATTTCCGTTAATCCAAGAAAAAAGCCCAAAAATAACAACGCCGATTAAAGCTATAAACAGCACATTACGAAAAGCTTTTTGCATGCGTCGTTTCCTCCTACTTCAAATATAAAACTAACAAAAATTTTACCATAATCTAATTACGGCTGGCTAGTAATAGACATTGACAAACATCCTTCAACGATATGCGTTGTCATTTTCTTTAAAATTATTGCTCATAAATCGCTGGTTTTAATGTTCCAATGTATGGGAGATTACGATATTTTTCTTTATAATCTAAACCGTACCCTACAACAAACTCATCAGGAATTTGACGTCCAACATATTTTGCTTCAATATCTGCTTTACGACGGTTTGGCTTATCTAATAACGTAACGATTTCTAAAGATTTGACGCGACGAGACGCTAATAATTCTGTTATAGATTTTAAAGTCGTACCTGTTTCTAATATATCTTCAATAATTAAGACATCTTTATTTTCAATGGATGTGCTTAAATCTTTTAAAATTTGTACTTCTCCAGTAGACTCCATACCACCATGGTAACTAGATACATCCATAAAATCGATCGATAGTGGTGTATCGATACGCTTAATTAAATCTGTCATAAATAAAACAGAGCCTTTTAAAATCCCTACACATAGTAAATCTTTACCACGGTAATCTTCCGTAATAGCATGACCTAGCTTGTCACAAATATCATAAATTTCAGTTTCTGTAAGTAATACATCTTTCAAATCATTTCTCATTATTTTCATCTCCTAAATATGCGATTGTTATTATTTGGTTCACTTTTATATGTTGATACAGCGTGCCAACAGCTACTATGTCACCCGTTGCATCTTCAATGACTGGCATACGGTCTCGCGTATGTTGAGGCACTTTGGCATCAATCATTAAACGCGATACTTTTTTATGACCATGGGAATGTAGTTGAACGCGGTCGCCATCTTGACGTGTCCGTATAAGAAGTGGTCCACGCAATGCATCAAGCGATGCCACTCTAATCTCATAATCACCGAATTGATAATAGCCAGGTGTCTTCAAATACATCGATTGTAATGGTGCCTGTTCAACCGTTGTTAAGGTTAATTTATCATACACCTTATTGATACGCCATGTGTTTGAAGCATGTAGTTCAATTTGTGCTATAGGTTGTGTCAGTTGCACAAACCATTGGTGATATTGAACATCACTCACCGGTACGATATTTTCCCATTTTTGTATTAATTTATCCAGAATAATCATTCTAACATGTTCTGGGCATTTATTGAATGATTGGATAGACATCTCATATTGATGGTCGGTTTGTTTCACTTGGGCTGCAATGTAGTCGTCAGCCATCTGTTCAAAAACCCGGATAGACTCTAGATGCATGTCGTAGAGTTTTTTCAAATGCGTAATTTTAAATTGTTCGTGGGCGTCGATGATCGGTAACATATCATGACGAATCCTATTCCGTACATATTTTGTATCTTGATTACTTTCATCCTCAAAGTAAGGCACGTTGTAATCGTGTTGATATGTCGCAATATCACTTTTCGTTTCTTCCAACATAGGGCGCATTAAACGATAACCGTGACGTTGCTCACATGCTTGCATCCCTAAAGCGCTACGATACACTTTACCAGTAAAAATACGATAGAACACGGTTTCTAGCAAATCATCAAAGTGATGGGCCGTCATTAATACGTCCCCTTTCAATTGATGCATCATATCTTCAAACCAGCGATAACGTGCAGCGCGTGCGTCACTTTGAATGCTGCGCCCTGCTTCAACAATAGGTTGTAAATGAAGCCGCTTGACGTAAATGGGGATACCGTACTGTTCACAATATCGTGTCACAAACTCCGCTTCTTCGTCAGAACCCCGCCGCAATCCATGATGTACATGAAGCACGGAAAGTTGTTTGTATGTTGTTTGATATTGATGTAATAATCGATGCAACAAAACCATACTATCAATGCCAGTGGACACTGCAATAACGATATGGTCATCTGCTTTCCAAGTTACCTTCATCATTTAACCCCCACACAAAATAAGGGTTGAGATTCAAAGTATGCCTTCGTTTCTCAACCCCTTGCATTAAATTTAGCGACGTGCGCCTCTACCACCACGTCTAGATTCTGTTTGACGCTTAATAGAAGTAAGTTTATCCTCACTATCTTTTAAGAAGTTTGATAGTTTTTTCTCAAAGTCTTCTGGTTTTTGTGCCGGTTTTTGTCTACGTGGACGCTCTTTGGCTTTTTTAATTGAAAGACTAATTTTGCCATCATCGGCGATGGATAATACTTTAACCTCAACGTCATCCCCGACAGTTAAGTGATCTTCTACGTTTTCTACATAGTTATCAGCGACTTCACTGATATGAACTAACCCACTTTTACCTTCAGGCAACTCCACAAATGCACCGAATTTTTTGATACCAGTGACTTTACCTTTAACCTTACTTCCTACTTCGATTGACATTGTTTTAATGCATCCTCCTGAATTCGATATTTAGTTCTATTATACGTTTGTTTCCGTATTTTAACAATGACAAATTGATGATTCACTATTTTATTTACGTATTTTACTAAAACGATAATGAAACACACTATTTTTCGACTTTAAACTGCATTAATCGAATGTCAATGTAACTCATCATGTGTACGCGTTATTTCTCAGTCTATTACTTTTTCTTATTATTTTGTTTCGGTTGGTCTTCAGGTAACTTAAAGATGATTTCACCGTCGTTACTTAAATAATATTCATCACGCGCCACTTTTTCGATATAAGATGGATCATTTAAATTGTTAAGCTGCTCTTTAAGTTCAATTTCTTTATCTTGTAATTTTTGATATTCTTCTTCTTTCGCATGACGTTCATTTGAAGCATCCGAATTACTTTTCATTTGCGCAAATACTAATACTAACATCACTGCGATAATGGCTAATAAAATACCACCAAAAACTAAAATACGCTTTTTTACAATACGTTTACGTTGTTCATGCCGACGTTTTTTAGCATTTTTTTGTGATGTATATTGATTGCCGATATTTTGAACTTTATCATTCATGCGGCGTCACCTTTCTTCGTATCCCTAATCAATCCGTTCCTCTTTTAGGATTTCATACATCCCTTTAGCATTTTCTTTCGTTGCATGTTCATTAAGCCCAGTGACTTTAATCGTCACGATTTTTTGTCCAAATTGTATTTCTATCGTATCTTCTACTTTCACATCTGTACCAGCTTTAGCGGTTTGGCCATTGATTTTCACACGACCTTGATCGCTCACTTCTTTTGCTAAGGTACGTCGCTTAATTAAGCGTGATACTTTTAAATATTTATCGAGTCTCATGATGTCCCCCTTGTTCTAAATAAGCTTGCAGCGCCTCTTCTGACAAGTCTTGATTTTTGACTTCATCATACAATTTTAAGAAGTGCGTCGCAAATATTTTTTCGAATTTAACACGTGATGGTTTACCTTCCGCCGCTTTTTGTTCGTACCAAATCGATTTAACATCTTCCACACTGTCAGCTTGACCCTCAGCAAAAATATGCGGATGACGACGTATCATTTTTTCTGAAAGACTTGCAACAATCTCACGTGTCTCCATATAGCCTTGTTTTTGGCCAATATTGGCATGTAGAAGCACTTGCAGTAAAATATCACCTAATTCTTCAATCATATGCCAATCATCTTCATGGTCAATCGCTTCAAAAAGTTCAAACGTTTCTTCAAGTAAATAGCGCTTCAATGATTCATGCGTTTGCACTTTATCCCATGGACATCCTGTTTCGTCGTCTACCAATGTTGCGATCACTCGATCTGCAAAGTCAAAATCACCATATAAAGCCGTTTCTTCAGTAATAGCTGGAACAACGACACTTGTAAGATTAGTAAAGACATCATTATGATCAAGTTCATATAATGGGCACGTGTAGCGTTTCGCACCTGACTGGTTCGCACCATCCACGATATGCACTTCAAAGTCGTCTGGATATCGCATCATGAGCGTCAATTTTAAATCACCAGCAACCATGGCACTATATACTTGAGTAATGAGTGTCGTAGTACGTGGATTCAATGTTTCTTTTTCCAGTGCGGTTGCATCTAACATCGTAAAACCATCATTCGGATCCATTTTTACCGCTTCAAACACATCATCGATAAAACTACGTCCACCTCGCACATCTACCACAACATCATAATGTGCTGCTTTTTGGAATAGCAATTGCGTGGTTGTTTCTGCAACACGGGGATGACCAGGCACAGCATATACAACATCTTCAGTTTGTGCGCGTTGTAAAAGTTGATCTGTAATCGCATCGTAAACAGGTTCAAAAGTATCATGTTGTTCATAAATCGCATCAAAGCTTTCAATATCAATATTTTGCAGTTCTGATATCACAGGATGCGCTTTCGTTCGCACATATATTTTAGATTGATTTTGTAAAAAACGATAGATACCTAATGGCAAGTCGTCTAAACAATAATTACCTAAACCAATAATCGTAATATGGTGTGTCATGATTTTCTCCTTTTCATTATCTCAATGATTTTATCGCCAAATGGCAAATGCACCCATTCGTCTTCATTTAAAATACGCATCCACACAAGCATTACACTTAAACTTCCCACACCAATGCACGCACTGATTATTAATTCTAGAAGACCTCCAATTCTAGACATCGACGGGATGATGTAATGCGTTAATTGTACACTAGCTGTCATCGTCAATAAAGCAACAACTAATTTCAAATAAAATTTACGCAATGCATAGAGCGCATACAACTGAATCATATGTCTGTGTAAATAGATTGCAAAAACGACTAGTGCCACAACTGTAGAAATACTCGCACCGACAATACCAACCTTTAAAATTAAAATAAGATTCAATAGTAGCTTGATGACTAATCCTATAATAATCCCTATAAAAACCACTCGGTAATGATTTTGAACTTCGAGTAATGCAATATACATCATGATCAGAGACACAAAAATGACCGTTAACATGTAAATGGATAATGTGATTGTAAGGTCGTTACTTTTAAAAAATACAGCATTCAAAAGTGGTAATAAATTCATTAGGCCAATCGCACTCGCACAACTTATAACAATCGTAATTTTTAATGACGCATTTGCATAACTGTTCATTTGGTCATAACGACCCGCTTTTTGTGTATCAGTTAATAACGGAATAAGTACGAAACAAAACGTTGTTGTTACAATTAATCCCATTTGAATAAACGATGCACCACGGTCGTAAATTCCTTTTTGCGTAATAGCATCTTTAAAGGTCAATCCTTGGCCGTGTTGGAGAACGTTAATCACGGTAAAACTATCCACCACTTGCCATAAGATCACAATCAATTGACTTAAAGCAAAAATAACCGTTGCAATCGCAAACTGACGCCAAGGGATTGTTTGAGGCAATGTAGCATTTGATAAAGACATCCACCACCATAAAAAGAGGGTTGCGCCTATGAAACCACACGATGAAGCTAAGATTGCCCACATGCCAGCGTCGTAAATAGAAAGCTGTTGATGCGTAAAAAAGAGGATGACTATCCCAATCATGCTGACACGAATCATTTGTTCAATGACTTGTGAAAATGCAGGCTTATTCATATCGAAAGTCGATTGAAAATACCCTCTTAAAACGCCAAGTGCACCGACGATGATAAATGTAACGCTTGCTGCGCGTATCATCGGCGCTAAATGCGAATCACCCATTAAGGACGCAATAAGGTCTGCACCTAAAAAGAGGATGAGACAAATGAGACATCCAATAAGTTCAAGTACGAAAATGAGTCGACGGATGAGTGAACGATTGGCCTCTCTACCCCCTAAAATTTGCGTTAATGCACTTGGAATTGCATTACTTGCTAAGACAACACCTAATGCGACGATGGGGTAAATTTGTTGATACGCATATAAGCCATCGTCACCTAAAATGTTTTGATACGGGACACGATACAATGCACTTAATATTTTAACGACGATTAATGCAAGCGTTAAGACAACGACACCATTAAAAGCAGATTTACTCGACATGATCTAATATCATACTTTCTTCAATTGTTTTCGCTAAAAATTTAAGTGTGTCTAACCATTGAGTACCTTTCGTGAGTGTCACTTTCATACATTTTGCTTCAACGCCTACTTTCATGCCTCGCCCTAAAGCTTCCGTATTTTTAAAGAGTGCCTCACCATCTATACGTTGTGTCCCTTGTTCCGTTAATAATACTTCAACGGCTTTCCCTTTATCTTTAACATGTTGCACACCGACATTCATTAAATGAACCTTGATTTCAACAGTATCAAGTAGTTGCGCCACTTCTGTAGGATAGTCGTTGAAGCGGTCAAGGAGTTCATCTTTAATATCCATTAATTGTGCGAGTGTTTCAGTCGCCCGTAACTTTTTATAAATTTCGATTTTCGCTTGTTCATTGCGAATATATTCTGCCGGTAAATAAGCATCTAAACGTAAGTCCATTTCTATTTCTGGAACGTGTTGTACTTCTTTAATACCCCGTTTTTCGTTCACTGCTTCTTCTAACATTTGAGAGTATAAGTCAAAACCGACAGAATCAATAAAGCCATGTTGTTGTTTACCAAGTAAATTACCTGCGCCACGAATATTTAAGTCACGCATCGCAATTTTGAAACCACTGCCTAGTTCCGTAAATTCTTTAATGGCTTGTAAGCGTTCTTCAGCTGTTTCGTTTAACACTTTATTTGGTGTATGCAGGAAATAAGCATAACCAATGCGACTCGAACGACCGACACGCCCACGTAATTGATACAACTGACTCAATCCGAAACGATCGGCTTCTTCAATAATTAATGTATTCGCATTCGGAACATCTACACCCGTTTCAATAATCGTTGTTGTAACTAGGATATCGTAAGCCCCATTGATGAAATCAAGCATCGTTTCTTCTAAATCGCGTTCAGGTAATTGCCCGTGCGCCACACCGATAGACGCTTCAGGCATCAACATTTGAAGTTGTTCTCTTTTTTCATAAATAGATTGTACTTTATTGTATAAATAAAACACTTGTCCATCGCGAGATAATTCGCGTTCTAATGCCTCTTTAATAAAATTACCATTTTGTTCTAACACATATGTTTGAACTGGGAAACGGTTTTCTGGTGGCGTTTCGATTACCGATAAATCACGCACACCAAGCATACTCATATGCAGTGTTCTTGGAATTGGTGTTGCCGTTAAAGTAAGCACATCTACATTTGCTTTTAATGATTTAATTTTTTCTTTATGGCGCACACCGAAGCGTTGTTCTTCATCAACAACAAGTAACCCTAGATCTTTATATTCAACGGTTTTCCCTAACAATTTGTGTGTACCAACAACGATGTCGACGAATCCAGACTTAAGTCCTTCTTTCGTTTCGCGAATCTCTTTAGGCGTTCTAAAGCGACTCATTAAATGAATTTCAACAGGAAAGTCACGCATACGTTCAATTAATGTTTCATAATGCTGTTGCGCCAAAATCGTTGTAGGCACGAGGAAAGCGACTTGTTTCCCTGACATAACAGCTTTAAATGCAGCACGTACGGCTACTTCTGTTTTACCGTAACCTACATCGCCACACAACAAACGATCCATCGGTCGAGCACGTTCCATATCACCTTTAATCTCTTCTATAGACTTTGCTTGGTCATCTGTTAATTCGTATGGGAAATCCATTTCGAAAACGTGTTGTTCTTCCGTATCCGGACTAAACTGGTAACCTACAGACTTCTCACGTTCTTTATATAAAGCAATCAGTTCATCGGCGATATCTTCAACACTACTTTGAACTTTAGCTTTTGTTTTCTTCCAATCACTACCGCCTAATTTATATAATTTAGGTGTTTTATCTTCAGATCCAACGTATTTTTGCACTTGTTCCATTTGGTCGACAGGTACAAATAATTGATCCGTGCCTTTATATTGAATTTTCATATAGTCACGATGGACGTCTCCAACTTCCAACGTTTCTACGCCTAAATAGCGGCCCACACCATGATGAATATGAACGACATAGTCCCCCACATTCAACTCTTGATAAGATTTAATTTTTTCTGCGTTACTGATTGTTTTGCGCCTTTTTTTCGACGCTTTCTTTTGTTTTGATTTAAACAATTCTCGTTCCGTCACAACGACGAGCGACATATAAGGAAGTTCAAACCCTTCAGATAAGCTTCCTTCAATAATGGCCGCGTGCCCTGCTTCTAGTTGTGTTAGGTCCACATTCATAAGTGTAGGAACGTGGAGTTCACTTAACATCGACTGGATGCGGTCTTTTTTCGTTTCCGTTTCCGCAATAATAACCATACGGTAGCCCTGTTTCATATAACGTTGGAATTCAGACGTCATGATATCATATTGACCGTAAAACTGTTGTACCGGTTTACATGAAAATTTCACCATATGATTGAGTTTCACAGACATCGACGCTGTAAATAATGTGAAATAAGTCACAGGCGTATGTTTAAGCAATTGTTCAACTGTATCATGCGTCATAAAGCGTTGACCAATAAACCCTTTTCCAGATTCAATTAAGTTTTGAAGAAAGTCTTCTGATTCTGTTAGTAACGTTTCTTCTGTTTCCTTAATACGATTGAACTCATCCATCAATACAATAGCATTATCTTTGAAATAATCGCGCAATGTCGTTTCCGTATCATACATAAATGCGATTAAACGACGTAATACTTGAGGATCAAACATTTCATCTTCAACAATATTAAAACTATCATACGTATCTTTCACTTCTTGGCGTACAGACTTATCCACTTTTGGACGCGTCGTTTCATATGCCGTTTTTAAGTTCGTTATTAATTGACGCCGAACCTCTGGAGTGATGATGAAGTCATGAGCTGATGTAATATCGACATTTTGAATATTGTCAGAAGAGCGTTGTGATTCTACATCAAACTTCCGAATCGAATCTACCTCAGTATCAAAAAGTTCAATACGTACTGGTTCACCGAGTAACGGATAAATATCAATAATACCGCCGCGTAAAGAAAATTCACCGATATTAGAAACGACCGATTCTCGACGATATCCCATATTTACAAGGCGCATTAACAAGCGCTCGACATCTAATTCATCCCCTATATTGAGGTGGATTTGATGATCTTGCCAAATCGCTTTTGGCGTCACTAATTTTTTCAAGCCGTTTAACGGGATGACAAACAAGCCTCGACGTTCATGAGCAAGTGCCGTTAAAGTACGTACACGTTCACTCATAAGCTCCGGGCTTTGCGTTGAAAATTCTTCAGTCATGATGTCTTGAACAGGATACTTGTATATTTCATCATCGGGAACAAATTGTAATAAATCTGCTTCTAATTTATCCATTTGATAGACATTATTTGTAATTAATAACACTTGTCGATGACTATTATGATAAAGTTCTGCAATCATTGCCGCTTTTGCGCTTGGCATCAGTCCTGTCACGAGCACATTGTCTTCACCTACATGTGCAGAAAGGTCTTTAAATTGTTGATCTCTATTGATCATTTCATTGATTATTGTTTTCACTTTATTTCACCATTATATTGATTCATGATATTCTCAAATTTTTCGTTTTGAATAAATGCCTCTACTGCATCAGCGACATGTGCAATCACGGGTTGCATCGTTTTCATTTCCTCGTGAGAGAATTTTTGTAATACATAATCAACGACAGGGATACGTGATGAACGGTCAATCCCGATACGAATACGCTTAAATTCTTGCGTACCTAAATGTTGAATGAGTGATTTAATGCCATTATGACCACCCGCACTGCCTTTTTGACGAAGGCGTATATGCCCTTGCGCAAGATCTAAATCGTCATAAAGCACTAATATATCCTCAACTTCAATATTATAATAATCCATAAGTGGACGCACCGCCTCACCCGATAAATTCATATATGTGAGGGGTTCTAAAAATACGACTTTCTCACCAAATAAATGCGCGACAGTGTATGCACCGCGAAATTTCTGCTTGTCTAGTTTTAAATCATGACGCTCTATAAGATGGTCAATCACTTCAAAACCAATGTTATGGCGTGTTTGTTCGTATTTTTTGCCAACGTTCCCTAAGCCGACGATGAGTTTCATCATGTATCCTCCTTGAAATCATCTATTTTACAGTTTAATCATATTCCATACTAACACAAAATAGGTCATAGACGAGAATTAAACACTAACACAGGGTTGGAACTTATAGGTTCTATTTTTGCTTCTAACACCCTAGACATCTTAGCTACGGAATCTATCAATATGATGTTTTAAATTGCTTTATATTTTGCTTCCGTAATGACTCAATAGTTATATGGGTGAATCAAAATGCCAATAAAGTTTATGAACAAAATGCTTTTAGGTTCATAAACTCGTTGTGTCCCTGCCTTATTAATCAATGCACACGTATGCGCACGACGTATACCTAAACACAAAAAAGACATAATAACGGCACGAGGCACGTTATTATGTCTAACAAAGGGATAAAGATTACGCTTCTTTATCTTCTTTTTCTTCTGAATCTTCTTCGCTTTCTTCAGTAGATTCACCGATAACTTCTGGTTCAGCAGTTTCAGCGTCACCTTCCATAGCAGCGATTTCTTCTTCAGTTGGCTCTTCAGTCGGTGCAACAACGGATACAACTGTTTCGTCTGCAGCTGTTTCAATTGTGAAGTCACCAGATACTTTAATGTCAGCAACTGATAAGCTGTCGTTAACGTCTAATTCTGTAACGTCAACTTCGATTGATTCAGGAATGTTATCAGGTGTAGCAGTTACTTCGATGTTGAATAATGGTTGTTCAACAACGCCACCTTCACTTGCACCTTTCGCTTCACCAACTAAGCTTACAGGTACTTCTACAGTACGCTCTTCGCTCATGTTGATTGCTAAGAAGTCGATGTGAGTGATTTGGTTTTTAAGTGGATCAAATTGGTAATCAGATACCATAACTTTGATTTCTTTTGAACCAACGCCTAATTGAATAACACCGTTACGTCCAACTTCACGGATTAATTTGATGAATTCTACTTCATCAACTTTTACAGATACGTTTTTAGTACCGTATCCATAAACAACTGCTGGTACTTTACCTGCTTCACGGATTTTGCGTAATTCACCGCGTGTTTGTTTACCTTTACGAATAATAGACTTTAAAGAAGCCATATTTCGTTTCCACCTTTCTTGATGCACTTATGTGCAAGCACTTGCCCATCAACTGTGCGTCGCTTGCAAGTGTGTATTTGTCCGTTATGACACGAACAGAAGTATTTTACACAAATTTAACAATTAAGTCAACACCGATTAATCAAATAATACACTTACTGATTCGCGTTCGTATACACGTACAATCGCTTGTGCAAGCAGTTCAGCCACTGACAATTCAATGATATTGCTTGGCTTTTGATCGTCTTTAAGTTGAATCGAGTTCGTCACAATTAATTCTTTAATTGCTGAATTCTCAATACGCTCTTTCGCCGGTCCAGATAATACTGGGTGTGTACAACATGCATACACTTCTGTCGCACCTTTGTCTTTTAAAGCTTGTGCTGCGAGCGTAATTGTCCCTGCTGTATCAATAATATCATCGATAATAATTGCTGTGCGCCCTTCAATTTCACCGACAATGTTCATGACTTCGGCAACATTTGGTTTTGGACGACGTTTATCAATAATCGCGATTGGTGTTTTTAAGAAGTCCGCAAGTTTACGTGCACGTGTCACGCCACCGTGGTCTGGAGATACAACCACATATTTATCTGGATCAATGTCTTTATTGTTTAAGAAGTAATCCGCTAAAATAGGTACACCCATTAAGTGATCGATTGGAATATCGAAGAATCCTTGAATTTGTGGCGCATGAAGGTCTAATGCAATCATGCGGTCAGCGCCAGCAGTTTCGAATAAATCTGCCACTAATTTTGCTGTAATCGGTTCACGACTACGCGCTTTACGATCTTGACGTGCATAACCATAATACGGTACCACGATAGAAATGTTCGCCGCTGAAGCACGTTTACATGCATCAATCATAATTAAAAGTTCCATTAAATGAACGTTTACAGGGTTAGATGTAGGTTGAATAATAAAGACGTCACAACCACGAATACTTTCTTCGATATTAATTTGAATTTCACCATCACTGAAACGTTTAACCGTACATTTACCTAATTCAACACCAACGTGATCTGCTACTTCTTGAGCAAGGGGTTCATTACCTTTCAACGAGAAAATTTTTAAAGACGAATTTTTATATTCGGTGTTTAACATGTTTTATCCTCCAATATAATTTAGGGTTTATGAATTGATATGTTTTAAGCATCTTATCGCTTTGAAAGTCTATTTCTCTTTGTTTAAATATCCAGGTTTCGTTGTTTGTCTTGCACGTGCGAGTGCCAAGCTTTCTTCCGGAACATTATCAGTAATTGTGGAACCAGCAGCAATTAACGCACCATCACCAACGGATACAGGCGCAACTAAGTTTGTGTTACATCCAATAAAAGCATCTTTGCCTACAATTGTTTTGAACTTATTCACACCATCATAGTTCACTGTAATTGATCCACAACCAATATTCGTGCGCGCACCGATTTCAGCGTCTCCAATGTAGCTTAAGTGAGATACTTTCGCACCATCGTCAAGACGCGCTTTTTTAATTTCAACAAAGTTGCCCACTTTTGTTTCTGCGCCTAAATCACTGCCCGGTCTAAGTTGTGCGAATGGACCAATTTTAGAATTCCGACCTACTTTTGCTTCAGAAATAACGGATTGTTTAATTGTAACGCCATCTTCAATTACGCTGTCATGGATTTCAGAATATTGACCTACAACCACATCTTCACCAATCACTGTATTTCCTGAAAGTTTAACGCCTGCTTCAATCACAGTATCTGCACCAATTTTCACATCCGCGCCAATATGCGTAGTAGCAGGGTCAAGTAGTGTCACACCATTGCGCATATGCATGTGATTTGTGCGTATGCGATATAGTTGTTCTGCATGACTTAACGCCACACGATCATTAACACCTAAAATGTCATCAAAATGATTTGTGTGGTAAATCGCAACTTTTCCTGATTGTTGTAAAATCAAAGTCAAGACTTGTGGCAAATAATATTCACCTTGGGCATTGTGATTGTCAACGTCTTTTAACAATGTAAATAACGTTTGGTTATCAAATGCAAATATTCCCGAACTAATTTCCGTAATTTGTTTTTCCTCATCGTTTGCGTCTTTTTCTTCAACGATGCGTTTAAGTGTGCCACTACTAGAATCACGCACTATTCTACCGTATCCAAATGGTTGCGCTGTCGTTGCGGACAATACTGTTGCCTGTGCTTCAGATGCCTCATGGTGTGCAATGAGTTGCGTTAATGTCTCACCAGTAATAAGCGGTGTATCACCACAAACAACAATCGTTGTACCTGTTAAGTGTCCCAAATGCGCTTCGGCTTGTTGCACCGCATGCGCTGTTCCGAGTTGTTCTTGTTGAAAACTGTACTTAGAAACGTCCCCTAATGTTTCTTTCACGCTTTCAGCACCGTGTCCTACAATTGTAACGATATTATCAATACCTGTTGATTTCACTTGATCGATAACATGCGCAATCATAGGCTTTCCAGCTACTTCATGAAGCACTTTGAACTTCTTAGACTTCATGCGTGTACCTTTACCAGCTGCTAAAACGACTGCATGTTTTTGCATGGAATGAACCCTCCAGTTTTTTTACACTTCTATACAATTATAATTTATACGAACTGTCACTTTCAAGGAGTAAAAGAAGAATTGAAGTTTCATGCGCGTAAATATTTAAGCTTTCGATGCGTTGAAGACGCATAACCTCTGAAATGATATCCCGTTGCAACTAAAAAAATTATTTTTAAAATGGTGTATAGCAACACCATTTACGTTCAATTGTTTGAAGCCCTTATATCCATGATGACGTGATGTATCCGTTAGCATACTTTCATGAAGTAATCAAAGCTTTCAATATAAACGGGCATATCAAAAGAAAAGGGTTTTGAAGTTACCTTTTTATAACTTCAAAACCCTGTGTATAGGACTGAAAATTACGCTTCAGCGTTATTTTCAGATTCTTCTTTATTGTCATCATTCTGAGCAGGAATGACTTCATCAGTCTCTTCATATACTTTCATTACTGCATCCTGAATTTCTTGACGCATTTCTGAATTGATTGGATGCGCAATGTCGCGGAATTCACCATCTGGTGTACGTTTGCTTGGCATTGCTACGAAAAGTCCTGAATTGCCTTCAATGACGCGCAAGTCATGGATAACAAATGATTCGTCAAGTGTAATAGACACGAGCGCTTTCATTCTTCCATCTGTTTGTATTTTTCTAAGTCTGACATCTGTCACTTTCATGTAGTGAGCCCCCCATAGTATATAAGTTAGAAAATGTAGTGATTTAAGAAGTTCAAGTGTATATTATACATCCTTTACTTCAGCGATGACTTCGATTTCAATTTTAACATCTTTTGGCAAACGTGCCACTTCAACTGCACTTCTCGCCGGTTTATGCGAAGTAAAGTACGTGCCGTAAACATCGTTCACCTTTTGGAAATGTTCCATATCGGATAAGAAAACGAGCACTTTCACAACGTGATCTAAATCAGATCCTGCTGCTTCTAGTACAGCTTTCAAATTTTCAAACACTTGTTTCGTTTGTGCCTCAACATCATCACTTACAATATTACCTTCTAAATTTAAAGGTATTTGCCCTGACGTATAGACCATACCATTGACAATAGATGCATGTGAATACGGTCCAACTGCAGCAGGCGCTTTATCTGTGTTAATTGTTTGCATAACGATAAACGCTCCTTTTTAATTATTAAATTTAGAAAGGCTATTACCCGCTTCGACTTTAAACGCTTGGTTATACTCATCGACGTCGGACAACCGTACTAAGGAAGTATAGTCCTCGATTAATCTTTGCTTGACTTCTTTAGATTCTACAAGTACCGATACCCCTTTTACTTCAGCCTTAAACTCATTCATTAAATTGATTACACCATTTATCGAACCACCCGCACGCATGAAGTCATCTACAATTAAAACTTTTGAGTGTTCTTTTAGTGTACGTTTAGATAATACCATTGTTTCGATTTTTCGTGTTGAACCTGATACATAATTTATTGAAACAGTGGACCCTTCAGTCACTTTATTATCTTTACGTATCACGACAACTGGTAAATTCAATATACTCGCAACCGCATTGGCTAGCGATATCCCTTTCGTTGCGATAGTTACGACCGCATCCAAATCTTCATGCATATAAATCGTCGCAATAAGTTTACCCACTTGTTTTAAAAGCGGTGGATTGCCTACTAAATCTGATAAAAATAAATAACCTCCAGGCAGTAACCTTTCTTTTTCTTGAAGTAAGTGGATTAATTCTTCAATCACTGCTTCCGCCTCTGCTTTTTGCATTTCAGGTCGGTAGCGCACACCACCACTCGCACCTGCCACCGTTTCTATCGTTCCAAGTCCTTCTTCAATAAGCGTATCTTTAATGATTTGGACATCTTCACTAATTGATGACTTTGCTTGTTTAAACTTCGTTACAAAAAACGTGAGTGGCACGAGCTTATTCGGGTTGTTAATTAAATATTGTGTCATGAAGACGATACGTTCACTTCTTTTATATCTCATGCATCATCAATTCCTTTCAAACATCATCCTAATGTACGCACTAAATACACATCGTTACAGCATCCACAAATGGCATTATAAATATGACGTGCTTGACGTTCTCGTTGCGCAAAACCGTACACAGTGGGACCACTGCCACTCATCAACGCACCATCCGCACCATTGTTCAACATGTTCTCTTTTATTTTTTGAATTTCAGGTTGTAAGGCCATAGAAACTGGTTCCAAACGATTGGATAAACTGTGACATACACCTAAATAATCTTGCTGTTTAATCGCATCCATACATGCTGACGTATGCACATCAAATGGAAGGTTCAAATTAAGACCATTATAAATTTCTGGTGTGGACAACCCAGCTTGCGGTTTCGCGACAATGACCCAACATGAAGGTGGTCGATCGAGTAACGTAATTTTTTCACCGCGACCTTGGCATAAAGCAGTCGTTCCGTAAACGCAAAATGGAATATCAGACCCTATTTCTGCCGATAACGCACTTAATTCATCCAAACTTCTATTCAATTCAAATAGACGATTCATCCCACGCATTGTCGCAGCAGCATCACTAGAACCACCTGCCAAACCGGCAGCAACCGGAATGTTTTTCTCTAAAGTAATCGTCACGCCTTCTTTAATGTGATAGGCTTCTTTCATTAAAAGTGCCGCACGATAAGCTAAATTACGATCATCCGATGGAATATACGTTTCATCAACGTGAAGTACGATTTTATCATCGTGACGCTTTTCAAAAGATAATCGATCATTTAAATCAATGGTCGTCATAATCATTTCCACTTCGTGATAACCGTCTTCTCGCTTAAATAATGTATCTAACGTTAAATTAATTTTAGCAGGAGCCGTTTCATAAATCATACTATCATTTCCTCTTTTTAAATGGTATTACTGTGATTTTACCATAACTCCATTAATGATGGAGGCGCTCATAAGCTAAATATTTAAAAAGTAACAAAACCTAACTTTTGGCACTATCAATCATTCATTTATTCTAATTAATAATAAATACAAATCTTCTTATGACTTCGCGCACTAAAAAAGAGCGAGACGATGAAATCCACTCCTAAAGATTCCATTCCCACTCTCAAATATGTACAACTTATCAATCAAATAAGTATTATTGCGCCGCTGCTTCTTGTTGTAAGTCTTCCTCTACAAATGATACGTGTACATTTTCAGTAAGTACATCTGCATAAGTATAGGACACTCGTTCGAAGTTGTGCTTATCTTGGTCTAATTCAACAATGAACACAGAAGGATATGTTTCTTTTAACACACCAGAACGTTCAATTGTTTTTTTACGTCCCCCATTAGCTTTTAGTACAATACGATTTCCTAACTGACAATCAAGACGATTTTTGATGTCTATAATAGATTTTGGCATATTGCTCCACCTCGCTACTGGTGTAGTATAACACATTTAGAGCGTTGAGGTCAAATAAAATTTTAATTTTATCAATGCCGGTTTAGAAAGTCAATCATTTTATAATGTCAATTTTGGGAAATTTTCCAACTCTGCATACAAACGTGCATATTCTTGTATAGAAAGCGTTTCGCCACGGCGTTTTGGATCAATACCAGCGGCTTCTAGCCATGCCATAATTTCTGTTTTCAAACTTTTACCATCTTGAAATACATTTTGATAGTTATTAAAAATGGTTTTTCGACGTTGTCCAAATGCACCTTTCGTCAATTTAAAAAATTGTTGTTCATCGTTAACTTGGGCGATAGGTGATGGCCGTTTCATTAATTTAACTACAATCGAATCAACATTCGGTGGTGGCATAAAGACCGTTTTAGGCACTGTAAGTACGCGAGACGTTTCAGTATAGTATTGCGCTACGATAGATAATGAGCCATATGCTTTTGTCCCAACAGCCGCATTTAAGCGTTCCCCGACTTCTTTTTGCATCATGACAACGTAACCATCAATATTTAAGTTAGACTCGAGTAACGATAATAGAATTGGCGTTGTAATATAGTAAGGTAAATTAGCAACAACCATAATTTTTTCGCAATCCGCTAAATGCGTGTTTATCGCTGTTTTGATATCTGCTTTTAAAATATCTTCGTTAATCACTGTTACATTGTCGTATGGTGATAAGGTATCTTTTAAAACAGGAATGAGACGTTGATCAATTTCAAAAGCCATGACGTGTTTAGCGTTTTTAGCAAGTTGTTCGGTTAATGATCCCATACCCGGTCCCACTTCGATGACTCCTGTGCGTTCATCGATACCACTCGCATGAATAATATTATTGATAATATTTACATCAATTAAAAAGTTTTGACCTAAGCTCTTTTTAAAACTAAAGCCATATTGTTCTAGTAATGCACGGGTACGGGTTGGGGTAGCGATATCTTTCTCATGCATAATGTGTTACTCCTCTTCTCCTAATGCGCGGCGCACGTCTTGTTCTGTATAACCAAACGCATTGAGTTTCTTTAATAATTGTTTCCCATTTGAATGACCAATGTGTAGTTGACGTCCAACTATGTCACGGCGACGTCTTGCATCTGGACCAATGATAAGTCCTAAATCAATCAGTGTCGCTTTATCGATTGTTTCTTCAGATTCTGATAAAGGTGAAGACACATGCATTAAGGCCTCACGAATAGCATCAAATGACGCATGTTCCACACCAATTTTACCACGTTTATTTTTCGCTTTTTCGCGGTCAATATAGGCATGTTTGACACCTGGCACAGCATCGCGAATGGTATTGCGAATTTTATCACCCGGGAAATCCGGATCGGTAAGTACGATGACACCTCGTGTCTCTTGCGCTTTACGAATAACATCTAAGCACGCACGGTCAATCGCACTGCCATTCGTCTCAATCGTATCACATTCAACAGCACGTTGGACGCGTTCAGTGTCGTCACGACCCTCTACAACGATAAATTCATTTATTTTCACTTAGGCACCTCTTTTAACTCAAGTTAAACAAGCGTTCTGCATTTTGAGTAGTTTGTTGCGCTACTTCTTCATATGAAATGCCACGTAAATCTGCAATTTGTTGTGCGACGAGTGTTACGTGCGCAGGTTCATTACGTTTACCGCGATACGGATGCGGCGTTAAAAATGGGGCATCTGTCTCCACTAACAGACGATCTAACGGTACATGTTTCGCCACTTCTTTCGGTTGTTTCGCATTTTTAAACGTTACTGGACCACCAAGTGAAATGTGAAAGTTTAGTTTTTGTGTGACAACATCTGCAATTTCTGGTGAACCACTAAAACTATGCATGATGCCTCCTACCTCTTCAGCATGTTCTTCTAATAAAATGTCGATACAATCTTGCGTTGCATCTCTGTTGTGAATCACAATCGGTAATTTCACACGTTTGGCTAATGCAATTTGTTTTCTAAATACCTCTTTTTGAATCTCTTTCGGTGATTTATCCCAATGATAATCTAAGCCCATTTCACCTATACCAATAACTTTTGGGTGTTGCGATAAGGATTCAATCCAATCTAAACGCTCATCTGTACAATCTATCGCATCCACTGGGTGCCAACCGATAATGGCGTAAATAAAATCATAGTCATCAATTAATTTCATCGCACGTTCAATCGTTTTTGTATCGAAACCTACTACAAACATACGATCTACACCCGCGTCTCGCGCACGGTCAATTACCGCTTCTAAATCTTCATCATATTGATCCGCATTTAAATGTACGTGTGTATCGATTAACATTGTCATTCCTCCTATGTCGTATTAAAGGGGTGAGACTGGCATCAAATTATGAACCATTTGATGTGCATGCCCCACCCCGAAGTGTCTTTCAATTTAGCCTCAATGCAAAATAAGGTTCATTTCAGTTGCTAATTTATGCGTACCTTATCATTTCAGATGAGAATTACTTAATAATTGCACCATTAGGAACCGCATTAGGTAAGCTCACTAAAGACAATACGCCGTCTTTTTCAGCAGATAAAATCATACCTTCTGATTTTTGTCCCATTAATTTTGCAGGTTTTAAATTTGTAACAACCGCCACTTTTTTACCGATAATATCTTCAGGTTGATAAAATTTCGCAATACCCGATACAATTTGGCGTTGTTCATGGTCTAAATCGACTTGAATTTTTAATAATTTATCCGATTTTTTTACATTTTCAGCATCAATAATTGTTGCTGCTTTAATTTCAACTTTATCAAAATCTTTAATATCAATTTGTGCTTTCGCCGGTACATCTTCTACTTCAGGTTTAGGGGGCTGCATGCTTGCTTTTATATATTCCACTTCAGCAGCCACATCTAAACGTGGGAAAATTGGTGTTGGTTTAGAAGAGACCGTAATGTCGTCTTTAAGTTGACCGTAAGCTTTTAAGCTATCAAATTCATGTAATGCTTGATCTTGAATGTTTAATTGGTCAAAAATTTGATACGGTGCATGCGTTAAGAATGGACGTAATAACACAGCAGCATAACGAATGTTTTCAACTAAGTGTGCCATCACATTACCAAGCATCTCTTTTTGCGTATCATCTTTTGCTAACACCCAAGGCGTCGTTTCGTCGATATATTTATTGGTACGGCTAATAAACTTCCACACCGTCGTTAGTGCTACAGAAAACTGTAAGTTATCCATACTTTCATGATATGCGTTCACAGTATCTAAAGCCATCTGTTCCATATCTTTATCAAGTTCGTGTTGTGGCCCTTGATAAGCTGGTAATTGACCGTCAAAATATTTATTAATCATTGAAATCGTACGGTTCACAAGATTTCCTAAATCATTGGCTAAATCGTAGTTCGTACGTTCAACGAAAGCTTCAGGTGTGAAGACACCATCTGAACCAAATGGCAATTCACGCATGAGATAATAACGTGTCGCATCTAAACCATAACGATCGATAAGCACATTCGGATCCATGACGTTACCTTTAGATTTACTCATTTTGCCGTCTTTCATTAAAATCCAACCGTGCGCAAACACTTTTTTAGGTAGTGGGACTTCCAATGCCATTAAAATAATCGGCCATATAATTGAATGGAAACGTACAATCTCTTTTGCCATAAGATGAATGTCAGCCGGCCAATATTTTTTAAATAATTCATCTTCGTCTGTTAAATAACCTAGCGCTGAAATGTAGTTTACAAGCGCATCAAGCCATACATAAACGACGTGTTTTGGGTTTGATGGTACTTTTACACCCCAGTCAAACGAAGTACGTGACACCGCCAAATCATCTAACCCAGGTTTTATAAAGTTATTAATCATCTCATTTTTACGAGATGGAGGCTGAATAAAATCAGGATGTTCATCATAAAATGCAAGTAAACGATCTGTATATTTCGAGAGTTTAAAGAAATAACTTTCTTCTTTTACAAGCTCTACCTCATGACCTGAATCCGGACTTTTACCACCGACAATTTTGCCATTTTCATATACAGGTTCAACCAATTGTGTTTCAGTATAGTACGTTTCATCCGGAACAGAATACCAACCTTCGTACTCGCCAAGATAAATATCACCTTGTTCTAGTAACTTTTCAAAAATTTTCTCAACAACTTCTGTATGACGTTTTTCAGTCGTACGAATGAAGTCGTCATTAGAAATATCAAGTTTTTTCCATAACGCTTTAATGCTATCAATCATGCCATCTAAATACTCTATTTCAGACTGGCCTGCTTTTTGAGCTTTTTCTTGTATTTTCTGTCCATGCTCATCTGTTCCCGTTAAATAGCGTACATCGTATCCTTGTAAACGTTTGTAACGTGCAATAACGTCCCCTGCTACAGTAGAGTATGCATGGCCAATGTGTAAATTACCGCTTGGATAATAAATCGGTGTAGTAATATAAAATGTATCTTTTACCATCAGCGCTCCTCCTCATTTCTTATCTAATCTAATATATCTAAAATCGCTGTCTTTTTCAATCCACCAACGATACATCTTGCCGAATTGATGTCATAGGTTATACCTCTATATCATGATAGACATTGTATATGGTTTTGCTCGACATCTCCCGATCTTTGGCGACTTGTTTAATCGCTTGTTTTGGCTTCATATTTTGCTGAATATAATGGTTTACATGATCTTCTATGGAGAGTGACTCAAACCACTTTGTCGTTTCAATCGCCTCTTGACCTTCGATAAGAATGACAAATTCACCTTTTAAAGGAATCGTATTATCTAGTTGTACCAGTAACTCGTTCACTTTTGCTGTTGTAATTTGTTCAAATTTCTTCGTTAATTCACGTCCGAGGGTGATATGTCTTTCAGGGTCAATGTCATGAATGACTTCTAACGTATCTTTGACACGATAAGGAGATTCATATAATAACAACGTGCTCTCTTGAAACATACGCACTTCTAAAATTGCTTTCTTCTCGCGTGCTTTTCGTGGCAAAAATCCTAGAAATGTGTATACAAAAGAAGGTAACCCACTCGCCATTAATGCGGTTAAACCCGCATTAGCACCTGGAATAGGCGTTACTGGAATCTTCGCTTCACGTGCTTGCACGACCAGTTCGTACCCAGGATCTGATATTAACGGCAACCCTGCATCAGAGACGAGTGCGACTGATTTACCGTCTAACAACGTTTTGATTAACGCTGTAGTCATGTGGTCTTTATTATGATCATGATAGGATTGTAATGGCGTTGATATGTCGAAATGATGGCAAAGTTTTTTAGTGACACGCGTATCCTCACATGCAATTAAATCTACTGTTTTAAGAGTGTCAATCGCCCGAAAGGTCATGTCATCCAAATTACCGATGGGGGTTCCCACTAAATATAAATGTGTCATGCTAAGGCTCCTTTTATGAGTCGTAATTTCGCATCACGACTTAATTGTTTAATGGCATGTTCTCGTTTTAACGCTTCTGATTTTGTGTCAAAGCATTCTTGATACATCAATTGAACAGGACGACGTGTTTTTGTATATTTAGCCCCTTTACCTTCATTATGTTTCGCGATACGTGCTTCGATATTCGTTGTATAACCCGTATAAAGCGAGGCATCTTTACACTGAACGATATAAATATAATGGTTAGCCATAATACACCGCCTTCATCTCATCCGTATACGCGCCAGACGCATCATAAATATAAAAAGGGGGCGCAAGTTTTAATCCTTCATTGCCACCTTTACGACCTTCAACAACAATTGTTTGCGCATCTTTTCCAGGTTTACTATATATCATATGTAACTGTTTTGGTTCTATAGCGTAACGGCGCATAGATTCAAAAATATCTAACACACGTTCTGCGCGATGCACCATCATCAGACGGCCACCTTGTTTCAATGCATGACCACTGACGCGAATACAGTCATCTAACGTACAATACACCTCATGTCGCGCGATTTTATGCGCTTCAATTTGGTGTTGATTCATTTGATTGATTTTAAAATACGGAGGGTTACATGTAATTAAATCGAAGGATGAAGGTTTAAAACGACGTGTGACATTTTGTATATCATCATGAAGAATGTCAATACGTGATGATACATCATTATACGCCACACTACGTTGAGCCATATCAACCAGCGTTGGTTGAATCTCAATACCTGTAATATGATTGGATCCTTTTGCGGACAATAATAGTGGAATCACACCATTCCCTGTACATAAATCTAAAATGCGATCACGCGTTCTTGGTTTTGTAAAATGCCCAAGAAGTAACGCATCGGTTGAAAAAGAAAATACGGCATCGTTTTGAATAATTCGCATATTTTCTTTGACCAAATAATCTAAACGCTCTCCCTGTCGTAACACTCTGCCACCTCTTATCGTTTTTCCACCATATCTCAATTCGAATCAGTCATGGTCTCGCTTACTATTTAATACATTTAAACAAAATATACAGTCTTCACCTTTCCGGTGTTTACCGAATACATCATGGCAAATATGAAAACCTTCGTGGTATAATTTCGCAAAATATTCACGACTTTGAAGTTGTTTTGTGGCACGTTTTTTCACTTTCGTCGCCTCTTGCTCTGAAGTCGCTTGTTGTTGATGTAATAATGATTTCAAATGATCATTTTCCGTTTGTAATGCCACATTTTCTTCAACAAGTTCTACCGTTAATGCTTTAAGTTGTTGCATATTTTCTTGAATCAACGTCACATTTTGCTCGAGTTGCATTAAGCGGTCGAAAAGTTCATTTCGATCCAATGGCCCTCCTCCTTAATTCATTGTTTTTAATTCATCAATATGGTATTCCAACGTTTGTTCGTAACCTTCAACTTTAACGTGCATCGTTACATTAATGACATTTAAACTTACAACTTCTCCACGACCTTCAGGTGTATCAATGACGTCACCTACGTCAGGAAGTTGTTCACGTGCAGCTTCATACATGTCATCTTCATATTTCAAACAACACATTAAACGCCCACAAGCGCCTGAGATTTTCGATGGATTCAATGACAAGTTTTGATCTTTCGCCATTTTGATAGACACAGGTTCAAAGTCACCTAAAAATGTAGAGCAACATAATGAGCGCCCACATGGACCGATACCACCTAAAAGTTTCGCTTCATCACGCACACCGATTTGTCTTAATTCTATACGCGTTTTTAATTTTTGCGCCAGTAAACGTACCAATTTACGGAAATCAATACGCTCGTCTGCAGTGAAATTAAAAATCACTTTAGAGCGGTCTAACGTATATTCACAATTCACTAAACGCATGTCTAGTTCAAGTTCAGATACAAACGTTTTACATAAGGCTAACGCTTCATCAGCAGCAACTTCATTTGCTTCATGCGCACTAAGATCTTCTTCTGTGGCCACACGTAACACAGGCTTTAAAGGTTGTGCCACATCTTCACCATTAATTGCTTTTGGTTCATGTTTGACCATACCCATTTCATAACCGCGTTGAGATTCCACTACAACACGTGTACCTTCATCTAAGTCACCCGGACAAGGCGCGTAGTATTCTAGGGTATTGGCCTTTTTAAAATAAACACCTACTACCATGCACATGTGCATCACCCCTTCACTTTAATTGCAATTTGCTCAAATACAAGCGTCGGATTTACATTTTGATTGAGCTTTTTATGTGCTTCAGTAATTTGTTCGATGATGTAGGTTAAATGGCGATAACTTAATTGTTGTGCACGTGATTCATAATAAGATTGTAGTTCTGAAAATGTAATGCGAGAGGTCATGCCTGATTTGGCATACATCATGTCTTGAAAATACGCATTAATCCCCGCCAATGCCAGTAGTTGGAGCCGACGATTTTTCGCATGTTTTAATAACTCCACAATACCTATTAACGCCATCTCACGTTGCTTCAATAAACGATCACACCATTGTAATAGTTGTTTTCGCAATTGTGTTAAATCATGTTCCTCATTTAATTGACGTGCCTCTTCAAACTGTGTCGTATATGTACTCAATAATTCTGCCACCGGCTTCGACACTTCCTCATGCGCAACAAGGCGTTCAATAAACGTGTGACGATGCATCGGTTTAAAATAGACATGTTGGCATCTTGAATGTATCGTGTCTAAAATTTGTTCCGGTTTAGATGAAATGAGTATCGCAATCGTGTTGGAGGGCGGTTCCTCCAAAAATTTTAAAATACTATTTTCACCTTGCACAGTTAAACGTTCAAAATCTTGAATAATATAAACTTTATAGTCACTTTCGATCGGCAATTGATTCATATGGTGCACAAGTTGCTCAATGCGTTCCTTTTTAATCGTTGTTTCATCTGTTTTGACATAATGAAAATCAGGATGATTGCGCGCTTCTATTTTAGTTTTGCATTGGTCGTTGTCTTGACATAAAATATGCATCGCAAAGGCCTCAGCCGTTTCGATCATCGTTTCTAAATCATCACCTTCAAATAGATAGGCATGTGAAAGCTTTTCATTCGCATAAGCTTTTAATAATTGATCTATTTCCTTCATGTCACAACTCCTTTATCTTCCATCCTGATGATTTGAATTAATTTAAAATTATCTAATAAAACATATATTTAAAGAAAAAAGGTTGGACAGTCGTATACACCGCCTTAAAGACCCGCATACGCCGCCACAACCTTCGTTATCATCTAAAATTGGTGAAACGATTCGACTGGCATTACAAAAACGGTTGCCCCGCCTACTTCTACTTCAACTGGGTAAGGAATGTACGAATCCGCACTGCCACCCATCGGTGTAATTGGAGAAACCAATTGCTCGCGGTTTCCACATGTTTGACTAATCACTTCGAGTATATCGTCTACACGATCATCATCCACACCACTTAAGAATGTTGTGTTTCCTGCGCGTAAAAAACCACCTGTTGAAGCGAGTTTTGTTGCTCTAAAATTATTTTCGACGAGTCGGTCAGAGAGTTCTTGACTGTCTTGGTCTTGAACAATTGCAATTATCATTTTCATAGTCTCATGCACCTCTTGAACAATATTATATCATATGTCACGTCATCACTCATGGATGAATCACAAAATTCAAATGGATGTGTTCATTACATTATAAACTATTTTTTACACTTAAAACATGATGTATCTTGTTTTGTATTGAAATGACTTACTGTGCTAAACGTTGCTTAATAGCCGTTAACACATCTTGGATTACAGCATCAATTGACTGCGTCGCGTCAATTACTTCATAACGTTCCGGGTGATTTTGAATCAATTGTTGATACCCATCGATTACACGTGCATGAAATGCTTCATCTTCTTTATCAAGACGATTTTGAGCACGCTGATTTTGCATAATACGCGCTTGCCCCACTTCTGCAGGAATATCTAAATATAACGTTAAATCAGGCGCATGACCTTCTATCGCAAAATCATTAATTGTTTGAATCGCTTCCACCCCGATTTTACGCGCATAGCCTTGATAAGCAAGTGAGCTGTCTATAAAACGATCGCAAATCACCGTAATGCCCTTATCGAGCGCAGGTAACACTTTTTCTACAAGATGTTCACGACGGGCTGCCGCAAACAATAATGCCTCAGTGCGTGGATCCATCGCATCTCCTTCTAATAAAATGTTACGTATGGCTTCTGCTGTTTTAACCCCGCCTGGTTCACGCGTAGCAATCACATCATAATCTTTCGAAAGTTGCTCCACCACTGATTTTAAAACGGTTGTTTTCCCAGAGCCTTCAGGTCCTTCTATCGTAATAAATAATGCCATGTTAGTCATCCTTCACTTTAATTTTACCTTCACTAAGTCCTTCTACACGAAGCCCTCTTTTATGCCAATAGTCTATTAATTTTATCATAGATACGTTCATTTTTTCTCCCTTTAATAAAGTAGGGATACCTGGAGGATATACAATGAGATGTTGCGCTAAAATTGTGCCTTCAGCATCAAGATAATGGACATCACGCACCCGGTCAAATACGTCAGGCATATAGACACCCTCTTCTTTATATAGCACATTTGGCATCGACAGCTGATGATTGATGCTATGGGGCAAATTCAGTTGACGAATACGGTGCAATAACGCATTCATAGGAAATGTATCCCCCTCGTGCCATAGTGGCAATATCCATAACACATGTTTCTCATCTGCAAGTTCTACATAAATATGCTCAGCTTCCATCAGTCGTTGAAGTTCGTAACCTGATAATGCAGGATGATGAATCAACAATTTTAATGGATCATCCACTTGTGTGATGCTTAAATGCTTTTCCTGTAGCGCTTGAATCACTTTTGTACGCTGTTCAAAAAAGTAGTCGCTTTGATAAGATTGATAAAAACAGTTTGCTGATTCTAAACTCGCCATCAATAAATAGGATGGGCTTGAAGATTGAAAAGTTTGTAAGAGATGCGTCACATTGTCACGTTGCGGTGCTTTTTTATGAATATACAATACCGAACTCATCGTCAAACTTGGTAACGTTTTATGAAAAGACTGCACCACATAATCTGCACCATAGTTTAAAGCAGAATATGGAAAACCTTGAATATCAAAATGCGCCCCGTGGGCCTCATCTACGAGTACGGGAATATGTTGTTGATGAAAGTGTTTTATCGTAGATTGGATGTCGAACGTTTGGCCATAATAATTGGGATACGTGAGAACAGCTAATTTTCCACAGTTTAAATGAGAGGGATGCAATATTGGTTTTACATATTGAAGTGTATCATTGTCGACCTCAGTTGGTAAAATACTGGCACGTTGATGACCTAAATCTAGCGCATTAAAGACAGATTTATGAACATTACGCGCTATAATAACGTCACCAGGCACATTGCAAAACGCATGTATGACCGACAAAATACCACTCGTCGTTCCATTAACGAGATAGAATGCATCGTAATCCTCATGACGTTGAATCATCTGCATGCTTTCTTTTAAAACACCTTCCGCATGATGCAAATCGTCAAAACCTGTAATTTCAGTGATATCATGTTTCCCATTTACATAGGATAAATCACCGATGGTTGCGTTCTTATGTCCAGGTACATGCATCGAAATCGGTGCTGTTTTCGACCATGATTCTAGTTGATTGTTCAAAGGTCCTTTCATCAAAACTCTCCTTTTCCATCATTTTAAATTAATCCTATCACGCTTTTGTTCGCTTGCCTATGGATGAACGTTCGACAATTAAGTGAATATACTTCAAAAACACGTACATATGTTCTATAATACAACCGAGGTGAAAAACATGGACATACATTTAGATTGGAATAAAGATTTCCAAGAATTTCAAGACATTCTAAATTCAGGTATTCATCCCAAATGGTTATATGCTGCAACAACGAATTTAATTTTAGAACCTGCTTATACAGGCCAAGGAAAACAATTCTTTTATACAAAAGATATTATAAAAGCAAGTGAACGTATGCCGTTTTTTTGAGCCACTCCCTTACTATCAAGATTTACAGCTAGATAAACGAAGAACCCCAAGTACAATTTGTACTTGGGGTTCGTTTGCTTGGCAACGTCCTACTCTCGCGGAACGTAAGTCCGACTACCATCGGCGCTAAAGAGCTTAACTTCTGTGTTCGGC
>NZ_PPQF01000148.1 GCF_002901865.1 Staphylococcus agnetis
AATGATACTGGATGATTTTGAAAAGACGCCACTAATTACTTATGGAATGTACATTAAAGAAGGGAAAAAGAAATTTAAAAATGATCCGTTTATTTCTGCAAATTGGCGATACAATGAACTAGACGACTATTACGTGTGCCCTAATAATAAAGAATTACACTTCTTCAAATATAGAATTAAACATGATTATTACGGTTATCGTCGAGATTTCAAAGAATACAGATGTGAAGAT
>NZ_PPQF01000149.1 GCF_002901865.1 Staphylococcus agnetis
ACGTTTCTTTTTATAGCTATAATGACTTTACCTTTAGTTATTATAATGCCTATCTTCCTCTCTATACCTTTAGTATTATTGGTATTTGGTATTAAAAAAGTGTAAGTTGATTCAAAAAACCGCTCCTCATGGGAAAAGGAGCGGCAAACAAATACAAATATTCATGATAGCTCACTATTCATCAGTGAACTGATTGCATTATAACAATTTAATTTTTATTCTTCAAGAAAAAACCGCTCCAATGTGACAGGGAGCGGCCAAAATGAAAATAACTGTTAGGTTCTTCGCTAATTAGGAGAACCAATTATATTTTATCAATATTATTTATATATTACAAGTGAGATGTATAAGTTGTATAAACG
>NZ_PPQF01000150.1 GCF_002901865.1 Staphylococcus agnetis
ATTGGTATCTTTATTGAATTTAATATCTCCAACGACATAAACACTCATATTATCTCTATCATAATATTTCTTTGATATTTCATGTAAATTATATAATGAAATTTGATTGATGTCTTTTTCATTACCTAGTATTCGGTCTCTTATGATATTAAGTTTAACGTCCTGAGATTGAATACTTTTATACCCTTTTATTTCGTTAATAACTACTTTCTTTTCATTTTCAAAAATCTTTTTTAAATAATCATGGTTGTTCAAATACTTTAAAAGTATATTTAAAGCATCCTCTGTCATACATGGAACACAGAAAAATGTAAAATAAGTACTCTTTCCACTAGTGGTAGCATTTAAGACAATACTTATATTTTTCATTTCTTCATAAAGATTATTTTCACCTATCCAAAATTTCATATGTTCCAAAAAGTGAGCATACCCTATTTTACTATCTATCCCTCCAAAATTAATTTTAACACTGATACAATTTATATATGAGTTTTTTATATGAAAACCTATACCGCTAAGTTCTCCAAATTGAATCTTCATAATATTGTTATCTAATTCATCTAGCATATGATCATCCTTCATCTAAAGTGATAAATTTCATATTTTTAACCATGCTATTAAATTCTAAATAGTTTAGTTTTTTTATGTCACAAAATGGGTGAGCAAACTTTTTATATTTTTGCCCTAACTTAAACAAATAGAAGTTATAACCATATTGTTTGTCTAATAAAAACCTTAATTCGGTGTCTAAAAAAGTTTTAATACTCTCAAATTCTTCAATACTTAACCACAAATTATTCATTATACTAATAACACAGTTTTTAATATCATTTTTTTCCTTAATATCAGAACTAAAG
>NZ_PPQF01000151.1 GCF_002901865.1 Staphylococcus agnetis
ATCCCGAAATGAATGGCATCTATAAAAAACGAAAAATAGATGTCGAATCAGCTTTTGGAAATCTGAAGGCTAATTTGGGTTTCAAAAGATTATCCGTACGCACCCAAACCAAAGTCGAATGTGAAATTGGAATTGCCCTTATGGCACTAAACATAAGAAAATTAGCACGGTAAGTGCTAATTTCAAGTGAAATTCAAATGAAAAAACACCACAAAAATCATTTCAAAAGATTTTTGTGGTGTTTTGCTTGGAAACTGAAACCCTATGTCCCAGCCCCTTTTT
>NZ_PPQF01000152.1 GCF_002901865.1 Staphylococcus agnetis
CATAATGTCTAACGACACAAACAGTTTAGCACATACAAAATGGAATTGTAAGTATCACATAGTTTTCGCACCAAAATATAGAAGACAAATAATATATGGAAAATTAAAAAGAGATATCGGAATAATTCTGAGACAACTATGTGAAAGAAAAGGTGTTGAAATCATAGAAGCTGAAGCATGTAAAGATCATATTCATATGCTTGTGAGTATACCTCC
>NZ_PPQF01000153.1 GCF_002901865.1 Staphylococcus agnetis
GCTGGATCACCTCCTTTCTAAGGATAATATACGGAATATCGCCTAAGGCGATAAGGAATAACGGATGACATATTGTATTCAGTTTTGAATGCTCATTATTGAGGATTCAACATTGTACATTGAAAACTAGATAAGTAAGTATAGATTTTACCAAGCAAAACCGAGTGACAAGCGAAAAGCTTGAAACAAAAAATTATCGCTAGTCGTCGA
>NZ_PPQF01000154.1 GCF_002901865.1 Staphylococcus agnetis
ATTTATAGGTAAATATACATATAGTCTTTGATAATTTTTGTCTGTTGAAAACAATAAGTAAACAGGACTCATTGCTAATATAATTATCATGATTAAAAAGTAATTAATATTTGGATCTATATTTTCAATAGAATTTATATTAAATGTTATTATGGCTATAAAAATAACTGCTATGAGACTATTAATCCAATTACTTTTATCTGAAATCCATTTTTCTATCTCAATTTTTAATAACGATACTTTTTCATTCTTTTTCAAAAATTTATTAACACTTTTGTTTTCAAGCAGTTTAATACCATCAAAATAAACATTTATTAAAACTATCATTATAATAATAAATATAAAGCTAAATAACATTGGGGACAATGACACTAATAATAAAAGGAATGTAAAAATTATTTTTTTCAACAAATCAGTTGTTTCAAAAAAAACAATTACGCAACTAAAAGTTAAAAGAATTGTCAATACGTATGAAACTATCAACATAATGGTGGTTGTCAAACTAATACCTAATTGTATATATAAAAATATGGGCAATATCCATAGAAAAATCATTCTCTTTAGACCCACCTCTAAAAAAATATATACAACCATTGATAGATACAATTTTTTTATATTTACTGGCAATGGTTTAAACATACTATGTACA
>NZ_PPQF01000155.1:0-380 GCF_002901865.1 Staphylococcus agnetis
CATAATTTTTATGAAGTGTACAAAGATTATCAAGGAACTAGTTTTTTAGAAAAATTTAAGAAAGTAAAGACACCTTATAAAAAGTTATTTCAAGAGGCTTACGAGTTATCGAGAAAAAGTCATAAGGATATAGCTGAGGAAGATTGCTATTACTATCATTCAATCAATAGTATTAGAAGAGTGTTTGAACACTTTTTAAGTTTTAAGTTAAAAAATAGTGATTTAGCTCAAAAATCAAACCAACCGGAAATTGAAGAAGTTTATAGAAAAATGACTGGCAATGAAATGAGTAATAACAAAAAAATAATGTTAGGCTCATTTTTAACGCTTATAAATGTATTGTCACATAAACCTTACAGAGCAATAGATGTAATTAATTC
>NZ_PPQF01000155.1:390-692 GCF_002901865.1 Staphylococcus agnetis
AGATATATTGAAGATGTAGATAAAGCTCATTTTGATGCTATGAAGGATTGAATTAATGGTCGTATAATTCTTTATTAGAAAAGCTTAAATTTAAGGAAAATATATTAGACTACTATAAGTAGACTGAAAATGAGTTTTAGAAGAAATAAAAGCTTAAAAGTCGAAAGAGATAGTGAATTCCCCCTTTTATCACTCTTAGATAAAGTGATAAAGCAACTTAACTCTTATTCCTATAAGTATAAGGATAATTGTGATATACAACATAAATTAATAGATGAAAATGTTGCAAATCAACTAATAAA
>NZ_PPQF01000016.1 GCF_002901865.1 Staphylococcus agnetis
GTTGATGCACTTTGCGAAGCGCTAATCGATGCACTTGTCGACTCACTTAATGATTGGCTCGTTGATGCACTTTGGGATGCGCTAACCGATGCACTTTGGGATGCACTTATTGATTGACTTGTTGATGCACTCTGAGATGCGCTAATCGATGCGCTTTGGGATGCACTTGCAGAGTTACTGATTGAGGCACTTGTATAAGGATCTGTTGCCGTCACAGTATTAGTAAAATAGTTGGATTTTGAAAAGTCTGTTGGTGCCGCATAAGGATTGAATGTCCAGTTCAAATTACCATTTGGATTCGTAATTGGCACTGTAAATGTTGCCATTAATGCGTCACCTTTTTGTGCATTAGTAACATTTAAGAATGGGTTACTATCCCAATAATAACCGCTACCAGTTGGTGTCATCGGTCTAATTTGAGTATTAACACCTGTTTCAGGGATAGTGGTATAACCAGGCTGTGTTACTGTTTGTGTAACTGATGTTGGTTGACCATAACCATTTCCTAAAACTAGCATAGTATATTGACTTAGACCTGTATTTGCAATATTTGGTTTATTCCAGCAGGTGCTTTTTCTATAGTAGTTGTATTCGGATTATCATACGATATATAGTATGTGAAGTTCATCTTCGATCCATCGCTATTAACAATCAACTTATAATAAATAGGTATATTATATTGTGTATCTGTACCTGCACCTGTAAATGTTTGTGTTACTGGAGCTGTTGCAGCTACTGTCGCAAAAGAAGTCGTCGCTGCTCTTAAACTGACTGAGCGTAATGAAGTATTTGTATTCGTACTTGTACTATTTAAAGTAGATAAAGAAGTAGAAGCTGAATTTTCAGACGTTGATGTTTGACTTGTCGTTGATTGACTTGTTGACGTCGCTTCTTGAGATGTTACTTCACTCTTACTATCACTTTTTAAAGTACTTTCTGAAGCTACACTTTCACTCGTAGTAGACTTGTCGTTCGTGCTCGTACTGTCTTTTGTAGATGTGCTCTGACTATCTGCAGATGTGCTTTGACTGTTTTCTGATGTGTTACTTTCACTTGCTGTTAACGTCGACGTTTCGCTAGCTGTTGATGTTGCGCTTTGACTATCAGTCGACGATTGCGATTGTTCGATGACAACAGAAGTTTGATCACCAACAGTTTGACTTTGTGTAGTCAATTCTGATGTGACAGGTGCTTCAGAAGCAGCGAAAGCATTTTGATCATGCAACATATTAACGGAAAACATACCACCTGTTAAGGCAGTTGTTTTCAGAGCATTGCGTTTAATAAATCCACCAATGTTTTGCGGACCTTCAACATCCTTTTCAACTTTTTCAGTTAAAAATGGAAGTCCCATTAAACGTAATAATTGAATTTCTTTAATCCCAGCTTTAACCCAGTTTTTACCGGATTTGTACAATTTCACTCTTGCTTTTTCTTGACCAAAACTTCTTTTAAACTCTCTTAATTTCCTTGTCATTACAAAACTCCCGTTAAATTATTCGGGAAAAACTTTTAACCTTTTATATCTTTCCGAAAAATTCTCCCATTGCTTCAAAATATTGAATATACCCTAATATAATATACATTGTTATTCTGTTGTGCAACTCTAAGTTTATTATTATATATTTAGGTGCGTATTTTTATTGTTGTATAAAATTAGAATCCTTTTTAGAACCTAATTTTTAGCTATTTAAAATTGAGAAATCGCGTATGCACTATATTTTGTAAAAATCGATGAAAGCTTATAATAACAAGGATTTCAGAACTTTTTTAAGAAAGTGGTGTTAAAGTAATTTGATTAATTTCAAGAAATCTGAGTTCTATTTTCATAATTTATTTATTTTTAGGCATTTTGTAATTAATATAAGAATTTTTGATATTTGTCACTTTGCCTAAATGTTTTTCTCATCTTTTCTGTCTCCTTTTTTTGAAATACATTATCACCGTCGTCATCTTTTACAAAATCACCCTTACCACTCAAATCTTTATTTTGATAATGATTGTTTATTCTAAAATTTAGAATTTCTTATAAATAACTTACTTAATAACAATATAAGTTCAGAGATTCTAATTTTATTCTTTTGTTTTATGATGATTAACACAGCTAACTATAAATTGTAGTTTTTATCAATGTCTGCTTTGCCGTCACGATGGGCTGGTTTTCCACATGTTTTCAGCATGAAGCTCCCTACTTTTAAAGTTGAAAACTCCCTATTTTGTTTAAAATAAGTATTTTTTATGAATTCGTTTCATTTAATTACAAAATCCTTTCACCTATGGTTGAATAAATTCAGAAAAACGCTTACAATTTGCATATCAATGTCATCTGGTCATCAGATGTCCATTATAAAAATATAATTATGGGAATTTGAGGTGGAAACCATGTTAATGCTCGTTGCATTAAGTGCAGTTATTGTTCCATTTATTTGTTTAGTTCTATTACGAATGTCAGCATTAGTTGGGATGACCATTAGTGCGGTCGTAGTAACTATTCTAGGAATGGTTGCATGGGGCATAGAAGGTGGCGTTATTGCTGCATCATTTTTACAGGGGATACATAAAACTTTAACGATAATATTAATTCTTTTTGGGGCACTCACTTTATTAAATACATTACGAGAAACATCTGCAGTTGAGCGAATTAATGCAGGCTTTCAAAATGTATCGGGAGATATGCGTGTCCAAGTCATCATCGTAGCGTTTTTATTCGGATCATTAATCGAAGGGGCTTCTGGATTCGGAACGCCAGCTATGGTGACAGCACCTTTAATGGTTGCGTTAGGCTTTAAACCATTAACAAGTGTTGCAACAGCACTCATCGCTGATAGTGTTGCAGTATCTTTCGGGGCTGTAGGTACACCTGTTATTGTAGGTTTAAGTACTTTAAAAGATGCTGATGCTACTCTCTTTTCAGAAACAGCCATTCGCATCACAATGTTAGATTTATTAAGTGGTATTTTAATTCCAATGATCATTGTTGTTACTATGATCGTCTTCTTTGGAAAAGCAAACAAACTTAAATCCATTTTAGAAATTTTACCTTGGACATTCTTAATAGGTGCAATATATGTGATTTCTGCATTAGTTTATGCATTACTAACGGGTCCTGAGTTTGTATCTATTTTAGGTTCTTTAACAACAATTATTGTTGCGGTATTTACTGCTAAAAAAGGTTGGTTGATTCCTAAAAACGAATGGAAAGATGTTTTATCTGAAGTATATGAATCAAAACCACAGGGCGCACACTCTATGAGTTTACTTTCAGCATGGTCGCCATACTTAATTGTGGTTGCGTTATTGTTATTAACACGTGTAGTAAAACCAGTTAAAGATTTTACAACTTCTGTGTTCAACTTATCATGGAACAATATTTTAGGATACGAATCTATTTCATCAAGTTGGGAAGTATTATACTCACCAGGAACAATTTTAGTCGTTGCTGCATTATTTGCAGTTATTATTCAAAGAAAGTCAATTAAAAACTTTACAAAAGCGTGTACGGATTCAATTAAAACCATCCGTATCACTGGTATTACATTAATCGCTACACTTGCCATGGTTCACGTGTTCAGTAACTCTGGCATTAACACGAAAGACTTAATCAGTATGCCTGAGTACATTGCGAACGGTATGGCTGCGACATTTGGTCAAATGTGGTTGTTCGTTGCACCATTCTTAGGCGCTTTAGGCTCATTTATTACAGGTAGTGCCACTGTATCAACACTCACATTCGCACCGGTTCAAGCTAATATTGCAGCTGCAATTGAAGGTAATACTACAACTGTATTAGCTGCTCAAATCATCGGAGCTGCTGCCGGTAACATGATTTGTGTGCACAATGTTGTTGCAGTTTGTGCAGTAGTAAATATGGCTGGTAAAGAAGGTAGCGTTATCCGTAAAACTTTAGGACCTGCACTTCTATACTGTTTACTTGCAGGTATTAGCGCATATATCTTTACCGTTTTCTTCTTATAATATGAAAAGCTCATGCATCGCAGCATGAGCTTTTTTTAATATATGACGCATTTGGGTTGTTGTTGACAAAAATATGTAAACGCGTCGAGATGAAATTGTTGATTTACAAAAAGAACGCGTCCGCCTTCTCGCGATCCTTTTAATTTCAAGTCATATAAACGATGATATCCTTGATGATTGGCAAAATAACCTGTTGTATAGTTCAAATCATCAGAGACACAAAGTTCTCCTACAACCCCCTCATTTGATTGGAAAATCGTCGCAATCGCGAGTGCATCTTTGATACGTTCATTGAGTATTTTATCTTCTCTTTGCTGTTTAAAACAAAAATGTGTTGCACGACAACCGCATTCACCAAACTCATCTATACGTTCACCAGAATATGCATCTAAAATAATGGCACCTCGATAACATGTGTCATTTCTAATATAACGCCAAGCTGCTTCAATGGCGCGTTGTGAAATATGTGAGCATGCTGCGAGTTGTGATAATTTTAATTGTGAATGATCAATGATAGGTAAGGCTTTGATTTGAACGATAGGTAAGTTTACTTTTTCAATTTTAAGATTTAAAAAATCAGGTTCCCCATTTTCATGTTGAAATCCTTTTTGAAAGTATGTTGCAATAATCCGTTCAATATCACTTGCTTCACATATCGTTTCTGCACCACTAATGTGACCTTCATTTTGCGAAGCACGCATTTTAATACTATACAACGCTAACACCCCTATCATGCAACACCGACATTAGATGATGAATATCAGACTTTTCATGACACGAAGACAGTGACATTCTCAACGTGGGTTGTGCAACAGTTGGATATCGAAAAAAGCTCACCCAAATGCCCGCTTCCATTAATTCATGATATATTGCATTCGCTTTATGAACATCATCAATAGCAAATGTTTTAATAGCCGTTGATGTACCCTGATTATCATGAGCATATGCGTTAAAGTACGCAATGTTATCATGCAATAAACGTCGAGCGTCATCTGCTTGTAGCAATGCATCAAATTGACTTTCAATCAAATGTAAATGCATGGTCGGCATACAGTTTGAATAAATGAAAGGTCGCGCAGTATTCACAATCATTTCTTTAACAATCGATGAACATAAGATTAGACCACCATGTGCACCTAAACCTTTAGATAAGCTCGTCGATACAATATCGATGTCTTGGTAGTGGATGTCATAACCTAAACCAAATCCATGTGAATCATCTATGATAAGCATTGTATTCCCGATGGCTTCCTTGAGTTGTCTTAAACGATTTAAATTTGCGGTATGACCATTTGTTGAAAAAACAGAATCCGTAACAATCACTTTATATTGTTGCGGATATTGTTTCATTTCATGTTCTAGAACGTCATAATTTAAATGTGGAAAAATCACTTTTTGAACTTGAGACAACCGAATGCCATCAATAATGCTCGCATGATTCAAAGCATCTGAAAATACAACCACGTTTTCTTGTTTAAAGATTTGAAATATCGCTAAATTCGCATCGTAACCACTCGTCATTAGTAATGCTTCATCAAATTGATAGTGATCACGAATACGCGCTTCTAAATCAGCGTAGTATTTGGAATGACCACTGATGAGTCTGGAACTCGCAAGATGCGCCCCATACTGGTCAAGACGTTCCTGTAATTGCATCACATTAATGTGACGTTGCCCTAAACCTAAGTAATCATTTGATGTGAAGTTAATCCAAGTCTTCCCATCCCTAGAAATCCTTTGTTTATGCGCCGTTGCGACTTCCCTCAATTGACGATATTGTCCTTGTGACTGCAAATCATTTAAATAAGATTCAAATATCATGATTAGGACCCCAAAACATCCGTTAAAACTTGTTTAAAAATAGATGTCATTTTTTTAATTTCACGCTTAGACATGCTCAATACAGGCACGAACGTAATCACGTTTTCTAAATTACGAATCATCAATCCTCGATTTTTACATTCTGCAATGATGTGTTCAACAGTCGGTATAGGCAGTGGCACGTGCTTTTCACAATCTGACACCAATTCAACACCGTACATTAACCCTCTACCACGTATATGTCCTACATGTGGATGCCCTTCTAATTGTCGCAATTGTTTATCGAGCACTTTAGATGTTTTTTGAATGTGTGGTATTAATTTACGTTCTTTCATCAATTGAATATTTTCCAAAGCCAATGCACATACAACTTGATTTCCTGTATATGTATGACCATGGAAAAATGTTTTTAAACCATGTTGGCCACTTAAAAACGCATCATAAATACGTTGAGACGTTAGTGTAGCCGCAAGTGGCATATAACCACCTGTAATCGCTTTTCCTAAACACATGATATCGGGTTCAACATCTTCGTGATGACACGCGAACCATTCACCCGTACGTCCAAACCCTGTCGCAACTTCATCTACAATAAGTAAGACATTGTATTGACGGCACAATTGTTCAACCCCTTTTAGAAACCCTTGAGGATGCACAAATAACCCTGTCGCACCTTGAATTAATGGTTCCATTACAACGCCTACAATTTCATCAGCACGTGTTTGTAATAAATGTTCAATTTGATCGAGTAGCGCCTCTCGCAGTTCTTGTTCTAATTCGTATTGACTGTGATAAAACGAAGGACAACCCACTTGAATATTTTCAAAAATCAAATCATGGAATATATGATGGAAGGTATCGATACCGCCAACGCTCACAGCGCCAATAGTATCACCGTGATATCCATTTTTGAACGTAATAAATTTATTCTTCTTTTTGTACTTCACAGGATCAATATTTTTCCAATATTGATAAGCCATTTTTATCGCAATTTCTACAGCTGCACTACCTGTATCTGAATAAAACACTTTACGTAATGACGTAGGTGTAATATCCACTAATTTTTCAGCCAATAAAATGGAAGGTATGTTAGACGAACCAAGTAAAGTTGAATGTGCGATAGACGATAATTGTTTTTCAACCGCCTTATTTAAACGCTTCTCACCATGTCCATGTACATTGACCCACAAAGATGCATAACCATCTAGATAACGACGCCCTTTCGTATCATAAAGATAACTGCCTTTTCCTTTTTTAATAATGATGGGATCATGTTGACGATAGACGCCCATTTGAGTAAATGGATGCCACACAAATTCTAAATTTTTATCTACAAGCGTTTGATGTTTCATTTAAAATCGCCTCCCTAAAAAGTTTCAAAATATGACCTGGGAAATCCTCAGCACAACCTTGTTCAGGAAAGGTCATTATCCTCTTATTCAAATATTTTTGAAGTGTTTCTAAGTTATCTCGCTCAATGATAGTATCCGTATAACGATTCATTACAATGAGATTCGGTGGACATTGATGTTGTTCAAGGTACGCTTGATGTACAATCGTTTCACTGATTGCTCCAAGTTGCGCTGGTACAACACTTAAAACGGCGTCAGCTGTCTCACGAATTAAATCCGTTGTCATAAAATATGACCCTTTTTCAATGTGAATCGGCACTGCAATGCCGCCCGCACCTTCAATTAGAATGACGTCATATTGTGCTTCTAAAGCTGACAATTTAGCCGTGACGTTTGATAAATCAAACTGCTGTTCAGGCTCTTGTTTAAATGCTAAATGTGGTGAAACAGGCGCATGAAATTTATAAAGTCCTGTGGTCTGATAATCTAAACCACATTCTGTTTTATAAGCTTCTAAATCAGGATAAACACCTTCTGTAATTTCTTCTGTTTGAAAGGGTTTAAAAATCACGGTGGAAATACCTAACTGCGTTAAACGTTGCCATAATCTGGTAATCACATACGTTTTACCTATGTCTGTATTCGTACCAGTTACAAATATTTTCATCATTATCACCTATATGTATAAAATGCGTACACCTAAACATCTTAAATCGTAATACCTCAATTGTAAACCTATTTAAATTATAAGTTTACAATTAGCGTATACACTTGTGATAAACGATTTCTAACCAGTGAGTATTAAAAAGTGACCGTTTAGTCACTTTTTAATTTTTTTAATTCAAAATATGGTTTAATCAAAGTGAAAGGAGCACAAACGATGAAATTGAACCTTATCATTAATGACAAATTCCAAGTTCCCAAAATAACAATCGAAGCCCCTAAATTGAACGACAAAATCAAAACGGTTGTGCAGTGTATTGAAGACCTTGATCATGTTGAACAACTCACTGGCCATCATGATGACACCATATCTTTTATTCAAGTTAAAAATATTTTGAGTATCAAAACTGAAAACAAGGCCGTCGTGGCGATTACTCTTGATGGGCAATATGTCCTTAAATCCAGACTCTATGCGCTTGAAAACACACTTCCTTCACAATTTATACGTATTTCTAAATCAGAAATTATTAATATCAACCAACTCAAAAAATTAGCGATCGAACCAAATGGGTTAATTAGAATGTGTCTACATCATGACTATACGACATACTCATCTCGACGTTATTTAAAAACGATAAAGGAGCGATTGACATTATGAAAAGAATTAAACATAGCTTTGCAGTGGGCGTATTATTTGGCTTAAGCATTTCGATCTTTTTTAGCCTTATCAGTGGTGATGGTCACTATTTTCCATTATCCCCTGAGTCAACGATGGGGGAGTGGTATTTGTCACATTTTAATGAGACTATCACCATGTTGATTTCCATCATCATTTGGGGTTGTATTGGTATTTTATTCGGACAGGTGAATCGTATTTTTGAAGAAACTGATTGGAGCATTACACGTATGACGGTCATACATTTTGTAGTGAGTTATGTTGGTTTTGTGCCTTTATCGATATTAGCTGGGTGGTTTCCACTCCAATTAGGTGCATTTTTCACTTTTACAATTATTTTCATTTTAATCTATCTAATCATGTGGGTTTATCATTATATCCAAAGTAGAAAAATGGTAGATGACATCAATCAAAATATTAATCATAAAACGCACTAAACCATTCACTGTTCTATCTTTTTTAGCACTTATTTCATACCTTAAAACAAAAAAATCGCCTTCAAAATACATTTTCAGGTATTTTGAAGGCGATACTATGTTTAAAAGTAAATGGTTGATTTATGATTTGTAATTAAAATCAGGTATCGCATGCCAACGGTTTCTAAAATAATGTGCGATGGCTTTGGGTGCACGTTCACGTGTGAAAATCCCTTTTTTATTTCCTTTCACGCGAATAATCCCATTACTTGTTTCAAAATCAGCGAAGTTCCATACTTGTTCACCAATGAAACAATCAAAAGTATCGATTACTTCATGATTGGCCTCATAATATTTCACTTGGTATTCTTCTGTAAATAATTGGTCATCTATCGCATGAAATCCTGCTAAAGTATCTGCACCATATTCTGTAAACATCATTGGTTTTCCGGGTTGGCGTTTGGTCCAAGCTTCAAGTTCTTGACGCAACGCAACTTTAGCCGCTTCTAAATCACCCGTTTGCGTATACCACCCGTAATAGCGATTGAGACATAACACATCGACTAAATCTTGAACTTCACAGTTATGTGGTTGTGCCATTAATATCGTCACAATCGTTACAGGGCGCTTTTGCGGATCACATTCACGTGCTAACTGCACTAATGGTTCGAAGTATGCTTTAGCGCCTTTTGCATTGGATTCTGGCTCATTTGCAATCGACCACATGACCACACACGCATGGTTCTTATCACGTTGTATCAAATCACGAATGACCGCTTCATGTGCCGTCTGCGTTTTGATGTCTTTCCACGTATCAACTGGATCAGACACATCTCCCAATGCTGCAAAAAAGTTTAAATGGAGCCCTACAGCGGGCGTTTCATCAATAACAACAATACCTTGTTCATCCGCTAAACGCATCATTTCTTCAGAATATGGGTAATGCGATGTTCTAAATGAATTGGCACCGATCCATTTCATCAGTTCAATATCCATGACATTGGCCACTTCATTCAAACCACGTCCATGATAATACGTATCTTCGTGCTTTCCAAAACCTTTAAAATAAAAGGGTTGATTGTTAATTAAAAACTGTCCCGCTTTCACTTCGACACTACGTACACCAAAGCGTTCGTAATAGACGTCTAAAAGTTCTCCATCGTGAAATAACTCTACTTTCAATTGATAAAGATATGCGTTTAAAGGTTGCCACAAATGCACATCATTGAGTGTCATTGTGCCTGAAAGCGTACTATGTTCAACACACGCACGTTCAGAAGCATCTAATATCGTCACCTTAACATTGTCAATATCGCTATATGCATTGCCGAGTTCAACTTCATAATGAACGGCTGCTTCAGTTTCATCTATCACCTCAGGAACAATGACAATATCTTTAATATATTGTTTAGGTGTGGAATAAATTTTAACCGGACGGTGCAGACCAGCATAGTTAAAGAAATCAAAGTTCGGTGTATTTATTTTTTTAAGCGTCCCATCACTTTGTTTTTCTTCTGAATAATTGCCGACCGGTAATGTAGCATGCGTTAAAATATTGTTCACTTTAACAGTTAAACGGTGTGTGCCAACGGTGGCTTGTGTGCTAATGTCCGCTTCAAAAGGTAAAAATCCTCCTGTATGTTCGACGACTTTTTTACCATCTACATACACTTCCGCATAATGTGTCGCCGAGCCGAATCTTAAAACGATGCGCTCATCTTTTAAATGTTTAGGAATGGTAAATGTGCGTTCATACCATACATCACCTACATGTTGACGTATCTCTTGAACGACACCCTGGTCATTGTACGAACCAGGAACCGCCATTACTTGAGTGGTATTTAGTGGTTCTGTGACATCAATCATACTATCGTGCGTTGCTAATTTAAACTTCCAAATGCCTGATAAATCTAGGACGTGCCTTGTCTCTGTTATGATTGGATATAACATTTTAACGCCTCCTCTTTAACGTTACACACCTGAATAAGCATTAAATCCACCATCTACAGGTAACACAACACCATTCACAAAACTTGATGCCGGCGCATACGCTAAAAAAAGTAACGCGCCAATGAGTTCATTCGGTTCACCAAACCGTTCCATCGGTGTCGCAGCTAATATTTTTTGAGAACGTTCTGTATAATTTCCGTCTTGATCTAATAGTAACGCTTCATTTTGTTGTGTAAGTAAAAACCCAGGCGCAATCGCATTGACACGAATATTTGTTTTTGAAAAGTATACGCTTAGCCATTCAGTAAAGTTACTAACCGCAGATTTCGCACCACTATATGCTGGAATTTTTGTGAGCGGTTTAAATGCATTCATGGATGAAATATTGATGATTGTGGCTTCACTTTTACCAACCATATCTTGCGCGAACACTTGTGTCGGAATAAATGTGCCTAAAAAGTTCAAATCAAAAACAAAACCGACATCTTTTTCGTTGAGATCAAAGAATGTTTTCGACCCATGTTGATTGGAATCATAACGCTCATCATCCGTCGTGCCACCAGGTGCATTGCCACCAGCACCGTTAATTAGAATATCTACGCTGCCGAACGTCTCATGAATGGCTTGTCGTATAGCTTCCATATCTGCTTTTTGTGTGACATCGCCTAAAAATACTTTAACTATACCACCGCCTTCTTCAATCTCTTTCACCAAATCATCCGCAGTATTATTCAAACTCACAATCGCAACGCGTGCACCGCTTTTGGCTAAGGCACGCGACATTTCACTACCTATAACACCTGCGCCACCGGTAATCACGACTACTTTATCTTTCAAATCGACTTGAAGTGGTAATTGCATCCTTCACACCCCCTATTGATTATCTTTCGTAATTGCTTCATACAGACCATTTAAATACACAGCACCGAGCGCACGATCATATAAGCCATATCCCGGTTTACCAGTTTCTCCCCAAATCATTCTGCCATGGTCTGGACGTATTGGGCCCTCATAGCCAAAGCTATGCATTGCTTTTACAACTTCATACATATCGATAGAACCAGCTTCTGATAAGTGTGCAGACTCTTGGAATGATTTGTCACCAACTAATTTGACGTTTCTGGCATGGACAAAGTTCACACGATCTTTTTCACCAAAATACCTTAATATATCAACAAAATCATTGTATTTATCTGCACCGAGTGAACCTGAGCATAACGTTAATCCATTCGATTTAGAATCATAAATGTTAATAAAACGCTCTAAATTCTCTTTATTCGTGATAATGCGCGGTAAGCCAAAAATGTTCCAAGGCGGATCATCCGGGTGAATCGCCATTAACATGTTTTCTTCTTCAGCAACGGGCATGATTTTTTGAATAAAATACGTCAAATTGTCCCATAACGTTTCTTCATCAACAGAAGCATAATCATGAAACAATGATGCCAAATCTTCTTTCGTATAGCTCGAATCCCATCCTGGTAGCGACAACTCACCACTCAATGGATTCATTTTTTCAACATCATTTTCATCATAAATGAGTGCTGTTGACCCATCTTCTAGAACATAATCTAATTGTGAACGTGTCCAATCAAACACAGGCATAAAATTATAACAAACCGTATGAATACCACATTGACTTAAATGTCTTAAAGTCTCACAGTAATTTTCAATATAAGTGTCACGTGAAGGTTTACCTAGTTTAATATCTTCGTGAACTGGTACGCTTTCAATTACAGATAATTCAAGCCCTGCCTGTTCAACGGTTGTTTTTAATGCTTTAATTTTTTCTAATGGCCATACCTCACCTACAGGCACATCATATATCGCACTTACAATTCCTTTCATACCAGGAATTTGTTTAATATATTCGAGTGAAATCGGGTCATCTTTCCCGTACCATCGAAATGTCATTTTCATCGTCCGTCACTCCCCCTAAATTAAAATAATGATAGGCATTGTCATAACATATATTTTCAATCATGCGTTTTAATAACGCGTTATCATTCGGAATTTCACCGTTTTCAACTAATTCTCCAATAAAATTACATAAAATACGTCTAAAATAATCATGACGTGAATAGGAAATAAAACTTCGTGAATCTGTCAACATACCGACAAAATGCATGAGTAGCCCTTGATCAGCGAGTGAAGTCATTTGGTTCAACATGCCGCGTTTTGTATCATTAAACCACCATCCCGCACCATGTTGAATTTTACTTTTTATCCCTGGTTCTGTTTGAAAGTTTGCGATAGTAGCGCCAACAATATCGTTATAAACCGGGTTTAAATTATAAAGAATCGTTTTCGGTAAATGATTGTCCGCTTCCATCATATTGAGCGTCGCATTTAAATGAGCTGCTAAATTTTCTTGATCTCTTATTGAATCAAAACCCGCATCTGGTCCTATTTTTGAAAATGCACGCGTATTATTATTACGGATGGCGCCAAAATGAATTTGCATCACCCATTTTTTTTCACTATACGCTTTACTCAATTCACGCAAGATAAAGGTTTGAAATTGGAAATATTCTTTTTCAGAAATAGGTTCTTGTTCTAACGCTTTTTCAAAGATTGTATTAATCTCAACCGCATCAAACGCTTCAAAACGAATTTCTTCTAAACCATGATCCGCTAAACGGCCACCTTTTTGATGAAAATAATCAATACGTTGTTTTAAAGCCTTTACGAAGTCCCCACTATCTACGATGGGATGCGTTTGGCTTTCTAATTTTTTCACAAAATCAATAAATTGCGATGTGCCCACTTTAAACGCCTCATCAGGACGAAATGCTGAGAGTACAGCTGTTTTAAATCCATCTTGTGCACGAATGGCATCATGATACTCAAGAGTATCTGTCGGATTATCAGTCGTACAAATCAGTGCCACATTGGAATCAGAAATGAGCGATTGTGTTGTCACATGATGTGATTTTAAATAGGCGTTTGCACGGTCATATATGTCTTCTGCATTGGTTGAACTTAAGCGGTCGTCAATATCAAAATACATTTTCAACTCTAGATGAGACCAATGATAAAGTGGATTGCCCACAGCGTTGTCTAACGTTTCCGCCCATTTTTTAAATTTTTCTTTAGGTTCTGCCGCACCAGTGATATAGTATTCATCAATGCCTTGTGCACGCATTGCGCGCCATTTATAATGATCACCGCCTAACCAAAGGTCTGTGATGTTATCAAAATGTGTATTCTCGCTAATCATTTTAGGATCTAAATGACAATGATAGTCATATATCGGCATAGTTTGGGCATAAGTGTGATATAAATGACGTGCCGTTTCATTGGTGAGCATAAAATTTTTATGAATAAAAGTCATGAGTCATCCTCCTTAAACTTCTTCTCTTAACGTAAGTTCCTTAACGATTTGTTTATGTTTTCTATCAGTAAGTGGATAGAAGAATAAAAAGATTAATAATGCGATTAAACTTGCTCCTGCAGGAATGACAAAAAATAGAAATCTCAATCCATGTAACGTTTCTGCAGCTTGTTGTACATTTGGTTGGTAGCCAATCACCGTTAACGCAACACCAGGAACAAAACCTGCCAATGCTTGCGATACTTTTCGCGTAAAACTATAGCTTGAATAAATGATACCTTCCGAGCGAATACCAGATTTCCATTGACCGTATTCGACAACGTCAGCAATAAACGCCCATGTCACAGTATTTGGAATGACTAAAAAGAATGAAGAAATGGTGCTAACGATTAAAAATGATACGAGTTGTTCTCCAAAGAAGGCGTAGTTTAAAAATTCAAAAATAATAAAACCGCCAACACCGATTAAAGCAGTCGCTTTCTTGCCAAACTTTTTACTTAGAATCGTTGTTAAGTAAAGTGCTGGGAACAATACTGCAAAGTTTAATGTGCTCACTAACCCCACAAGATTTGGATAACCCATCACATATTCAAAGTAATAAAGTTGCACAGATTGTTTTAAAAATAGTGCCATAATCGTGAGTAGAGTATAAATTGCTAATACAGCGAATGCTTCATTTTTTAACAGTCCTAAGAACGCTTTTTTATTTGTCCCTTTCACTTCTTCTCTTTGAACAACATAACGCTCTTTTACTCCTTTATAACAAATGAGATGCAACACGACGCCAATCACTGAAAGTACAGCTACAACTATTGGATAACCTACTGTATGATTCGAAAAGCGATCGACCATTGGAATAACGACAATCCCTGCGAAGAAAAGCGCACCTTGAGAGCCCATATTACGAAAAACCGAGAGCTGAGTACGGTCTTCAGAATTCAAAGACATTGAAGCTGAAAGTGACCCATAAGGAATATTAACAACTGAATAAGCCATATTAAATAACATATAGGTCGCAAATGCCCAAACTACTTTTCCAGTGTAGGATAAATCAGGAGAAATAAACGACAGTACAGTAAGCAACGCCAACGGAACCGTTCCGTATAAAATAAATGGTCTAAATTTACCTTTAGGTCCAATGTTACGTCGTGAATCTACAATAGTGCCAACACCTGTATCTACAAATGCATCAAATATTTTTGCGACTAAAAATACTAATCCTCCGTAAAATGCTGAAATACCTAAAATGTCAGTGTAAAATTTCAAAAGATAAATCATACCCATGTCAAACATGAGGCCATTTCCTAAATCGCCAAAACCGTAGGCCAATTTTTCTTTAAATTTCAAAATGGGAGCATCTATTTTTTGAAACTTTTTTAATTTTTTTTGGTCATTTAATGTGATTTGCGATGTCATAGTCTCGCCTTCTTTCTAACGATTTATATCACTGCCGTTGAACTGCATTGATTGAACTTCATCTAAAGCGGCATAACAATAGTCACCGTGTATCGTATGTTTGTAGCACATATTTTTTAACCCAAAATCGACTGTTTCTTGAAGCGACCATTGTTGTATCAAACCATACAAAACCCCCACACTAAAGGCGTCTCCCGAACCGACACGCTCTAAGATGTCAACATCGACACAGGGTGATTTAACTATCTCATGTGTGGTAGAAATAAAACTTTGTAAGCGGTTTCTTTTATGGTTAAAAATTTTTCGTTGTGTAAATGCGATATAGCGAAGATCATAAAGCTCATGGATTTCTTTTAATATTGGACGTAGGTCATCAAGTGATGGATTGCGTGACAACGTATCTTTTTTGTCTTCACCTGTAGCAATATCTATTAAATTGAGTGGCTCATAGCCAAAAATGATATCAACATTTGGCAAAAGTTCTGACATTTTATCACGCGCTGTTTGAAAGTCCCACAATTGAGCGCGATAATTTAAATCACAACTGATTGTCATCCCTTGTTGTTTCGCTATGCGCGTAATCTTCTTCATTAATTTGAATAAAGTGTCATTGAGTGCAGGTGTGATTCCTGTGAAATGAAACCAATCATAGTCGTGCAACATCTGTTCTATGTGTGTATCTTCTAATGTCATCTGATTAAAAACACTATGTTCTCGGTCATATATAATGTTTGGCGCACGTTGACCAAAACCTTCTTCTACAAAATAAAGTCCCAAGCGCCCTTCTTTTTGAAAAACGTTTTTTGTATTTACGTTATATCGATGTAACGTTTGAATGATTGTATCTCCTAATGCATTTTTGGGTATCCCAGTAATCATAGCTGTAGGAACACCAAAACCAGATAATCCTATAGCAACGTTCATTTCAGCACCGCCATAGTGACAGGCTAATGAAGAACATGCTTGAAAACGTTGGTGCTGCGTAGTGGATAAGCGCATTAAAACTTCACCTAATGTAATCACAGACATCGTATCACCCTACAATTTCGCGATATTTTTTGACAAATTGTTCTGTATTGGAAGCTATAATTTCATCATGACTTGATTGAGCACCTTTCGTTAATGCACTTCCAATACCTACTGCAAATGCGCCTTTTTCAATCCATTCATGTAAATTGTTTAATGCTACGCCACCTGATGGCATCATCTCTATGTGCGGAATCGGTCCGTGCACATTTTTTATAAAGTTTGCACCTAATATATCACCAGGAAATAACTTTACTACGTCAACACCATACGTTAATGCTTCTGTGATTTCTGTAACGGAGCCACATCCTGGCAAATAAGGAATACTGTATAAGTTGCACATTTTTGCGATGTCTTTATCAAAATGCGGACTCACGATATATTCCGCGCCATTTAATATAGCTAAACGCGCTGTCATCGGATCGAGCACTGTCCCAGCGCCGACAACAATGTCGTCCTCACTAAATAAACGCTTTACTTCTGCGATAACATCATGTGCTTCAGGTGTCGTGAATGTGATTTCAATGTTGCGTATCCCACCATCTATAATGTGCGTCGTAGTGTGAAGTGCGCCCTCTTTAGATTCACCTCGCACAACTGCTACAAGATAGTGATGATGCATGCGTTCCAATATGCGATATTTTTTCATTTTCTCCCTCCTAAACATTCCGCTTTTCCAACTCACTTTCATTATATTTTTGATTGTTGGACAGTCAATTTCACATCCATAAATCCAGCTTGTCTTTTAATTTTTCAAAACAAAAAAACGTTTCCCTTCAAAGCCTGTAAGCCTTGATATGAAAACGTTTTGTATATCTGATTACATTACTATATCTTTTATCTCAATTTTCTGATAGTTCGTAATTTGCTTTGGAATTTCAGCCTTTAATCCTTTATATTTTTATCAAATTTTTGTCATTATATTTAAAATATTGAGGTATATCCGCAAAAAAATACACAAATTGAAAATTTTTTTATTTTTTGCCCTTATTTTTTCAGCCACACATGATAGTTTTAAATCAACGAAGAAAGCGTTTACTTTTTTCGTTATAAGTTTGCTTATATTGAATCGGTGTACATCCGTACACCTTTTTAAAACAGTGGCTAAAGTAACTTTGCCGTTTGAAACCTACATATTGGGCCACATGCTCAATTGGCATCTCTGTAGTTTCAAGTAAGTCACATGCTTTTTTAAGTCTCAGTTCCATAATATATTGAGGGATCGTTTTCCCGATTTCTTGGCTAAATGTGCGAGAAAGATAGGTCGGGGATAATTTAACGCTTTTAGCCAACTCACTCAAAGTCAAAGTTTGATCTAAATACATCTCAATATATTGAATAACTTTGTTGATTTTTGGACTGTGCTTCAATGCATTTACTTTGAGCGCTGTTTCAGCATACTCACGAATCATATCATGCGTTACGATTTCGAGTATCTCAATATTTTCTGCTTCATCAATTAAAGCCGCATACTTTGCAGACAAGACATCAATTGTAAGCAAATTCACTCGGGCTTTTTCAATCGTTTTACGACATAACGTATTTTGTAAATACGCACGATATTTTAAATTCAGTAAATCATCTTTTAAACGTTTCAACCCTGATACAAATAAATTCATTTGCGTATGAAGTGCTAACGCTTCATCAATATTCCCATTTTGAATTGCTGCTAACATTTTATTTTCTAGCTCATACCTAGCTTTAATGTCCGTCATCATATAATGATGCTGTAATTTTTGTTCAGCATAACTCACAGATTCTGGATGAAAATTAAAATCAATATGCACCACCGGATAATGGGAAAACTTATTTTTTAAAAACCGAACCGCTAAATGTGCCATTTTTAACGCATCATTATAGTGACATACGGGAACCTTTATCAAGTACTGCTTAAGTGTAGTTAAATTAGAAATGGAAATATTCGCATTCAATAACATCTCATGACACATTCGTTCATTAGGTCTTTTTTCTAAAAACGGACCAATAATCACGATTTGATTGTATTTTTTATACTTGAACAACACATATTGAACGCCAAATAGATTCTTATAATGATAAATTTTACGACTTTCTAATTGCGATATGAAACGTTGAAAATCGATTTTAAACTGTTTACGTTTCACATTAGTGAAAGGTGATTTAAAAATATGGCTCATTTGTTTATAATCCGTTAATTCAAACACGTTCATGTCTAATTTTAATAAATCCAATGCATGTGCTTTTACAATTTCTAACGTTTTTACATCAATCATTAGGTGTCACCTCACCTATATTATAGCAATTTTATTTGAAAGGAATGGAGATTATGACATCCGCATTAAGTCAATATACCCCTTCACATACACACCTCATCTGTATTGATTCAGATGGCTGTGGTATGGATACTATGACAATCAAGCATGAGCGTGCGTTCGGGCCTGCGATACTAGACATTTGGGAGTTAGATGCCCATCGTGATCACATTCTAAAAAGATGGAACACGTTTAATCTTTACGAAATCACACGAGGTATTAACCGTTTTAAAGGATTAGAAAAAATGTTAACTGAGCTTCACACCCAAGGTATTACTGTAGAAGATTATGAGGATATTAAACAATGGGTCGATCATACTTCCGTATTTTCAAACCCTCAACTAGAGAAGGATATACTACATAACCCTGAGAAAACAGGACTTAAACGTGCGTTAGCGTGGTCCTTACGCGTGAATGAGAAAATTAAGCAACTTCCTAGTGTTGGACCATTTTCCCATGTCAAAGCCTCTTTAGAAAAAGTCAGTCAGGTCGCTGATGTGGTCATTGTGTCATCTGCCAATCAGTCTGCCGTTGAAAATGAGTGGCAACATCATGGCCTTATGCCTTATATTTCAGGACTGTTCGCCCAAGAAGCTGGAACAAAAGAACATTGTATCAGTAAACTTAAAGCCCACTATCAACCTGAACATATGATCATGATTGGAGATGCTGAAGGCGATTTAAAAGCAGCACAAACCAATAATATCTTTTTTTATCCAATACTTGCCCATCATGAAAATGCATCTTGGAAAAAATTTTATGATGTGTATAGTGATTTATTTATTTCCAATACGTTCGATCAAACAGTTCAAAACGAATTAATTCAAACGTTTTATCAAAACTTTGAAGGAGCGAAATAAACATGCCAAACGTAAACTTAACTGAAAAACCATATTTCTTAAATAATAAACAAATCTCATGGGTGGAGTCGACGATTCAGTCCATGTCAGATGAAGAAAAAATAGGACAACTCTTTTTTAATTTATTTTCACTTGAAAAAGAAGGTGATTTCAATGAAGGTACCTTGTCTAATCATGAGATTTTAGAGCAATACCATATCGGTGGCGCGCGTTATCAAGGAGGGAATAAAAATGAAGTTCAAACCCTTTTAAATGATTTACAATCACATAGTAAAATCCCTTTACTCGTTGCCGCAAACTGTGATGCTGGTGGGAATGGCGCATGTAATGATGGGACTTATATCGCGTCTGCGGCACAATGTGAAGCTACACAACAAACACAAGTAGCATTTAATGCGGGCTTTGTTTCTGGTAAAGAAGCCAAAGCGTTAGGCGTTAATGTGAACTTTGATCCTTGCGTCGATATTGTAGAAAACTGGCGTAATACCATTGTGAACACACGAAGTTATGGTACAAATGCCGAAACAGTGATACGTTATTCTAATGCCTATATAGACGGTTATCGTCAAAATGATGATATGATTACATGCGTGAAACATTTCCCGGGTGATGGCACAGAAGAACGTGATCAGCATTTAGTGTTAGGTGTCAATGAACAAACTGTAGCACAGTGGGATGACTCTTTTAGAAAAGTATACGAAAACCATATTGAACGTGGTGTTGAAATGATTATGGCAGGCCATATCGCTCAACCAGCCTACTCAAAATTGTTAAATCCTAAATTAACAGATGCTGATATTTTACCAGCTTCATTATCAAAAGAGTTAATAACCGATTTATTAAAAACCGACCTCAAATTTAATGGTCTAGTTATTACAGACGCAAGCCATATGTTAGGCATGACCGCTTCAATGCGCCGAGAAGATTACGTGCCCCTTTCTATTGCTGCGGGATGTGACATGTTTTTATTTTTCAATGATATTGAAGAGGATTTTAACTTTATGCTTAACGGTTATCGTAACGGCATCATTACTGAAGTACGTTTACACGATGCCTTACGCCGTATTCTTGGGTTAAAAGCAAAACTCCACCTTCCAGAAAAGCAACAGCAACACACACTTACACACGCACCTTCTGAATTAGATGTCATAGGTGCAACAGCCCACCTAGAAATGCAACATGAAGCTGCAGATTTAGGCATTACATTAGTTAAAAATACGTTGAACGAATTGCCAATCAAACCAGACACACATCCAAATATTCGCCTATACATGATTGAAGGTGAAAAAGATGGTATTTATAAAGCAGACCAGTCTGTAACCCAAAATATTATTGATATTTTAGAACGACGTGGCTTTAACGTCACGCTCAATGACGGCTCTACGCGCATTAAAGGTAAGACATTGGAGTATCGACAACATGTGGATGCTGCACTCGTTTTCGCAAATATCATTGGCTATGCAGCAGAAAATAATTATCGGATTCGATGGTCCACAGCTATGAGTAACGAAATTCCATGGTACGTACACGAAGTGCCAACTGTTTTTGTGTCACTTAACTTTACAACACATCTTCATGATGCCACGATGGTCAAAACTTATATTAACGCCTATCATTCAAACAAAACGAACCTTGAAGCAGTCATCGATAAAATTACTGGTGTAAGTGATTTTAAAGGCCAAGCCAACGACAACGTATGGACTGAAAAATGGGAAGCCAAACGTTAATCAATTACTATGATACAAAACAAAACAACCATCCCCTTGAATCTAATGGAAGGCGGATGGTTGTTTCTTTTTTCGCACTATTTATATCATTTTATCAACCATTTAATATATTTTTAATTTCAACAAGACTTTCAACTTTACACCTTTATGAATTATTGTATAATAACTTTGTTAGGCAAACCTAAACTTATTGTATGGAGGTGCTTAAGATGAGTAAAAGTCTGGAAGAAATCAACAATACAGTCAGTTTTAAAGAACAGGGTTCTTATTTTTCAAGATTATCTAAATTTATAGGACCTGGATTGTTAGTGGCTGTCGGTTACATGGACCCAGGCAATTGGATTACCTCCATGGGTGGTGGCGCAAGTTATGGCTATATCTTATTATTTGTCATCTTAATTTCTAGCTTAAGTGCTATGTTTTTACAATCTATGAGCGCACGCTTAGGAATTGCGAGCGACATGGATTTAGCGCAGGTTACTCGGAAAATGATTTCGAAAAAATATGCGATAGTCGCATGGATCATCGCGGAACTTGCCATCATTGCTACAGACATCGCTGAAGTAATTGGCAGTACAATAGCGTTGAATTTATTATTTCAAATTCCGCTTATTATAGGCGCTACGATTACCATTGTGGATGTATTCTTATTATTACTAATTATGAAATTTGGTTTCCGAAAAATTACGGCTATCGTCGGCGTACTCATATTTACGATTTTCATTATTTTCTTATTTGAAGTGTATATGGCAAAGCCGGATACCGCAGCATTATTACAAGGGTTTATTCCTCACCAAGATATTGTTACTAACAACGGAATACTCTACATGTCATTAGGGATTATTGGCGCAACGATAATGCCACATAATTTGTATTTGCACTCCTCTATTGTGCAGTCAAGAACATACGATAGACAAAATGATGCCTCTAAAAAAGCAGCGATTCATTTTGCACAAATAGACTCCAATATTCAATTGTCTGTGGCCTTTATAGTGAATTGTTTATTGTTAATATTAGGTGCAGCATTATTTTATGGTACGAGCCAGGAACTTGGACGTTTTTATGAATTATATGATGCCTTAAAAACATCACATGTTGCGAATGCCATTGGTGGCGGTGTGACAAGTACATTATTTGCGGTGGCTTTACTTGCGGCAGGACAAAACGCTACCATCACTGGCACATTGTCAGGTCAAATTGTAATGGAAGGCTTTATCCATTTGAAAATGAAACCTTGGGTACGTAGAGTCATTACACGGTTAGTTGCCATTTTGCCAGTTTTTGTATGCTTGCTGATGTATGGCGCTGACACCCAACGTATAGAAGATTTACTTATATTTACACAAGTATTTTTAAGCATTGCTTTACCTCTCAGCATCATCCCACTCATCATAGCAACGAACAACAAGGGCATCATGGGAGCGCCTTTCGTTAATACAAAATTAGTCAACATCATTGGATGGATTTTAACAATCATCTTATGCTTACTAAACATTTATTTAATTATTAGCACCCTCACGGAGATTGTATAATAGCCCCTCGATTAATAAACGAAGGGGTTTCAATTTACACCAAGCACAATACTTTGACCTTGACTATTTTTGACCTTTGTCATATAATAAGATTGTAAAGGATTAGATGTGACCTTTACCATTTCAGTTTCTTGATATTTGTGACATTCTAAAATATGAAGGAGCGATGCTTTATGCCATTCCAATTAAAACCTTTTAATCATTCTATTTTTGATATGACTCCGAGTGATCTTTTCAAAGATTTTGGTCAAGGTTTCATGCAATCTCAAGCTTTTAAAACAGATATTTCTGAACGTGAAGATGCATATGTTGTCAGCGCTGAACTGCCAGGTATGGCAAAATCAGACATTCACGTTGATTTTGATAACAATATTTTAACTATAGCTGCAGCTCACACTGAAAATAATGAAAAAGAAAATGACGATGGCGTTATTGTACATCGTGAACGTCGTACTTCAAGTGTGAAACGTCAATTCACATTCAATAACGTTGAACGAGACACCATTCATGCATCTTATGACAACGGTATGCTTGAAATTACGCTACCTAAAATGCAACATTCTGAGACATCACCGTCTCGAATTCCTATAAATTAATCGAAACTTTTTCGCAGAAGCGCCCCCTCTCGCTTCTGCGTTTTTTTACATCAATATAACTTTAACGCACTTCATGTACTTTATCAGGAACGATATGTACATTTTCAAATGCCCCTACTACGAGCGAACTACCTAAGACAAACAAAGCTGTGCCAACTATCACTTTATGCATCCATTGAACCTGATTCCTTTTTTTCATTTGTAAACTCCTTTTTATTAATCATCGCTATACTACCATTGATGTATGAACACGATGTGATTTTTATTTAAAGTTTTAATGAATTTTGTGAGAATTTTATATTTACGAATGGGGTTAACTTTTGAATCTTATCTTGTTGATATGGGATACTAAAGATAAAACAAAGATCGGGGTGACGTTATGCAAAAACATATTCATATTATTGGTGCTGGGTTAAGCGGACTGGTTGCTGCGACGGAGTTGTTAAAGCGTGGGCACCGTGTCACAATGATTGATCAAGAACCTCCTCAAGCAATGGGAGGACAAGCGTATTGGTCATTTGGTGGCCTTTTCTTAGTGAATTCTAAAGTTCAGCGACGTTTAGGCGTTAAAGATAGTTATGACTTAGCACTCCGTGATTGGTTAGGCTCAGCAGGATTTGATCGCTTACAGGAGGATGATTACTGGGCGTATCAGTGGGCCAAAGCGTATGTACATTTTGCGACTTATGAGAAAGAAGCGTATTTAAAAGACATGGGCATCACATTGACACCGATACTTGGTTGGGCGGAACGTGGTGGACATTCCGCTTCTGGTCACGGTAATTCTGTGCCACGTTTTCACATCACTTGGGGGACAGGACCATGTCTGGTAAACCCTTTTATCGCGTTTGTTAAGAAATATGAAGCGTCGGGTCAGTTTACATTTTTACCGCGACATCAAGTAACCGACATTAAAATTGAAGGTGACGCTATTAAAAGTATTTCTGGCAACATACTCGAACAAAGTGATGTCCCAATTGGCGCGCCGTCTTCACGTAAAGCAGTCGATACTTTTCAATTTGAGGTGTCTTACCTCTTGATTACAACAGGTGGCATTGGCGCAAATGAAGCATTGATTCGACAAAATTGGCCACAACACCTAGGCGCTGCCCCGAAAACAATGATACAAGGTGTGCCTGATTCGACCGATGGTAAGATGCTTGAAATTAGCGAAAATGCTGGTGTTAATCTCGTGAATAAAGATCGTATGTGGCATTATACTGAAGGCATTCAAAACCATAGCCCTATTTGGAATAAACACGGCATTCGTATTATTCCCGGTCCTTCCTCCATGTGGTTTACCGCGACAGGAACACGCATGGAAGCACCGGACTATCCTGGATTTGATACGTTGCACACGCTCGAAACCATTATGAAATCAGGCTATGATTATTCATGGTTTATTCTTACAGAAGATATTGTAAAAAAGGAATTTGTACTCTCCGGTTCAGAACAAAACCCTGATTTAACAAATAAAGCGATTCAACATGTGATTAAAGAACGACTCGGTAAAAAAGCAACCGGTCCTGTTCAGGCTTTTTTAAATAAAGGCGCTGATTTTGTGATGGCCGATGATTTAAAAACGTTAGTTGAAAAAATGAACACTTTAACTGGAGAAAATTTAATCGATTACGATCATGTCAAACATGAAATTGAAGCACGTGACTTACAAATTAAAAATGTATTTAGCAAAGATCCACAAATTACATTTATACGTAATGCTCGACACTTTCTAGGTGATAAGTTGATTCGTACGGCGAAACCACATCCGATATTAAGTGGTAAAAACGGCAAATTAATCGCAGTAAAACTTCATATTATTAGTCGTAAAACATTGGGTGGTATTCAAACCGACTTAGACGGTCAAGCGTTTAATCAACATCGTGAGCGCATCAAAGGTCTTTATGCGGCAGGTGAAGCATCAGGATTTGGTGGTGGCGGTGTTCACGGGTATCGTGCATTAGAAGGCACATTTTTAGGCGGTTGTATTTTTAGTGGTATACGCGCGGCTGAAGGAATTCACAAAAGCATCTCAACATAATATAAATATGTTATAATGAGGCGAAATATATTTTAGGAGTTTACATCATGGGGACATTGTATAAATGTTTGGCCCTCTCATTCACGTTTATATCAACTTGTATGTGTATATGTGCCCTCATTCTACCTACCTTGCTGGCTACATATGCATTATTGATTTGTGCTTGGATTTGCCTTTCATTCATCATTACACTTATTGGAATCATCAAATGCTATAAATATGATGTGCTATATTCGAGTTTAACTATCATTAATGTATGCGCATTAATTTATGCTTTCATATCTTTATTCCTAATATAATACTGTGAGCGATATTAAGATTCACAAAAATCGCCTTCAACGTCTTTTTTATAACGTTGAAGGCTTTTTGAATACAATTTATATTAACGAAACTAACACACTATGATTGTCTCATATCATTATTTTATGCTTCGTCTCTCGCGAATTTTCTTTGTTCAGCTTGACGCAATTCGATGCGACGAATTTTTCCAGAGTTCGTTTTTGGCAAAGTATCTACAAATTCTATAGCTCGTGGATATTTGTACGGTGCGACACTCTCTTTCACAAATTGTTGCATTTGTTGTATGAGGCCATCATCTCCTTCAATCCCTTCTTGTAAAATGACAAATGCTTTTACAATATGTCCTCTTTCAGCATGAGGGCTTGCAACGACGGCACATTCTTTTACAGCTTCATGATGCGTAAGCGCATCTTCAACTTCAAATGGACCAATGGTATAGCCCGAACTAATGATAATGTCATCTTTACGTCCTTCAAACCAAAAATACCCATCTTCGTCTTTCTCTGCCAAATCACCGGTAATATGATATCCCGCTAATCGCGCTTCCTCCGTTCGTTCATGGTCATTATAATAACCCTTGAACAACGCTGGTAATGATAATGGAACAGCAATGTTGCCTTCTTCGTTGCTACCCAATTCATTACCTTCATCATCAACAATCGTGACCCCTGTACCTGGAATAGCTTTACCCATTGCACCAGGGCGTTTAGGTGTATCTTCTAAAAAGCCGATAAGCAATGTACTCTCGGTTTGACCATAGCCATCACGCACCGTTAAATTAAAGTGCGCTTCAAATTGATTCACTACATCTTTATTGAGCGGTTCCCCTGCAGAAACTGCACTTTTTAAATGTGACAAATCATAATCTGTTAAATTTTGTAGTTTTGCCATCATTCGGTATTCGGTTGGTGTACAGCATAATACATTAATTTTGAAGTCTTGTAACAATTCCAAATAACGTGAAGCTTGAAATTTACCATTATATACAAAAGCGGTGGCACCAGATTCCATAATTGAAAGAAATGGACTCCATATCCATTTTTGCCATCCAGGGGCTGCTGTTGCCCATACGAGATCATCTTCCTCTATATTCAACCATTGTTTCGGCGCTAAACGCATATGCGCATAGCCCCATCCATGGGTATGCATCACGGCTTTAGGGTTACCGGTCGTGCCTGATGTATATGATAAAATTGCCAAATCATCACGATGTGTTGCTTGTTTTTCAAAATATGATGGATATTGTTGTTTCTCAGATGCAATAGATATCCATTGTGCATGTTGTCCTGTAACTAGCATTTTGATTAAGGTTTCATATTCCGTCACTTTTTCAAATTCTTTGATATAGTCAGGCATCGTAATCACTGCTTTAACGCTCGCGTGACTAATACGGTATTGCAAGTCTTTAGTACGTAACATTTCAGAACTTGGAATAACGGTTAAACCCATTTTGAGCGCTGCGATGTATACTTCATATGTTTCAATCGCTCTTGGTAGCATGATGAGCACTCGGTCTCCCTTTTGTAACCCATATTGCTGCAGTACATGCGCGACTTGATTCACATGATGCATCAATGTTTCATATGTCACTTTCACTGGTGGATTAAAGCCATTTTCATAAATCAATGCGAGTTTATGCGCTGTTAGTGCATGTTTTTCAATTTCATCAACAATGTTGTAACGTTCTGGTGCAACAAGCTCTGTATTCTTCATATTTTAACTTCCTTTCTACTTCCTGAACTCATGTTATCAAAGGGCTCAGGCCCACCAAAATATTTACACTTATAGCGTAAAAAGAGTTGACACCAGGTACTAATTCATGTCCGATTACGTTGATAGGTCATAACGAAATAAAAAAGTTATTCGAAAAAGTAGAACATACGTTCGTATTATGTTAGTATACATTTAGACAGGTCAATGGCGTAGGATTAAAACAAAACGGGGTGATGCTTATAGAACTTAAACAGAAAAGGGGTAAAATTTAATGACCGATTATCAAATGTTGATGATTGTATTCACCGTCATGAGTCTTGTGCTTGTGACACAGCAAAAAAAATAACCATTCAACAAACGTTGAATGGTACAAACTGAATGGTAAGCCATGAATGGCCTGTCGGGTTGTATGTGACCGCATACAACCTTTTTTCAATTTAAATTCACTGATACTATACCAGTATCGACTGTATAAGTCAAAATATGTGCCATCAGATTTTTAATTTTCATCCTGCTATCGTAGCAATCATCAATGCTTTCAAAGTATGAAGTTTGTTTTCAGTTTGCTCAAAAGATTTACATTGTTTACTTTTAAACACATCATCTGTCACTTCTAAAGCCGTTAGTCCAAATTTTTCATATATCATTTGACCAAATTCTGTTTCCGTATTATGAATCGCAGGTAGGCAATGAAAAAATAATGTGTGACGTTGACCCGTTTTCTCCATTAATTCCTGATTGACTTGGAAATCTTTTAATAACGCAATTCGAGATGCAATTGCGCTTTCTTCCCCTTTAGATGCCCACGTGTCGGTATACAAGATGTCTGCACCTCTTACTGCTTCATCAATATTTGTAGTCACTTCAATCGACCCATTCGACTGCTTAGCACTTGTGATTGCTTGTTTTAAGACGTGAGCATCAGGTTGTAATGTTTCGGGTGCACAAATGCGTATATGTAACCCACATATTGCGCCAGACATCATTAAAGAATGGGCCATATTATTACGACCATCTCCTAAGTACGTTAATGTTATGCCTTCTAAGTGCCCAAAGTGTTCTTTGATTGTCATAAAATCTGCCAACATTTGTGTAGGATGCCAGTCATCCGTCATACCATTCCACACAGGTACCTCCGCATATTGAGCAAATGTTTCTACACGTTGTTGTGATGAATGACGATATTGAATGCCATCGAAATAACGGCTTAATACAATCGCTGTATCTTCAATGGTGTCTTTTTCACCAATTTTAATATCCGAATCACTTAAAAATTCAGCATGCGCGCCAAGTTCTGATGCTGCACATACAAATGCGGCACGTGTACGCATTGAAGGTTTATCAAATAATAATGCGATATTTTTACCTTGAAGTTCATGATGCACGATACCTAACGCTTTATCTTTTTTTAACTTTATTGCACTGTCTATAAGTTCATTAAATAACACTTGCGTAAAGTCTGTATCTTTTATTAAATAACGCCCTTTCAGATCCATCGTTTTCATCTCATTCAAAATATTATATCCCTCCATATTGACATCTTATTAAGAAAGGCAAAATGCCGATATCATCCGTTTTCGACATCTATGCATAAACACATATACCCTATGTCTATAAAGTTAAAGAAACATTACATATTTGTGTAAAAAAACATTGGTATGAATGTCAAAACAGCTGACATTATGTCCCAATAGGCTTGATGAAATCAATGTATTACACGTGCGACAGTCTAACCGCCCTCTCCCTTCAGACTCCCCATCCCTCTTAAACATTTTCGTACCAAAACTATATTAAATCCAGGCTCAATATTTTTAACGCGTACTTAAATCATCTTAAGAATGATTAAATAAAAACAATTTTTAAAAAATTCATGATATAGTTAAGACATCAAATAACTAGGAGTGATTCAAATGAATATTAATAAAGTCATTTTATCTGCAGTTACAACAGGAGTTTTAGCAACAGGCATTTTCGCGGCCGTGCCACATCAACAAGCGGACGCAGCTGTACATTCTAAAGGCGGTATAGTATTACATGACGATTCACGTATTTTGGAACATTAGCTTGATTATGTTGGTATCCTTTTAGATAAAAATGCTGACAAAAAAACAAAAGCTGGCATCAGAGCTTACTTCAAATTATTAGGATACAAATCTGTTAAAGATTTTGTTAAAACTGCAAAAGCACAAGGATTAGATACATCTAAATACGATTATTTACTTAAAAAATAATCCATTTATAACAATATATGTCTAACTTCAAATCTGCGCCATGACCACGTCATGGCGCTCTGTTTTTGTTGATAATTTCCCTTTTTAAAACTGATTACACCCAATCACATCGGCCATTAGTCTGATTTATTACGAATTCGAAATTTATCGTTGATATATTTTGTATACTTGGTACAATAGGGTCTGTAGATAAAAACTCAAAAGATAAAACAGAAAAGGAAGCGAACGAACAATGGCAAAATTATTATTTATTACAGCTCACCCTTTAGACGAGTTGGTCTCTAATTCAATGGCAGCAGGTCAAGCCTTTATTAAATCGTATGAAGCGCATCATCCAGATGATGAAATTGTGCATGTAGACTTATTCAAAGAATATGTACCCTATATTGATGGTGATGTCTTCTCTGCATGGGGTAAGCTACAAAATGGCGACGTTTTAACTGCAGAAGAAGAAACAAAAGTGACACGTTTAAATGAGATATTAGAACAATTTGTGAATGCTGATAAATACGTCTTTGTTACACCAATGTGGAACTTATCATTTCCACCCGTCGTAAAAGCATATATTGATGCTGTGGCTGTTGCTGGCCAAACATTTAAATACACATCTGATGGCCCTGTTGGACTATTAACAGATAAAAAAGCGTTACACATTCAGTCACGTGGCGGTTATTATACAGAAGCACCAGCGAATGCATTGGAACATGGCGACAGCTACATTAAAGCGATGATGGGATTCTTTGGCGTACCATCATATGATACGGTTATTATTGAAGGCCACAATAAAGATCCTGAACGTAGCGAAGAAATTAAAGCAGCTGCCATATTAAAAGCACAATCACTAGGAGAAACATTCTAAAAACATCTAAATTTAAGCCCAGCGATTGGTCAAAAAAGCCTTCAAAACTCAGTATGTTATGAGTTCTGAAGGCTATCGTTATGTTAGCAGTATACAACGTGACCTATTTAATACTTTTACATATCAGCATACGACCATTCATCGTATGACTTGGTTAAAATTAAAGGTGCTTCATCAAGCCGTCACATTGATATTGTAAGTGACGATTTACGAAAAATAATCCTCTTTATTTTCATTTGAACAATTTTGTAATATATTGTGGAAGTAATCCAATACATAAATCCGTAAACAAGCACCACAATGACTGTGACACCGACATAACTACTTAAGAAGAGTGATAAGTCTTTAATACCTAAAATACCTAATAACTTGTAAATAATTTTACCTGCAAAAAGTGTGTGAATCACCGCGACTAGAATAGGTAATACAAAAACCCACATAATTTGTTGTTGAATGGTTTGTTTGATTAAGCGATAATCTAAACCAACTTTTTGCATAATATCAAAATTACGTTTATCCTCATATCCCTCAGATATTTGCTTGTTATATAACATTAAAAACGTTCCCACGAGTAACACAATTGAAACGACAATCCCCATAAAGATAAGGCCACCATTTAACTCATAAAGTGATTTTCTGATGTCGTCTTTACTCATAATAGAGACATCATGTTTCTTTTGTAAATGAGCCATGGCTTTATCAAAACTCTTTTTATTACCTTGGATATTAAAATCGATGTTGGTACTTCCGGTACTGTCTTTTTGCGTAAATAGTTTTGAAATCGTCTTGAATGTTTGATCATCTTTCACAATAATATACGCAGAATCTGTGGCGATTTGATTGCCTATTTCTTTGTTATCAGTTCGAATCACATTGTACGTTTTTCCTCCAACCTTAACATGTTTCATGCCATTAAACATAGCGGAATCGGAATCAATGATGATTTCATTGTCTTTTAAATGGACATGCGTATGACGCGCTTGATTGTGATCTTTTTGAGTAACAACCAACCCATATACAAAATCACTCATATATAAATTAAACCCTTCTTTTGGCACCTTAAAGGCATTATCTTTCAGTTGGAACGAAATAAATTCATTCCCGAATATACGATATTGATCGACTGTCGCTAAGTGATCGATGTCTTTTTTAAGGGCTTCTACGCGTTCTGATGCTTTTTTTGAATAATTATAATTACCATCTAGTGTAATTTGATAATCTTCTTTTAATGAATGTTCCACTTGGTCTTCTAAGCCACGATAGGTTGTGACGGTCATGCCCATCGTCACAATTAAAAACGTACATAACATTGTGATACTTGCTAAACCAACAACATTTACCTTCATTCGTGATAGTAAACCTGCTATTGAAAAGAAATTTTTAGGTTTATAATAAATTTTAGGTATGCGTTGGAGCCATTGTAATAAGAGTAAACTTAATGACATAAATAATGCATAGGTTCCAATCATCACAAAGAAAATCGCTGTAAAGATTGTTTGAAATGAGCTCACAATCGTTTTTGCTGATAGCGCCAAGTAGTATCCATATCCTAAACATAGCGCCCCAACGAGACATAAAGGAATGAGTATCCATTTACGTGTTTTCTTCTCTCCTGCACGACTCTCATTCATTAACTTAATAGGGCTTTTCGTACTTGTATGAATGATATTGATAATTAATAAAACACTAAATAAAACAGCACTGATTGCTAATGTGATAAGCATTGCTTTAATACTAAATGGGTAATGCATTATGGAAATCGACGTTTTACTAATCAATTTGTTTAATAATAAAAAGAGTAAATTTCCAAATAAATATCCGCCAACGATACTCAAAATACTCACGACGATAAACTGTACACTTAATTCTAAAAATGACACAATGTGTAAGTGTTTTTTCTCCAAACCTAACACCATTTGTAGTGCGTACTCTTTTCGACGGCGTTTCATTATAAAGCTATTGGCATAGATAATGAAAATGACTGATAAAATCATAATAATCACATTAATATACATTAACAATCCTGGTAAATATTCATGACGGTGTGCAATGTAGTCATTATTAATGATTGATAACAAAATATATTCTAATCCTAACATCATACTTGCTGTCAAAATAAACGGAATAAATAACGTTTTTAACGCAACAAAGTTTCGTTTAACAAGTTTGATCAAAAGCTTGAGGGTCATGTTAGACACCTCTTCCATTTAATAATGCTAAACTATCTGATATACGTTTTTGAAATGCTTGTTGTGTCTCATCACCACGGTACAGTTCATGATATAACCCACCATCTTTGATGAATAAAATTCGATTTGCAAAAGAGGCATCCTGTATAGAGTGCGTCACCATTAAAATAGTTTGTTTGCGGTCGTTAATGTCTTTAAACATGGTCATAATTTCTTGAGATGTTTTAGAATCAAGTGCACCCGTCGGTTCGTCAGCGAGCAATAGTTGTGGCTTATTAATTAAAGCACGTGCGATTGCCACACGTTGGCGCTGTCCTCCTGACACTTGGTATGGATATTTATCCAGTAGCGTTTGGATGCCAAGTTGTTCTGTTACTTGAATCAGTCGCTTTTGCATCGTATCTACGTTAATATTTGATAACACTAAAGGCATCAAAATATTATCTTTATTACTCATTGTGTCCAAGACATTAAAATCTTGAAATACAAATCCTAATTCATCTCGACGAAAGCGTGAGATGGATTTATTTCGCAATTGAGCTATATCTTCTTGATTAATTGAAATCGACCCTTCAGTAGGACGATCAAATGTTGCAATAAGATTGAGTAATGTTGATTTCCCCGAACCCGACTCTCCCATAATGGCTACAAATTCACCCTCTTGAACGTCAAAGCTCATCTCATTTAATGCTGTAACTTTATTCAGTCCTTTACCATATACTTTTTTAAGATGTCTTACTTTTAGTAACATCGTGATTGCCTCCTTATTTCTTTGACTTCAGTGTAAAGGATAAAGAAAACAGCAACATTTATAATTCCTTACAAAAGTTGCTGCGAATCTTACATATTTGTAAGATGAGATGGTTTTGGAAACTGAATCGTAAATTCTGTAAATGTGCCGGGTTCTGATTGGACAGTTATAGGATGATGCAGTTTCTCTGAAATTTCTTTCACAATAAATAATCCTATTCTACTAGATTTGTCATTCAAACGACCATTCGTCCCGGAATACCCTTTTTCAAATATTTTTGGCAAATCGGCCTTCTTGATACCGATGCCGTTATCTTTAATTGTAAGTGTGTGTTGTTGCGCATCGAATACAATCCAAATATCGCCACCTTTAGCGTATTTGAGCGCATTATTTAAAATTTGTTCAATCATAATCTTGATCCATTGGGCGTCTGTCGTCACCTCACAATGAAGATGCTCTGTATGAATGCGTGTACGATGTTCAATAAAATGTAATGCATACCGTTGGATTAATGGTTTGACGATTTCTTCAAGCGCCACTTTTTGGACGACCATATCGGTTTCATGGCTTAATAATTTTAAGTAATTCAATGCCAAATTAGTATAATTTTCAATTTCTGTGATTTCTTGACGTACGCGATTCACCATCCCCGCTTCATTACGTTCTAATAAAAGTTTGGAGGCAGTAATTGGCGTTTTAATTTGATGTACCCACGTTAAAAAATAATGCTCTAAATCTCGTTGATAGTGACGGTGTTTTGTTTTAACGTCATGCAATTCATCTTCTAAACGCGTATTGATTTGTTTTAATGTTTCTTGCTTCTTAAAATAAACCCACTTTACAGCGATATACAAGCTGAAAACAAATAGCGACACGCTTAAAACCAATATATACGCTTCTACTTCAAGACCATAGATAAATGATATAAATAAAAATAACATTAACATGAGCACGTATATGCATATATCACTTAAAATATGATTATAAAAACGCAAGTGCCTCACCCTCTTTACACTTTGTATCCAACATTCTTTTTCGTTTGTATAAAATCCACTAACCCAATTTGTTTTAATTTTTTACGTAAACGTGACATATTCACTGCTAACGTATTGTCATCGATGAAATTTTCAGATTGCCAACATTGTTCGATTAATGTATTACGACTGACATAATGGTCTTCATTTATAAATAACTGTTGCAAAATTTGGAGCTCTGTAAGTGTTAAAGATAACGTTTGATCCTGATAAGTGAGCATCGCCTTGTCGACGATCAAATCGCATCCTTTAGCATGCAACTGAGATTGTTCTACTTTAAAATCATAAGACCGTCTTAACAACGCTTGTATTTTCATAATGGTTAACTTTAAATTAAACGGTTTTTCTATAAAATCATCCGCTCCCATTTGCATCGCCATCATTTGATTCATATTATCAGATGCCGAACTGATAAACATAATCGGCACTTGTGAAGATTGACGGATTTCCTGACACCAATGAAAACCATTAAGGTGTGGAAGATTGATATCTAAAAGTACAAGGTGTGGCTGAAGCGAGTGGAATTTTTCAGTAATCGCATAATAGTCTTGAACATTGACCGCTTCATGATTCCATTTTTGAAGTTCTTTTACTAAGCTTTCAGCAATAGTAAAATCATCTTCCACAATCATAATTTTCATACAACCACTCTCCTTTTTTATCATAGTACCATAAGTTAACAAATGGATAAGATAACTTTATCAAAAAGATACAAATTTATACCACTATCTGAAATACAGTCCCATGTACATGTCATATATAAAAAGCGCGCCCATCACATCGTATGTGTAATGGCGCACTTAATTTCATCATAATGTACAATGTTTCACGTGACACATGAAGCACCCCGTTGCAATGTTAAGCGTATTTCAAACATCGGTGCATTAAAATGCAACAAGGCATCCCCACTCTGACGTTGCATGAGTGTTTTCACAATGTATAACCCTACACCCGTTTGTTTGTGGGTCCGACTTTCATCAAGCGTATAAGACCGTTCAAACAACTGATGCAACTGCTCTGGCGAAGGTTCATGGTCCGTATCATTTTGAAAGCTTACAGTGACATGCTCACTCTCATCTAGAATACTAATTTTGACACTACTTTTCGCATACCGCAGTGCATTTTGAATCACATTGTCTAAAACTCGTATCATTGATTCTTTATGTAAATAAGCGTAATGTGCTGTTGTTATTTCAAATGTCAGGTCGATATTTTTGAGCGTAAACTGATGATAATATGAAATCAATTGATCTTGTATAAACTCACTGATGTTCACAGAATGTAAATCAAGTTCATAATCGAGTGCATTGATATACGTGAGCTCATGGAAAAGATTCACACTATGAATTAAGTGTGTCGTCTTTTTATCGATAATCTGTGCATAAGATTGCATCTCATTTACGTTTTGTGATTCTTGCATTAATTCTGTATATCCTTTGATTGCTGTTAATGGCGTGCGTAAGTCATGAGACACATTGTTAATTTCTTTATTAAGCATTAATTCTTTTTTTCTAAAAAATTGACGTTGCTCTTTTAAATGATGGATATATCGATTCAATTCGCGTATGACGGGTTGACTTTGTTTCATATGCGACGCCGAACGAATGACTTGATTGGTATCAGTATCTTCATTTAAAATTTTCAACTGTCTTTCGATATTATTAATCTCATTAAGCAATCGCACGTATTGACTTCCTAGCATAACACTGATGATGACCAACACTACAACACAAATAAAGATCATTACGCTTCATCCTTCGTTTAATACTCTAATTTTTTAAATTTAACATACCCTATGATGAGACCGACAATACCAATACACAAACCAACACCCCAATATTGAATGCCTAAACTCACTTTCCCCGTCATATATAGTTCTAATATGTGATCAAATAAATATTGTGGTGTCAGTTTAAACAAAGGCTTGAAACCATCATTTAACAACGTTAAACCATACAAAATGCGATGCACACCGATTTGTAAACATAAAAGTACTGCTATAATGACACCTATCGCATTCATTCGCATACTAAATAATGCATGCGCAACAGCGAGTATCCCTACCACAAGTGGACACATATTAATGATACTCAATGTAAAATCACTGATATACGTTTGTCCATCTTTAAATAGAAGCATTCCAAATACAATCATGATGATATAAGAGACTAAACATATAAATAAGAAATACCCAAAAATCATCATCAATTTTCCAAAATAAATGACTTTCAAAGGCACGTCATATGCGATACTCACTTTGTCATTGTATTGTCGTTCTTTAGAGTGAAAAAATTGCGTAATAATGATTCCTACAAAGATAATTAATCCACTAAATCCAACCACATTGACATAATAAAAACGCGCGTTGTCATAGGGGAAATACGAACCTTGTTTGCCCATAATATAAAGTGTTATCGCGAAGAATATGATGAGGGTAAAACATACCAATGGCAATATATAAAACGCCTTACTTCTAAGCATGAGGTAGCGTTGACTTTTAAGATAATTTATCATATTTGCTGCCCCCTTCCCCTTGTAAGAAGTAGTTTTCTAAATTAAACAGTTCTTCTTGAATCTGAGCGACACGGATACCGTTCTCCCACATTAGCGCATTGAGTTGCGTTGTATCCATATGTGCGGTATGGATAACAATGGTGTTGTCTTCAAGCACTTTATATTGTATAGCGTTGTCCAATTCCTCTATGACTTGAACCGCTTTCGAAGGACGGTCTACTTTTAACGAGATTGCTTTTTGTACTTTATTTAATAATGTATCCTTACTAATAGACTCAATAATGTGACCATTCTCAATAAAGACAAATTGAGTCGCAATTTGTTGTAATTCACTTAAAATGTGACTTGATATTAAAATGGTCATTCCCAATTCTTTATTGAGTTGTGTAATGAATTGACGAAAATCTCTAATGCCTTCTACGTCTAAACCGTTAATAGGTTCATCTAAAATTAAAACATCCGGGTGATTAAGCAATGCTAACGCAATACCAAGTCGTTGTTTCATTCCTAAAGAGAACGCTTTTACTTTCTTTGTTTCATTTTCTAAACCGACTTGCTTTAAAATAGATTGAATATGTTGAATATCGACCTTTCCCGTTTGCATCGCAATATATTCCAAATTTTGACGTGCTGTGAGGTGACGCATGAATACTGTTGTATCAATGAAAAAGCCAATGCGTTTACGCAATTCTTGACTCGAATCATCTAACGTTCCAAACAATTCTAATGTGCCCCCTGAAGGTTGAATATGATTCGCCATCAATTTTATGAGCGTCGATTTACCTGCACCATTTTTCCCAATTAATGCACAAATGTCTCCCTTTTTCAAAGAAAAATCAGTAGGATGTAGCGCATACTGTGTTCCATATTGTTTAAATAATTGATTGGTTTTGATTACATATGACACAAAAAAACCTCCTTCTATGATTTTACTATAGAATCAGAGGTCTCAAATTACTTTAAATAAAAGATAAAGAAAGTATAAAGATTTAAACAAGCATAAATCCAATGCCCCACACCGTTTTTATATAAGGATCGTCAGTATAAAGGCTTAATTTTTTTCTTAAATTCGAGATATGTACGTTAATTGTATTATCATCGCCGATATATAACCCCTGTAATGTTTCATATAATTGACGCTTTGTAAATGGAGTTTCAGGCTGTGTTAACAATAACGCCAAAATATCGAATTCTGTATTTGTTAGTTCCAAATAATGTTCATTTACATAAACTGTACGTTTAGTAGGATTCAACTCAAGTGCTTTCCATTTTAAAACAGTAGGCATGGTGCTAGCCTGAATATTGCGCAATTGTACTTGAACACGTGCCATAAATTCAGCTTTCGAAAACGGTTTGGTGATATAGTCATCCGCACCAGATAATAATAATTCAACTTTTTCATTTACTTCGGATTTTGCCGAAACGACGATAATTTTAGCTGTGATGTTATTTTTTAATTCTTTCATTAGCTCATTGCCAGTCTTTCCAGGAAGCATAAGGTCTAAAATGATTAAATCATAGGGGGACGATAACACTTTGGAAAGTCCCTCATCACCTGTATAAGCGATGGTTGCATGTGTATCTAAACGAGCAAGATTTAAAGAAATAATATGCGCAATTTCAACATCATCTTCTATTATTAATGCTTTATATTTCATAGTCACACCTCTATGATGTTTCGTTTAAACTATATTATATCAAAACTTTATTTTCATGTTTGGCTCATTTCTTTAAATCATCCATCACGACAGCTCTGAGTACTTTAATAGATTGTCCTTGACGTCAAAGGCACCTATCATGACTACTTTCGTTTCAAACGGGTTCAAATGACATGGCACAATCATTTGAACCCATTTTATGAATACAATATAAAAAAGGAACCTCAATGAGGCTCCTATTGTTATTAATATTTATATGGATCTTTTTGAATATCTTTAGAACGTTGTTCCTCTGCTTCAGAACGGAAATGTTCATCGTCATGTTGTTGCGTATGATGTGATGTGTGCGCTTGTTCAGATTGACTGTTTGTTGAACGTTGTTCACTGTGTCTTACAGGGTTATGGTTTTCAACATGTTGCGGCTCACTATGATTCACTGGTTGGTTATTGTTTTGCATTGATTGTGATGCATGTGGTTGCGCATGCGTTGGTGCTGGTTTTCTAACAAGCAACATAATACCTGCGACTAACCATAAAATACCAGAGAGTGAAAAGAAAAAGCTGAGCACACCTGCAATAATAAGTAAAATCCCTGCAAGTTTCGTCTTTTTATTAATGAAAACACCACCGACAATCGCAAGAATTAATGCAACAATGCCGAATATTACAGCAAAATTGATAAAAAAGTTATAAATCATAACTACAAATTGTGCTTCATCTACTGTATATGTACCATCTTCAAGTAATGCTGTTTCAAATTCATTACTGTTTAAGCCAATCACTAATGCCAAAAATCCACAAAATAAAATAGCGATAGTTTGTATTCCAACACCTATCCATGTTAAAACTTTTTCAGCTGTTCGTTTGATCATAATTGTTATCTCCTTATTGTTTTCTATAATGTTAAATGAAATTAATACCTAGTTCAATACAAATATTAAAAAATTATCTCAAAAAGATTTATTATGTTATATATCTTCATCTACGTTCAACGTTTTTGTAGATTGTTGTGCTGCAAACACTAAAATGATGGCTACTAATGAAAATAAAGCACCAATGTTCATTACAAAACTTTGAACAATGAATGTGACGATTGTAATCATCTTCCAATTTTTACTACCTATCTTTTGATATAACATTATAAAACCGAGTACTATCGCAGAAATGTATATAAATAAGGTTATTGGAGAGAACATATAAGTAATGATTTGTGGTGTATCTACGATAAAAAACCATCTTGCCCAAAATGATGGCAGTAATAAACTGTCAAAACTTGATAAATGCGCACTAATAATGGGTTGTTGTATTAAAATCATATATGGCGCGAACATACGTAAAATAGGTGAAACAGCAACTAAGATAACACTCATGATTAACAATCGCTTAACCCATTGCGTCACGTCCAATTGATGATGATACTTAGCGGCAATGATACACCACAAAATGCCTCCTAAAGGATTCGTTATAAAACTTAAAAACCCTAAACCACCCACAAATAGCGCATTCACTGTACCTGTTTTCAAGTACTTAAAAAAGACAAAACACCCAAAAATAAAAATAAGACAATTTAATACAAGACCTACGCTATAAAGGGACATGGAAGCATATACATTCATTGCACGTTCCCAAATATTCCATTTACTAATTTCGTCATAATAGAACATATTATAATCAAGATTGTTTAAATTAAAAAAATTAAAAAGGGCTATAGACAATTGTATGATGAGCGCAAGACCCATCAGTAATTTTATTAAATCTTTCTTTTTCAATATCAACACGCCTCTATATCTATTAGTATTTTTAATTTTGTAAAATCTTTTTAAACTACTTTCCCCTCCCTCTACTTTAAATGAGGGAATCTTTCTCATGCTACTCGTATCCATATCCAAGCTAAAGACCTATTAACGGGGACGTTAAATATAAGGTAAACCTTCAAAATCAATAAACCCTAAATGTTGTAATAAGGATAACACGAAGATGTTGGATGCATTCATGTGTTTTATAGTTGCGTTTATGCAAATGAATACGCGTATCGAATAATAAACTGTAACGATACTTGCATAAAATAAAACAAATGTATGATTAATTGTACACCAAATTATCAACAATTTCGTAATACAATAATACGTGTATCACGCAACATCTTATTAACGATCTCAATAAACTTCGAATTGCTTTATACAAGACGTTTATTGTAAAGCTAAGAAAAGTATCACCATGACGTCACATAAAAAGCCATACAACATCATAATGACACTATTTACACAAAAGACATGTGATACTTTTATGCGTGTTTTATCGACCTGATGCTTTTACATCTGTGTCCCCTTAGTCATTTTAATATATTTTTAACGTTTAATTTTGACAAATATCCGACAAATTCATCTTTTTTACTCCGAATTTGGGATTTTCACACATGCGTTGGGTAATTTTTCCGTTTCTTGATTACGTCTCTTTAGCACCAATGATGTAAATAAAATGGCAGCGATATTAAATAATGCAGCTGAGTAGGACAATGTCATCGTCGCAACACATAAAAACTTAAGACTATCATGACATTTTTGAGTGTTTTGATGTACCATACCCGTACAGATAAAGGCATAAATCGCACCGATAAATGACATTAAAAGTACCAATAATATTAAAAACACGATAGATGCTCCCCCTGCTGAGTTCGCACTTGAAAATATCATGAATAGACCTGGTTCAAGTGCCCCTCCTTGTAAACCATCATGTATACCTAAAATAAATACGATAGGCAATCCTAAGAACAGCCAAGCCAATAATATGATTCCAATGATAATCGTACTGATAACCGTTAAGACATTTAACACTTTTGTCGAAATAAGACGTGCACCTACGTAAATCCAACAAAATCCTGCTATAGGACTGTAATAAAGCACCAATACACCTAAAATCAAATATACAATTCCTACATTTGAGTTAGAGAGACCGAATTTGAAATAAATAATCCCCAAAGCCACCATACAGATATAAAGCGTCAATATGATATATATCGATATATGGGGATCACTAAGCGCGTATCCAAACAGCGTTAGGGGTCCTATATCTGAATGTTTCGATATTGAAGGTAAAGTTGCAGCGATAAATGTATACAACAATATACAAATGACATTGACTATACTGCCGAACAGTAATAATTTTCGCAATTTGCGTTCATCTGACACCATAAACATTGCACCCCTTTATAGTTCATTAATATAAGAATAACATTTTCCGTTATCGATACAACATAATTTTTTAATTTAATATAAAATGTTTTGAGTTGAACGAATCAATAACAAATCTTCCAGACCGATATCCATTGTTGAAAATTGTATTATTTTTTATCTAAAAAACTTTTATAAAAAAGCAAAATACAGCATACATTTTAGTTGAAATGCACTTTCTGTTTATTTTCTTACAATAGCAAACGCGGCAGTCGATAAGCATTATCCCTATAATTTGTAAGCGTTTACAATACTGTGATGTCAATTGTACATTCAGTAATTCTTATATAAACTAAAATCGCGCATAATTAAACATATTATATTTATATATTGTCTCACGTGATTTTAACATTACATCTAAAAACATTTTTGCGAATTGTTGTTATTTTCAGATAATGGGTATAAAATACTCACATACATCAAAGTGTCAAATCAAAAGACATGAATTTTTCTTGTAAAAACAATGGGGAACAATCGCACACAAAGGGAGAATACTTCACTTCAAAGTGATGGGAGAGAACATTATGACAAATGAATTAAAAAGAGAATTGAGCAATCGTCATATTCAATTAATCGCAATCGGTGGCGCTATAGGAACAGGGTTGTTTTTTGGATCTGGTAATACCATTTCCAAGGCTGGTCCTTCCATTCTATTTACGTATATGATTGTAGGATTTTTTCTATTTATGTTTATGCGTGCAATGGGAGAGATTTTACTCGCAAAATCAAAATTCAAATCATTCCCAGAAATCGCGCATGAATATTTAGGACCATTCGCAGGATTTATTGTCGGTTGGTCTTATTGGATGTCTTGGGTGATTACAGTAATGGCAGACGTCACAGCCATCTCGCAATACATTAAATATTTTAACCCGAACATACCCACATGGTTAACTTGTTTTGCGATTATACTTTTATTACTGACACTTAATTTAACAAGTACAAAATTATTTGGTGAATTAGAGTTTTGGTTTGCGATTATTAAAGTGGTGACTATTATCGCATTAATCGTTGTCGGTGCCGTAATGGTATTCTTAGCATTTAAGTCACCGTCAGGCAATACGGCAAGTGTAACAAACTTATGGAATCATGAGGGGATGTTTCCATTTGGTTTAGCCGGCTTTTTAACATCATTCCAAATGGCCGTATTTGCGTTTACAGGTATCGAATTTATTGGTATTACTGCTGGTGAAACGAAAAATCCTGAAAAAACATTACCACGTGCCATTAATAGCGTGCCGTTACGTATTATTATTTTCTATGTTGGTGCACTAGCGGTCATTATGATGATCGTGCCTTGGAATCAAATTAATCCTGAAAATAGTCCATTTGTTGGTTTATTCGCATTAGCTGGGATTCCTTTTGCGGCAGGATTAATCAACTTCGTCGTTTTAACTGCGGCAGCATCATCAGCGAACAGTGGTATTTTCGCGAATAGTCGTGTGCTCTTTTCACTTGCGGATAAAAAACAAGCACCCAAAGCGATGCACCGCCTTTCAAGTCGTGGCGTCCCACGCAATGCATTGCTTGTTACATGTGGATTAATTTCAATTACAGTTATTCTTAACTTAATTATCCCTAATGCGGAAACGGTATTTGTGTATATTACTTCCGTAGCAACTTCAATTACTGTTGTCGTTTGGGCACTCATTGTTGTTGCCTATATTAGTTATCATCGTAAAGACCATGCGTTGCATAAAGCAAGTACCTTCAAATTACCAGGAGGCGTGTTCACTGCGTATGCGGTCCTCGCATTTTTCGCCTTTATATTAGTACTTTTATTAATAGAACCTGATACTCGCATTGGATTTATTTTATCTCCAATTTGGTACGGTGCCCTTACATTTATTTATTGGCGTCACCGCGCAACCATTAAAAAGCATGCAGACATTGCCAAACATGCGTAAAATCAAATAAAACATGTCATATGAAAAAAGCCCTCGAAAGTGTTCAACCACTTTTGAAGGCTTTTACTTTTGTAAAATGTTATTACAACATGCGTACTTAACGCTGTACCGTACTATTTTTTTCTATCAATAGTAACGATTGAATTTAATATTTGATCTTTTTGACTTTGATGATTAATGGTCATAAATTTGTAAAATACATTAGAATTAATTCTTAAAAGATTTTGGAAAAATTCAGGGTTCACTCTGAACATCTCTAAAAGTTCGGCTGGTTGCAAAACGCCTTTTTCAAATAATAAATTGAGTAAACTATTAATTTTAATTGGTCTAGGTAGTTTGATATCTTTATCTAAAGGCTCAAGTTGTTTGTACCCTTTTTTATTGATCAATGCCCAAAAATATCTATATTGGGATTCCGTTAAGCCTCCTAAATAATAAGCTCGCATCGCCATTGCTTGTATGGAAACGTGCCATTTCTCTTTCAACAACATATAATGCTCTGGATTAGACTTCTTGTTTAAATTATTAAAGTCTTCCATAAATGCTTCTTCTGGTAATAAGAAATAAGCTGCAAAACAATCTGCTTCTTTCTCGATATCTTTAAATTCTTCTTTAGATAATAAATCAAACTCTATTTTCCTGTGCAGTAATAAATGACCTAATTCATGAGCGATATCAAAGTTTCGTCTTACAGCGATACCTTTATTATCTCCTAATACAATGAAAGGTAAATTACTGTCAGACCAATAACTAAATGCATCTGTATATTGATCAAGTTGTTGTTCAAATACAATGATGCCAGTTTTTTCAATTTGTAAAAGTAAGTTGGCATTAGTAGAGGAACCGATAATATATTTGCGCGCAATACATGCTATTTCATTAATTTTTTCTTTAGTTAATTTCTCGTGACTCATTAAAGCTTCTACTTGATTTAGAATGTCATAAATGGCCAACGTTGGTTGAGAAATATTTGAAAATAAAAATTCCGTCAAATTGGTCATAAATGTAGCTTGGTAATGTTGTTTGTTTAAAATTTTAATTGACGTATTTTGATTTTTTGATCTGAAAGCGATGCGATGTCTATCAACTGATTCATTAGAAAAGTAACTATGTTGTTCTTTCATAAAAAAATTTGTTTTAACATGAAACGTATTCGCTAAACTATAAATCTTGGATATGTCTGGCATCGCATTTTTAGCTTCATACTGCCATATCGCTTGTTCACTTACATTAAGTTGTATTGCTAATTCATTCCTACTCATTCCATTGAGTTGTCTGATATACGTCAAATTTTTACCGTAAAACATTTTTAAACCACACTCACTCTTATTTTTCAATTTCTTCAGGCAGAATTTCAAACCCAAATGTACTTGGTTCTTCTGTTAAAATATCCTCATCATCAACTTGTTTTAACACTTTCACTTCATTTTCATCAATAGAATACGATTCATCATGACGTGTTAATATATTTAAAGTAGGTGTTAAATCCTTAAGCATGATTGCTTTATTCGTTTTAGGATTTGGCAACCATACTTTTATCGATTTTAATAACTTTGAATAAGTGTCAATCTCATAAGTAATGATATTAAAAGCACCACTTTTTTCATTAGCATTACCTTTATGAGAATCATGTAAATAATGCTCCATTGTCAATTGATAAGGGCGATTTAACTTTTCATTAACATTATCAAAGTCGTAATTCATATTAATCTCAATTAATCTTTTTAAATACTCTTTTTCTTTACCACTTTTAGTATTGATCGGAGTTTTACCTATCGTTACTCTGTCTTCATCAAAATAATTATAATTTCTAATTATAAAAGATAAGCCATGTTCAATGTCTTGTTTGAATTTGAAATTTAAAAATTTCCATGAAGGGCCTGCATTTTGTTTCTTATAATCTACAAAACGCTCCATATGACGTGCGACTTGGTGTTCAATGTGATTTGATTTCACATAGGCATAAGCTTCACTGATGACTAAGTTTTCAAATGCATGTTTTCTAACTTGAATATAGTCTTTATATCCTGAAATAATGCCTTTAACTAATAATTCATCAAAAGTGTTTTCTTTCATACCAATCACCACTTTCATTTCCTTAATAAGGTCATTTTAAATGACTTTTTTTGAAAAATCCACTCATTTCTTAAAGTAAAAAAGACTATTACCATAATATTTTAAAGTAGCTTCGACATACTTTTATATTCCCATGGATTAACTCAAATTAAAGCTAGATTTAAGTTTAATTTAATGGTTTTATTCTGCGTCTCAACATACAATGTAACTACAATGCGATCCCGACGTGATACCCGTAGATGGCAACCAAGATCTCTCACCATTATCACGTTGGATTGCATTTTTTTATTCTAAAAAAGAAAGAGATGACAATTAATGGTTTTAACATTGCTAGCCGCTTTTTTCGTTATCCGTTTGTACAGTTTATACATATCTATCAATAATGCTAAAGCACTCATTGCTGAAGGCGCCAAAGAATATGGTCAAGCAAATTCTAAAGGTTTAGCTGCGACTCATATTCTTATTTATGTTGGAGCCGCTTTTGAAGCATGGATGCATCACACAACATTAGGTGCTATCAACGTGATCGGTCTTATCATACTTATTCTTAGTTACATTGTACTATTTCATGTTATCCGCACGTTAGGACGTATTTGGACATTAAAAATCTTTATTTTACCGCACCACCCTATTGTGAAATCAGGTCTTTATAAAATCACAAAACATCCAAACTATTTCTTAAATATTATTCCAGAACTACTTGGTGTATTATTACTAACAAGTGCGACTTATACATGGATTTTACTTTTACCTTACGCGCATTTTCTAGTTAAACGTATTATACAAGAAGAAAAATTAATGGAATCTTTCAATTAATACCGTATTTATCCCTAACTTTTTTAAGTTTATGCCATACAATTTAAAATTTCTTTATCTGTGCAATTCCATAATAAAAGTAAATGTAATATAATTAGAGCATATCGTTTAAATATAAGCTTATGCTAATGGTTATAACTAAATTTGAAAGGTGATAAATATGTCTAATCAGTCAGAACCTAGAAACATCATTGTAGTTGGTGCTGGTGTGCTTAGTACTACGTTTAGTTCAATGATTAAAGAACTTGAACCAAACTGGAACATCAAGTTATATGAACGCTTAGATCGTCCAGGTCTTGAAAGTTCTAATGAACGTCACAACGCTGGTACAGGTCATGCTGCACTATGTGAATTGAACTATACGGTATTACAACCAGATGGTTCAATCGACATCGAGAAAGCGAAACACATTAACGAGGAGTTTGAAATCTCTAAACAATTCTGGGGCTTCCTAGTAAAAAATAAAAACATTTCAAACCCACGTGAATTTATCAATCCATTACCTCACATTAGTTTCGTACGTGGTGTAAACAATCGTAAGTTCTTAAAAGATCGTTACGAAGCAATGAAACAATCACCAATGTTCGATAACATTGAATATACTGAAGATATCGAAGTAATGCGTAAATGGATGCCATTAATGATGAAAGGCCGCGACGCGAGCGACATTATGGCTGCAAGTAAAATCGATGAAGGTACAGATGTTAACTTCGGTGAATTAACACGTAAAATGACTTCTAATATTGAAGCACATGACAATGCTGAAGTGAAATACAATCATGAAGTAATCGATTTCATGCAACGTGAAGATAAAAAATGGGAAGTTAAAATCCGTAACCGTAACAGCGGTAAAGTCTTCACTGAAATTGCACACCACGTCTTTATTGGCGCAGGCGGTGGCGCAATTCCATTACTTCAAAAAACAGGTATCCCTGAAAGTAAAAACTTAGGTGGATTCCCTATCACAGGTCAATTCTTAACATGTACAAACCCAGAAGTTGTTGAAGAACACGGGGTTAAAGTATATGGTAAAGAGCCACCAGGTACACCACCAATGACAGTACCTCACTTAGATACACGTTATATTAATGGTGAGAAAACGTTATTATTCGGTCCATTCGCAAGTGTAGGTCCTAAGTTCTTGAAAAACGGTTCTAACTTAGACTTATTCCGTTCTGTTAAGCCATACAACATTATGACTTTACTTGCATCAGCAGCGAAAAACTTACCTTTAATCAAATACTCATTCGACCAAATTTTAATGACAAAAGAAGGTTGTATGAATCACTTACGTACATTCTACCCAGAAGCACGTGATGAAGATTGGGAATTATATACTGCTGGTAAACGTGTTCAAGTGATTAAAGATACTGAAGAATACGGTAAAGGTTTCATCCAATTCGGTACAGAAGTGGTTAACTCTCAAGACCATACTGTTATCGCATTATTAGGTGAATCACCCGGAGCATCTACATCTGTATCTGTTGCATTAGAAGTACTTGAAAAGAACTTCCCAGAATTAACTTCTGAATGGACGCCAAAAATTCAAAAAATGATTCCTTCATACGGTAAATCATTAATTGAAGATGAAGCGTTAATGCGTAAAACACGTAAACAAACTTCTAAAGATTTAGAATTACACTATTACGAATAAAAAGGAGTCGTTGCGACATGAAAGCACTCGTTACATTAACAGTCGTAGTTGGCGTCCTTGGCGGCGCGTTTGCTGCTTTAAAACGTTACCAACAACACGTTAACAAAGCACCAAATATCGAATACTAAAGCCCAAAAAAGCACGTATCATGAACCCATGATACGTGCTTTTCATATTGATATAGATAACTTCTTAAAGCGTAGTGGTATAATACGTATTGACCGTAATCAATAACGAAGTTAACCACTAACTTTTTGTCGCTTCTCATACATATAGTTCCCAATATTGAGCACAATACCGAGTAAAATAATGCCTCCTGAGATCATTGTAATGTGCGCATAAGGCAAACCATGTCCGAGCAATCCTGACCCGATCATTGCACCGATAAAATTCGCTAAATTAAATATAGAGCCCACCATGGTGCTGGCGAGTAGCGGGGCCTCACTTGCACCGAAAATGATTTTACTGTTAAGTAACGGCGTTGTTCCAAACGTCCCAAATCCAAACAAAAATACGATGATGAGCGCAAACACCCCTATTGGTAAAGCGTATACGAGTAAAACAATGGTCACAAATAACAACAAATACGAGAAAAATAGCCCCATCGTTAATTTTTCCTCAGTCACATTTCCAGAGACGACGTTACCGATGACCCCACCAAGGCCGAATAAAAATAGACACACTGTAATACCCACTGTGTCGAATGGTGACAACGCTTTTAACATCGGTTCTACAAAAGTATACGTTGTAAACACACCAGAAAATCCAAAAACAATCATCGCAATCGTAATTAAAATTTGTGGTTGTTTAAAGGCTCCAAGTTCTTTACGTAAATTAGGTTCCGCACTCATCTCAACATCAGGTGTACATTTTAAAATACCTATCAATGTAATGATTGCGATGGCAACCATAATACCGAAAACAACACGCCAATTCGCTAAATCTCCTAAAAACGCCCCAAACGGTACACCGATCATAATCGCAATGGTTAACCCAGTTTGTACTAACGCGATGGCTTGCGTACGTTTCGCTGGCGACACAATGTTCGTTGCGACACTCATACTCACCCCAAAGAACGGGGCATGCATTGCTGCTGATAATAACCGTGACAACAATAATACATAAAAATTTGGTGCCAACATGCCTAATACATTACTAAAAATAAAAATACCTACAAAAACAGGCAATAAGATGCGTGCACGATATTTAAACGTTAAAATACGCATCACTGGCCCTATAAATGCGACGCTCAAAGCATACACACTGACAAGCAACCCTGCTGTAGATATCGGGATATGCATATCACCTGCGATTTGCGACAATAATCCAATAACAACATATTCAGACATGCCTATCGCAAAGGTGCCTAACATAAAAAAGAAAATGGTTATTTTAGTTGATTGATACCTCACAATACTCCTCCAAACGCATTTCATATTGTCATACGCATGGTATGTTACCGAAAATGGCATAAAAATGAAAGAGACGTGCTTACCCCTAGACGACTTCTTTTAACCATAAACCGTGTCAAACCTTTGTTGTCACAACTTCGTAAAAATCCTTATGACAAAAGACTTTAGCACAGATTTTTAACATTTTTACACTAAAAATGAATACTAATATTTTTGATTTAATTTGAAGAACTGGTTAATAATATTTATTGATAGTTGATGTAGAAAGCTGTTGAAGGGCTATTTTAGGAGGTGCTAAAAATGAAACGCGAAGAAAGACAAAAATTTATCGAGATCATCGTACAACATAACTGTATAACATCGAAGCAAGATGTAATCGATATTATAGAAGCACGATTTGGCATTCATTTTAGCCTAACGACCATTGCGAACGATTTCTTACAGTTAAATATACATAAAGTCCCTTCTCAACATCACCCCTCACACTATCAACTGATATCCAATGACAAACCAAAATATCGTCACATCTTAAAACGGTTGTATCAAGATGACATTCAACGTATCTCAGTTATTAACCAATGTATTTTAATTCAATCCTCTCCTGGATTTGGTCAAACAATCAATTTTTATATCGATGCATTACAATTGAATGCCATTATCGGTACAGTAAGCGGTAATGATACAACAATGATTATGACACGCTCAAATGATGCAGCGCGACATGTCGTTACAGAACTCTTTCCAGACCATACACTTTAGCATGATTATGCATCATATTGTATCAACGACAAATTACGCCATAACCTATACGTGAATATACACCTAATATCCATTACATGTCGCATAACACCGCGTGTGCCATGCAAGAAAATAAATTTTTTTGTATAGACCTATCTTTAAAATAAGAAATATTCCTCTCTTTATTTGTGAAATAAATCACGATGTAAGCGTTTTATAACCTTTATAGTGAAGACATCATCACATAAAGGAGGAAAATTAAAATGAAACGCACGATTAATGTTAATAGTGAAATTGGCCGTTTAAAAACCGTTTTACTTAAACGACCTGGTAAAGAATTAGAAAACCTTGTTCCTGATTATTTAGACGGCTTACTTTTTGATGACATTCCTTATTTAAAAGTCGCCCAACGCGAACACGACTACTTTGCAGAAGTTTTAAAAAACGAAGGTGTAGAAGTGTTATACCTTGAAAAATTAACTGCAGAAAGTTTAACAGAACCTCAAGTACGCGAACAATTTATCGATGAAATATTGGCAGAATCACGTAAAACCGTGCTTGGCCACGAAGCAGAAATTAAAGCGCTGTTTTCTAAATTAGATAATCAAAGCTTAGTTGATAAAATAATGGCCGGCGTCAGAAAAGAAGAAATCAATTTAAAAACAACACATCTCGTTGAATATATGGATGACAAATATCCGTTTTATCTTGACCCAATGCCGAACCTTTATTTCACGCGTGATCCTCAAGCGTCCGTCGGTAACGGGGTTACAATTAATCGCATGTATTGGCGCGCACGTCGCCGTGAATCGATTTTCATGCAATATATTTTAAAACATCACCCTGACTTTAAAGACAGTGACATTCCAGTTTGGGTGGACCGAGATAGTCCGTTCAATATTGAAGGTGGCGATGAACTCGTCTTATCTAAAGAAGTGCTTGCGATTGGAATTTCAGAACGTACATCAGCACAAGCAATCGAACGTTTGGCACGTAGCATTTTTAGCAATCCTGTATCAACGTTTAAGAAAATCATTGCGATTGAAATCCCTACAAGTCGTACGTTTATGCATTTAGATACGGTATTTACAATGATAGATTACGATAAGTTCACTATGCATGCTGCCATACTGAAATCTGAAGGTCATATGAATATCTTTACGATTGAACCATGTGACGGCGATGACAACATTAAAATTACCCATTCTAACCAGTTGAAACAAACTTTAGAAGACGCGTTAAACATCGATAATATCGAATTCATTCCTACTGGTAATGGCGATACCATCGACGGACCACGTGAACAATGGAATGATGGATCAAACACACTATGTATCCGCCCGGGTGTGGTAGTGACATATGACAGAAACTATGTCTCTAACACCTTATTACGTGAAAAAGGCTTAAAAGTCATCGAAATCCCTGGGGGTGAACTTGTACGCGGTCGTGGAGGCCCACGTTGTATGAGTCAACCTTTATATCGTGAAGACATATAAAAGACATTGAGGAGGAAAAACGCATGATGGAATTACAAAAACCAGTCGCTTTAAAAGGACGTTCATTATTAAAAGAAAACGATTTTACGAAAGCAGAATTTGAAGCATTAATTGATTTCGCAATTACATTAAAATCTTACAAACAAGATGGCATCAAACATCGTTATTTAGACGGTAAAAATATTGCATTACTCTTCGAAAAAACGTCAACACGTACACGTGCCGCATTCACAGTGGCATCTATAGATCTCGGAGCACACCCTGAATTTTTAGGCAAAAATGACATTCAATTGGGTAAAAAAGAATCGGTAGAAGATACCGCAAAAGTACTCGGACGTATGTTTGATGGCATAGAATTCCGAGGTTTCTCTCAAGACGTTGTTGAGCAACTCGCTGAACATTCAGGTGTACCGGTGTGGAACGGTTTGACAGATATTTGGCATCCGACTCAAATGCTTGCGGACTATATGACCGTTAAAGAAAATTTCGGTCACTTAAAAGGCATTAACCTCACATACATTGGTGATGGCCGTAACAATATGGCACACTCTCTTATGGTCGCGGGTGCCATGCTCGGCGTGAATGTGCGTATATGTACGCCTAAAGCCCTCTTCCCGAACGAAACGTATGTTGATATGGCTAAAGCACGTGGTGTGCGTGATGGTGGCTCTGTCGTCGTTACAGATGATATAGAAGAAGCGGTTAAAGGTGCGCACGTAATCTATACAGACGTTTGGGTATCTATGGGTGAAGAAAGTGAATTTGAGGCACGTATCCAATTATTAAAAGATTATCAGGTCAATCGTACATTAATGGAAAAAACAGGCCGTGATGACACGATTTTCTTACATTGTCTGCCAGCATTCCATGATACAAATACGATATATGGTAAAGACATCGAAGAGCAATTTGGCATAAGCGAAATGGAAGTCACTGATGACGTATTTAGAAGTCCGCAATCCAAAGTGTTTGACCAAGCAGAGAACCGTATGCATACGATTAAATCTGTGATGGCTTCAACACTGGCATAACTAAAGTGATGGGCTAGACGTAGCAACAATTTTATATGTATGACCACGCACTAGCCCTTCCCTTTTCATGATAAGGAGATGAAACACGTGGAAAATGAACACCAACAAAAATTAAACAAGTCTTCTCTCATTGGCCTTGTTATAGGATCTATGATTGGAGGCGGTGCTTTTAATATCATCTCTGATATGGGAAGTCAGGCAGGCGGTCTTGCCCTCATGATCGGTTGGGGGATTACTGCTATCGGCATGATTGCATTAGCATTTGTATTTCAAACGTTAACGAATGCACGACCTGATTTAGATGGCGGCATCTACAGTTACGCACAAGCAGGGTTTGGAGATTTTATTGGTTTTTGTAGTGCTTGGGGTTACTGGTTTGCAGCATTTTTAGGCAACGTGGCTTATGCTACATTGCTCATGTCTGCGGTTGGCAATTTCTTCCCGATTTTCCAAAAAGGTAATACGTTACCGAGTATCATTGTCGCCTCTATTTTACTTTGGGGAGTCCATTTCTTAATTTTAAAAGGTGTAGAAACCGCTGCGTTTATCAATAGTATTGTTACCGTCGCGAAATTAATTCCAATCTTTTTGGTCATCGTTTGTATGATGGTGGTGTTTAATTTCGATACGTTTCTCGCAGGGTTTAGCGGTACCGCTTCAAATGAGATCGAATGGTCATCTATTCTGTTACAAGTGAAAAGTATTATGCTTGTGACCGTTTGGATTTTCACAGGTATTGAAGGTGCAGTGGTCTTCTCAAGCCGCGCAAAACGCAAAAAAGATGTCGGAACAGCGACCGTGATAGGCCTTACTTCCGTACTCATTATTTACTTTTTAATGACCGTACTCGCGCAAGGTGTAATTCAACAAAATCATATTTCCGAATTAGGTAACCCTTCAATGTCACATGTGTTAGCACATATTGTTGGACCATGGGGGGCTGTATTTGTAAATATCGGGCTCATTATTTCCGTACTCGGCGCGTGGCTTGGATGGACGTTACTAGCCGGAGAATTACCTTATGTCGTTGCGAAAAACAACCTATTCCCTAAATGGTTTGCGAAAGAAAATCGCAACGGTGCACCGATCAATTCATTACTCATCACGAATATTTTAGTCCAACTCTTTTTAATCAGTATGTTATTTACTGAGAGTGCTTACCAATTTGCATTTTCACTCGCGTCAAGTGCGATTCTAATCCCATATATGTTTAGCGCCTTTTACCTTGTAAAGTACAACTACTTACAACAAAATGCCTCAGTGACAAAATGGGCGATTGGATGTATTGCTTCTATTTATGCACTTTGGTTAATTTATGCAGCAGGTCTAGAATATTTATTACTGACAATGATTCTTTACATTCCAGGTGTCATTGTTTTTATCAAAGTTCAACACAATCTTAATAAAAAACCGAAAGCTATCGAATGGATTGTCATTGGTTTTATTTTAATCTTCGCACTCATTGGCATTGTCAAACTGATGACACACTCCATTACCGTGATATAAGTCAGGAGAGATATGTATGCCTAAAACGATTGTTATCGCCTTAGGGGGTAACGCAATTCAAAATAAAGAAGCAACCGCAATGAGTCAGCAAAGTGCGATTCGACAAACATTGGAAAAACTAAAACCTTTGTTTGCTTCCGATGCATCTATCGTATTTTCACATGGTAACGGACCACAAATAGGCAATTTGTTAATTCAACAAGCAAAAGCCAGCAGTCCTGAAACACCTGCCATGCCTTTAGATGTATGTGGTGCCATGACACAAGGTATGATTGGATACTGGTTAGAAACGGAAACATCACGCGTCCTTCAAAACATAAAGAGTACGAAAAACGTGGCGACTGTCGTTACACGTGTTGAAGTCGATGCACATGATCCACACCTCAGTCGTCCATCAAAACCGATTGGACCGTTTTATACGAAAGAAGAAGCTGAAAAATTACAACGTTTAGATGCAAACAGCGTCTATAAAGAAGATGCTGGTCGCGGTTATCGAAAAGTGGTACCATCCCCTATTCCTGTATCGATTTTAGAACATGAAATGATTAAAACATTACTCGACAACAACAATATCGTCATTGCGTGTGGTGGGGGCGGTATTCCTGTTGTAAAAAAAGAAGATAGTTACGAAGGTATTGAAGCGGTGATTGATAAAGATTTCGCAAGTGAAACACTAGCAGAACTGATTGAAGCGGATACCTTGATGATTTTAACAGCCGTACCAAATGTCTATATCAACTATCAAACACCTAAAGAAACAATGTTAACCTCCGTTGACGTTGCGACTTTAAAAACATACATTGATGAAGGCCAATTCGCAGAAGGCTCCATGTTACCTAAAATTGAAGCCGCGATTAAATTTATTGGCCAACATCCACATAGAGAAGTCATCATAACAGACTTAGACAACGCTTACGAGGCTATTGAGAGGGGAACAGGTACACACATCCATTTATAATTAAGTAAGGACGTTATCTAAAATGAATACGCATTATAAAACGATAGATATCAAAGACTTAAAAGTTGCGATCCAAACATTTGCGCATTATATTCATGTGTCACCCACGCAATTACAAATTTTTGCGGATGATTTTATACTGCGTCATTACGATAAAAATCAAGTTATTTATTACGATACAACTGAAATGACACACATCAAGTTCATCATGCATGGTATCGTGTTAAGAGAAGCCTATACTGATAATGGCGCGCATTACAAATGGCTGAATCAAGCGTATCATTGCTTTCCGCTCAACAAATTGTTTCGCACTCCTGCAATTGATGAATCATGTATCGCTTTAACAGATTGCGACATATTGAGCGTGCCCTTATTTTTAGTTGAAAAGCTATCAAAACATGATGCAGAGGTGCTGTCTCGATTTTACGAATTAGTTATTTTAAGCAAAGATCAACACATTCAGCATAATATGATTTTAAATTGCAAAAATGCACGTGAAAAAGTAATACATTTAATCCGTTTGCTATGCGAAAATGTAGGACTGAATCATGACACTTATTATGAACTGACGAATGCGATTACCATACAATTACTTGCAGATTTAATAGGTATGTCTCGTGAACGCGTGAGTCATATCGTGCATCATTTAATGTTAGAGAACTATATTTTTAAAGATAAACACACATGGATGATATGTAAAAAATTATTTCAGACATAATTCAACATCCTTCATGACATGTTAACACGTATCAAAACTGCTATCTTTGATGATTTAAATGTATACGTGCATAACTAGCTTTACACTGTAATGACAGCTTTTTTGACGCCAATAAGAATAGCCATCAATGTTCATGATGACATGAATGTTGATGGCTTTTTGGCGCAAATAAAGTGTTCATTTTTTAAATAAGCGTAATTAGGACGTACCACAATTTCATCAATCCAAAGAGCACAAAGACAATGCCTACCGATGTCACCATTTGTTTCAGAATCATTTTGCCTGCAAGTTTACCTCCGAGTTGACGTAAAATCATTGTCATCGTCACAGAACATGAGGTGATGGTTGATGCTAAAAAGACAACCATTAATAACTGCATCGGTGTTAAGCTTTGAATCAGTGTACCGTGACCCGTATTCAACAACAGCATACCATCTTTACGTATCATTGAGAAAAAGATGACCGTCGCAAGTTCTGTCGGTAGTTGTAAAAGCTGTAATATCGGGGCGAATACTTTTGCAAGTACATCTAAAAGCATTGTGAATGATAGAAGACTGACCGCAAAGCAAATGCCGAGAAAAATCGGCATCGCTTGTGTCAAAAACATGTGTATACTTGATATCACTTGTTTAACAAACGCGAACGTAAATGGTGAGCGTAAAGATGTTTGTCGATACGGTGGTGCAATATTGAACGTGGTCTCGCTGTGATACCATAATCGGTTATGAATGACGCCCCCTAAAAACACGAGTAGCAAATAAGGGACAAATAACCCACTCACATGCGCAGTATTAAAAACGGATAACGTTGCACCAATTTGATAACTACAAGAGGTACCAAAGCCAATTAAACTCATGCATCGCGCTTTCGTACATTGACTACAATGACTCGCTTGTGACACCGCTGCCGCATTGCAACCAAAGCCTTCAAGTACAGGCACAATATCTGTACCGTTTAATCCGATACGACGCATGGACGGTTCTATAGACCATACGACGTACTGCTTTAAACCTGAATGATCTAACAGCGCCGTGGAAATACTGATGAAGACAACGACAGGCAGTGCCCATACAAACGAATACGTACCAAGAGATAACATACCATAATCTCCAAATAGAATATGTTGAATCCACGCATGTTGCACCCACTGCGCACGACTCAACATATCAATAAAAGGCGAAAACACTGTACTTTCTAACCACCCTGACAAATGATACGCAAGAAAAATGGGAATCGCAAACATAAGTACAATCACGCACCACCCGTAACACATTTGATGCCATTTGGGTGCTCGTTGTTGTTTCTCTTTCACAAAGTGTTGGAGTTGTGCGACGACGTGTTGCGTTGCTTCTGTTGTCGATAGTGTCGGTGTTTTCAAGCCAATTTCTAAACGTTTTGAAATGATAAATTGACGGAGTTTAGCCAGTTCATCACTAGTAAGCCGATGCGTCTGACTTAATTTCAAATGATGGGGTTTATCAGGAATAGATGTCACTTCACCCGTGACAATATTAAACGTCACTTCTAACATGTACAGTCCACTTCACAACATGCATAGTCATCTAAATACATATTATTCTTCTTAAATGATTCAATGATTGTATCGTCTACCGGTATCGCTTCTCGCTTCATTACAATTTCAGCTAAAACAGCAAAACGTGCGCGAAACTTGTAGATATAACATAATATCGCTTCTTCATGACGCACTGTTGCCCCAATTAAAAAGACGTTAGGATAGCGTGTAGATTCATCTAATTGAGACAATTTCACTTCACCTTCTTGAAGCGTAAACAATTGTTGCACAAGTGGATTTTGTGTCACATCAAAGCCTGTCGCGACAATCGGTATGTGAGGTGTTACGACGGTTTCACCATTCGCTAGTAAAATGTGATAACCATCGTCATCCTCTCGTGTATCGATGACTTCATGTCCCACGTGCATTTGAATATCATGCCCCGCTTCTACCACTTCTTTTAAGCGTTGATGCGTATACGGTGATAAACGGACGCTAGGATCCGCATCTTCTTCACCAAACCCAGTCGAAGTCGTGTACATTTCAACATGCGCACCATTTTTGGCAAGCTGAATTGCCGCATCGAAGCCACTTTCATTGCCACCAATGACAACATAATGTTCTCCTGTCAATGCTTTAAAATCTTCTATTTCACTATAATGACGGCCCACAGTGAACGGTTGATTTGGAAAGGCATAATCTCCCGTTGCTACAAAGATATAATCAGCAGTAAACAGGCCTCTAGACGTCTCAATTTCATAAATACCGTCCACCAATTGTACACCTTTAACAGTCGTCTCAGTTTCAACTTGAACGTCATAATGGTCGGCTACAATTTCAAGATATTCTGCATACGTCTCACCTGACACATGCTCTTCATTAAAGGTAAAAGCTGGTGATGTATCTATAGAAATCGCATTCATATCTGGCATGCCAAACCCATTTGATGTGAACGATGGTGTAATTGTTCGCGTTGATTTCGGCCACTGCGTAAACGAATGACCAATTGAATTTTTTTCAATGATACAGACATCTTCCATATTAAGCATCTTGAAAGTGACTGCCATCCCAATTCCCGCTGCACCTGCGCCAATAATCACAACACGGTGATGTTGGGTCATATATAAAACCTCACTTTATAAATCGTAATAATTACGATTTAATATTATAGACCTTCATGCACCGATTTGCAATGTTTATCAATTTGTGAAAAATGAAAATAAAAAATGCGTTCATATACGGAAATCCGCCATGAACGCATATATTTTATTCATCTTCAGTTGTAAACATTTCAATGATTGTTTTTATTGCTTTATCCCAATAGTCATAATTATGTTCACCCGCATTGGCAATCAAACGACTTGGTATATTGTGTTTAGAAATATAGTCAAAAAATTGCGCATTACTTTCATACAATGGGTCTTCTGTCCCACACATCATAACAATCTCCGGAACTGCTTTGCCCTTTTTAATTGCTTCATCTACAAGGTGATAAGGGTCATATTCCGTACCGATAGGCAGATAGTCCTCGCCGGCAATTGCGGCAGGTTTAAAATCAGGGTACACAAATTCGTACACTTGTGATACATCGATGGCAAAAGAAAGCGGTGCTGCTTTAGAAAACCGTTCACCCGCTGTCAATGCATAGCGCAACGTACCATACCCACCCATTGAATGGCCTGCAATAAAATGATCTTTTCTTTCTTGAGACAATGGCAGTACTTGATGCACATAATCCCATACTTCTAACACATAATCATAATAACTATGACCATATTTCATATTGGTATAAAAACTATGATCTGCACTCGGCATAATAATTGCTAATTGATGCGCATTCGCATAACGCTCAATACTTGTATAACGCATATAAGATGCGTGATCGCTCGATATCCCATGTAACAATAACATTGATTTCAATAATTTAGGTTTGTTACTTGGATTAAAATAACTGTCATCTTCTGGCAAAATCACTGTGAATGATTGATGCATGCCAAGCGTTTTAGATTTATAATTCATTTCCATTAACGCCACGAAACGTCACTCCTTTTAACTTGGTGTCATTGTATTTTTCGTACGACGATTCACAGGGTCTAACTTCTTCTCAAGCATACGCAAAAGTACATCAACAATCAATACAATAAGCACAATTGGTAACGCACCCGCTACAATAAAAAGTGTCCCGTCTGTAGCATTCGTTCCACGTATAATTAAATCGCCAAGGGTAGGAGCTCCGATAAAAGACCCTACCGCTACTACGCCAATAGCAACAACAAGTGCAATACGCAAACCACCAATGATAACTGATAATGACAGCGGTAATTCAATCATACGAAGAACTTGATTACGCGTCATACCCATACCTTTACCTGCATCTTTGATATTCGCATCCACCCCTTGTATGCCTGTATACGTATTTTTAATGATCGGTAATAGTGCATATAAAAAGACAGCAAATATCACGGTATTCATTCCCAAGCCGATACCTAACATTAAAATGGCTAACATCGCAATGACAGGGACCGTTTGAATCACATTCGCGAGTGTAATGACCGCAGTCGATAATTTTCCGTAGCGCGCGATGATGATACCTAATGGGATACCTACAAGTGCTGCAAATAACACACCATAAATCGACATTAAAAGATGATTCATAAAAAGTTCCCATAAATAGCCAAAGTTCGTTTGATAATACGTCCAAAGTTGTTGTAAAAGATGACCATTCATTATTTTTGGCCTCCTTTGTCATCATCAAAGTAATGATGTTTTTCTAAAAATTTTTGTGCCACAATGGCAGGTTCTTGACCTTGTCCATCTGCTTGATAATTTAAATGTTGCATTTCTTTAGTAGAAATTTTGCCTTCTAATTTTTTAATAATTGGTTTGAGTTCAGGACGTTCTTTCAATAGTTGGTCGGAAGCTAAAGGGCTTGCATCATAAGGTGGGAAGAAACGTTTATCATCTTTTAAAACCTTTAAATGATATGCCGCAATTCGGCCATCTGTTGAGTACCCTACAGCCACATCTAAACTGCCATTTTGAAGCGCATCATAGACAAGTCCAATTTGCATTGGTCGGCTATCTCCAAATTTAAACCCATATTTACGTTGAAATGCAGGGTAGCCATCTACTTCACGATTTTGCCATGTTGTATCCATACCAAGTCTTAAATCTTTCGCATGTTTTTCAAGGTCAGAGACCGTTTCTAAATGATATTTTTTAGCGGTTTCTTGTGTCACCATTAACGCAAACGTATTATCAAAGCCGTAAGAGTTAAAAAATGTTTGTTGGTATTTGTCTTTAAAACCCTTTTGCGTCGCGGCCATTGCCTTTTTCGAATCTATAATCGGCTTCATTTGGAGCGTCCCAGTTAAATCTGTACCGGTATAACGCGTCCCCGACATGTTCGCCTGACCATTTACGATGGCATTATGTTGAATCGTGCTTGAACCTAAGTTGTTAATAATTGTCGGTTTAATCTTACCTTTTGTATCATGTTCTATCAGTAGTCTCAACATATGAGACATAATTTGAGATTCTGACGTTGAAAGTGCTGTAATTTGAACTTCATCCGGTGCCGATGCATTTTTCAAACCTGGTAAACTGCATCCAGATAACACCATGAGGCACAGCACAACAACTGCTACATACTTGTGATAACGTGTCATCATATCCCCCTCCAATGTTTATCTAGACACCTTTAATCCTTTTGGTACAATCCACTTTTCAATACGTGACAAACAAAAATCTACAAGTAACGCGAGTGCGGTAATTAAGATTGTCGCCGTAATGATCATATTCGCATCATATAAGTTTAATCCGTTGAAAATGTAATCACCGAGACCGCCTGCACCGATAAAACTCGCAAGTGTCGCCCAACTAATCACATAAACTGACGACAAGCGAATACCACTTAAAATCATAGGTAATGCTAGCGGAAGTTCCACGCCTTTCATCAATTGAAACTCTGTCATACCCATACTTTTTCCTGCTTCACGTACATTTTTATCGATACTTTCCACACCGATAATCGTATTATTTAAAATAGGTAATAACACATAGAAAAATAGCGCAACGATGGCTGGCACCTTCCCCACACCAAATAACGGAATCATCAACGCTAACACGGCTAATGTCGGTATCGTTTGAAGTACACTGGCAATCGTTAATGAAACTTTTGCCAAACGTTTTGTACGTGTTAATAAAATACCGAGGGGCACTGAGAAAATGATTGCGAGTATGAGAGCAATGACAGAAATATATAAGTGTTCCATCGTTTTATTGAATAAATCATTCGCATTATTCACGATAAAATCCATCATACGCGCTCAACTCCAGCCTTATCAGAAGATACTGCATCTTCTGTTTCTGTAGTTTCATCGTCAGATTCCCCCCATATGCTGTCGTAAACAATATCAACAAGATTTGCGCGCGTAATGAGTCCTACAATATGATGACCTTCATCAACCACAGGCACATTACGTACATTTCTTTTTAAAATCGTGCGCACAGAATCTTGTAATTTACTATCAAGTGGCACAGTATATACATCGCGTTGAATGACATCAATGAGCTCTGCGCGTGCACGTAACCCTTGATTGATGTCTTCAATGTCTAAAAATCCTAATAATTTATTTTGATGATTGACGACAAATAACGTATCTATACGTTTTTGACGCATTAACTCAACTGCATCATTTAATGAGTGATCCGCCGTTATCGTAATAGGTGTAATCATCGCATCTTCTACAGCACGCACATTAGGACGGTCTTGAATCAAACGGTTTTGACCAATAAAATCACGTACAAAATCATTTGCCGGATGTCTTAAAATATTATCAGGTGTATCGTATTGAATGACTTTCCCATGTGACATAATGCAAATTTTGTCAGCAAGCTTAATTGCTTCATCCATGTCATGTGTCACAAATATAAATGTTTTGCCTAATTGTTGTTGAAGCTTCTTCACTAAGTCTTGCAACGTATCACGTGTAATCGGGTCTAGCGCCCCAAATGGTTCGTCCATCAAAATGATATCTTGTTCTGCAGCGAGCGCTCTAACAACACCGATACGCTGTTGTTGACCCCCAGATAATTCAGACGGATAACGATCTAAATAATCTTCCGGTAAATCCACAAGTTTAATGAGTTCACGCGCTTTCTCATCTTTTTTCTCTTGAGACCACTTCAGTAATTTTGGTACTAATACAATATTTTCTCTAACTGTCATGTGTGGCATGAGCCCGATTTGTTGAATCACATAACCAATACTACGGCGCAATTCTACCGGATTCATTTGACGAACGTCTTTACCATTAATCATAATTTGACCTTCAGTCGCTTCAATCATACGGTTAATCATGCGGAGTGCCGTCGTTTTACCACTCCCACTCGTGCCAATAAAGGCGACAAACTCCCCTTGTTGAATGTCTATCGTCATATTGTCTACAGCCTTTTTACTCCCAGCATAGACTTTTGATAAGTTTTTAATACTTAACATATGTCCATTCCTTTCCCTTAATGAATTTAAAAACACAAAAAGGACCCCTTGTGAATGTCATACAAAGCGTACTAAGTAAAAACAAGGCACAACAAGTCCTCAATCGCTATTATTTACGTTCATTAAATGTGCAGTATAAGTCATCTTAATACTTAGATGAAGGCAACCTGATGTCCATTTGATAACTGTTACGTACCCATCTTATGTAAACAGTTCACCTTTTTACTACACCAATCGGTCAGTTTCAATTCAAATGTTACACAAATATAAAGCCAAATTATGCACATTTGCACAATTTGGCTTTATCAACACATATTTTTTTATCCATTTAGATATTATCGTGATTAAATACTGTCTCACGTTGCGTATAGGCTTTTAAACGATTCAGTACCGCTTCTCGCATCGTTTCATCAATCGCACTAAATTCAAAAATTTCCGAGAGCCATAACCCATCAATGGCTAAACGCATAATGGTTGCATCTACAGGATCAACACCTTCATTAATGATTGTAGATTGCCACTGCGCATAAGATGCCTTTAGCGGCGCAAGGTGATCTTTATTGGTGCCATGTGCGGCTAATAAGCCTGAAGTTATCGGCGCATGTTCAGCACGATGTGTCCGCGTTGCTTCAATGAGTGCATTTAAATAACGCCCTTGAGAAAGCGACATATCTAGTGCATTTTCAACATTATTTTGATACAAATGATTGGCATATTGCACAAGTGCTTCAATTAAGCCATCTTTGGATTTAAAATGGTATAGCAGGCCACCTTTACTGACACCCGCACGTTTACCCACTGCATCAAGTGTTAATGCATCAACACCTTTCTCATACACAATCAATGCTGCCGCTTCTAAAATTTGAACGCGTTTCGACTTTCTCGCCACAGCCGTCACCTGCCTTATCGTTTTATCATTGTGCCTACAGTCTTATTGGTAAGGAAACAGCATTAGTTTAAGTAAAAATATCATAAATCGCAATGAATTCAGTCAGTTTTGTGTAAATTTAATGCCTATTTCAGCTCTAGACGCCCTAACCTCTTAATGATATTCATCATCACCATAGTTTGTATCATCTAAATCTTGCATATTACGCCCTTTTAAAAACATTACCGCGACTAACGAAATCATCGCCGTTACAATGATGTAGAGTGACACTGGTAAACTACTTCCATTGAACGTGGCCATCAAATATTCAGCAATCATAGGGGCCGTCCCTCCAGCAAGTGCTGCACCAATCTGATAGCCTAATGTAACACCCGTAAAGCGAACTTCTTTACTAAATGCTTCAGAAAACATTGTGCCAAGCGTTGCTGTTATCGGTGGCCAAATTAACGCTAATCCAATAAAAGTCGCCAATATAATCAGTAACTCATGATGCGTATTCACTAGAATAAAATATGGAAATGCATAAATTAGCATAATAGCCGTACCTATAAGATACATTTTTTTACGCCCAATTTTATCTGATAAAGCACCCATAAAAGGAATCATTACTGTAGTGACCACAGATACAACCATAATGGCGAGCATCATGAATTGAAATGACACATTTAACGTTGCCGTCGCATAACCAATGATAAAAGTAGTAAAAATATAAAAAGGTCCTGTTTCAACAAACTTTGCACAAATCGTCATGACAACTTCTTTAGGGTGTTGTTTAAACGTTTCAATAATTGGAATACGTTTAGGTTGTGCATCACTTTGGGTTGCTTCTTCTTTTAACTGACGAAACGCTGGTGTATCATTTAAACTTTTACGAATCCATAAACCGAATACTACTAAAAGCAAGCTAAAAATAAAAGGTATGCGCCATCCCCAAGCAAGAAAGACATCTTCTGGTAAAACATGCGTCAGAGTAAAAAAGAAACTATACGCTAATACCAAACCAATCGTGACCCCCATTTGAGGCACACTACCAAAAAATCCACGCTGGTGCCTTGGTGCATATTCGGTTGCTAATAATAAAGAGCCACCAAATTCTCCACCTAAACCTAGCCCTTGAATTAACCGGAATAAAAGTAATAGTAAAGTGCAGCTAACCCTATTTGATCATAAGTAGGTAATAAACCTATCCCAGCCGTTGCAATACCCATTAATGATAATGTTAAAATCAATGTCAACTTTCGTCCTAATACATCCCCAATATGTCCAAAAATGACACCACCTAGTGGCCGAATAAAGAATGATAATGCAAGGCCAAAATAAGCCAAAATTGTTGATAAAAATACGTCATTCGTAACGAAATATTGTGTATTAAATATAATCGTTGCTACAGCTGCATAAAGAAAAAAATCAAACCATTCAATTGAAGCCCCAATCAAACTGGCGACAAGTACTTTTCGCCTTAATCTTTTATCCATTTTTAGTGCTTCTCCCATATATGAAACCCCTTTCATATGTATTATACTTATGGTATTAAAACGTTATTGAAGCGTCAATATGAAGTTGAAGTTTTCAATGATAAGGAGAATCTCATAATGGAAAGACGTATATGGTGGGTCATAAGTTTACTCAGTTTGATTGTTTTTATAATCATTAATCATCAATACCGATTTTACAATTGGATAGAAGCCAGTTGTATCGTAATCCCTGTCGGTATTGTGTCATATATTTTATTAGAAATAAAATTACGGCATAAACGCTAATGCTTAATTGTTATCTATTTCAACTTTCTTAATTAAAGGAGACACCATGAAAAAAATTATCACCTTTCTTATATTTTTGTTAGTAAACTATATCGTGATATACCACTTAGCACCTTATTTTCAGTTTGATAATCAGCCAATAATTATGTTCTTTATCGTATTAACCTTATTTTTAACTGGCATGTGGTTAGGTAAAAGGTTAAGAGATGATGAATGAACTTTAAAGAAAGCGGTGAAGAAAGATGCACAGACTTCGATTTTCATCATTGTTTAATCTAATGATTATTATCATTTCGATCATTTTAACAGCCATATTTATTTATAAAGATTTTGACGTATATCTATGTTTAATCCCATTATCTTTGTTGTTGTGTGGCAGTATCAGTTTGATTGTAGATATAAAGAACAACAAGAAGTAATGATAAGCACATTCGTACCCTATTCATCTTGATGTATGCAATCGGTCACTTTATCACGCATAATTTTATACACCATCTCAAATTCAATGTCTTTTCTTATTTTTAAATATACATTCAATGATGGTGAAAACTAAAATATTACCTATCAATAAAATGATTAAACTGATAATGCGTTCATCGAATATGAAATAAACAGCTAATGATGCTGCGATTAAAAACCATATCAACTTCACCCATAATTCCATCGTAACCACCCTCTGAATTATATTTTATCCTTACACTCAATAGTGATATGTGTCATAGTTTATCTTCTAAATGATTGTAAAGAAATAAAAAGGTGAATTTCAAAATCCACCTTTTTTATTGGTAATATTGTCGCATTCTTAATAAGTAACCAAATGTATTATATGCAAAAAGAAGTATGAGTATGATTAAGCCAAATGTTTGATTCACACCACTTAATATTGAAAATATGCCAAGTAAAAAAATACCAATTATAAGTAAACAAAGGTTAATATAATAGATTTTAAACATTGAAACTAAAGTTATATGACGTTCACCTTCATCCATAGGTACCAACATTTTCTCAGTATAATGTTTTTCTCCTAATTTAGGTAACCGTGGGTCGTATTTACGTATAAAAAAGCTATAAGGTATTGTCCCAATTGATACCGTTAAAAACGCGATAATTGGATATAGGATAAAATCATCACTGACGTTCGCAACAACATAAATCAGTAACACTAAAAATGCAATGAGATACGCTAGATAAATCACCAGTGATACATTAATAAATTTTAACGAAGCTTTCGTTTCAATTGTGTCTGCAATGTCCTCTTCAATGTGTGCATCTAATTGATTTTTATACTTTAACGCTTTCTTTTGTAAAAACAGAATATAAACAATTAATCCTAAAAGACACAAAATCGCACCTATACCTATTGTCTGTATTACGGTGTGAGATTCGAGATGATATTCGGTAATGAACCGTAAACCATTGGTCTCACCTAATAAACCGCCAATGATACCGCCTATTACTCCACCAACGAGTATATATAATAAATATCTTCCTATTTTCATAGGTCTTCCTCCTCAATGATAAAAATATGTTCAACTGGCTCTTTGAATACACGCGCAATGCTTACGGCTGTTTTGATAGATGGTGTAAATTCATTTCGTTCTATGAGTGAAATGGTTTGTCTGGAAACACCTGCTTTTTTAGCTAATTGCGTTTGATTGTACCCATCTCGCGCACGTAATTCTTTAAGTCGATTTCGCATGCTGATCAACTCCTCAACCACAACATACACTATCATTGTCATTTTGACAACTATATTTGTCAAATCACACTTACAAAAGCGCCATCATCTAAGTGATGACAGCGTATATAATGATTTAAAATGTTACATCAATCCTTTTAACATGCCATACCAATACAGTTTAGGTAAAATGTCTTTTTTCAACACATACATACTGCGTCGCGGTTTGGCTTGGTTAAAAGGCATCGTTTCCTTCAGTTCATGATTGTAATCAAATTCTGCTAATATAAGTTGGTTGTACCCTGTTACGATTGGACAAGATGTGTAACCATCATAATGATGTGTTAACATATTACCTTTCATCGCTTGAAGCACATTGGCTGCGACAACGGGGGCTTGTTTTCGAATAGCCGCACCCGTTTTAGATGTTGGCGCATTAGATGCATCACCCAACGCAAAGACGTTGTTAAATTGGGTATGTTGCAATGTCGATGGATTAACATCGATCCAACCCGCTTCATCCGTTAATCCACTTTCTTTCACAAAGTCTAATGGCCCCATTGGTGGCGTCACATGTAACATATCAAAATGGCGTGTATGGCGCGCACCCGTCTTTATATTTTCGAAAGTTGCACGCTTTTCCTCTCCATTAACTTCAACCAAGTTCGATTGATATTCTACATGGATATCACGCTTCTCAACTATATCTTCAAGTACGTTTGAATATGTTTCAACATCAAATAAGACATCTTTTGACGTTTCAAAATACACGTTGGTCTCGGGTCTCACACCATGTTTTCTAAAATAATCTTCAGCTAAAAACATTATTTTCATTGGTGCTCCACCACATTTTATAGGTGTATTGGGATGCGTAAATATAGCCGTACCACCTTTAAATTGAGAAATTTGACGCCATGTTTCATCCACATATTGGGGCGCATAATTGGAACACACGCCATGTTTACCTATGGTTTCAGGTAACCCTTTAACATGAGACCAATTCAATTGCAGTCCAGGACAGACGACTAAATACGTATACGTGATGCTTTCATCATTTTGTAAATACACCATGTTATCATGCGGTGCGATGCGTTTCACGGCTTGTTGTAGCCAGTTCGCTCCTTGTGGTATGACCGTTCCCATCGGTTTACGCGTTGATTCCAATTTAGATACACCCGCGCCCACCAACGTCCATAGCGGTTGATAATAATGATGGCTTGCTGGATCAATAATCGTAATTTTTCCTTTTAAACTCGGGTCTTGTCTGAGAATCTTAGATGTGACCATAATTCCTGCCGTTCCCCCACCGATTACAACGACTTCATAATGTTGGCTCATCATTTCACATCCTTATATAATTAATATCAATTAATATTAATCTTTTACCCTATTTAGAAATGAATGACACGTTAGAAGTCGGGTATATCTTGAATATCAAATGTGAAACTAGGAGGCTACGTAATGAATCATTGGGATGAAAAGTATCAAGAGGAACAATATATTTATGGGAAAGAAGCAAATGCCTATGTTAAATCTATTTTTAAAGATACTACCGATCTACCCAAAAAAATCGTATTATTTGCGGAAGGCGAAGGACGTAACGCGGTATATCTCGCAGAACTTGGTTATGATGTCACTACGTATGATACGTCTAACGTCGGTATTGAAAAACAACGCCGATTAGCGACAGAAAAACATGTTCAAATTAAGCCTTTATACGGAGATATCACCGAAGCGAACGTCATACCTTATAATACATTTGACTATAGTATGAATATCTTTGGCCATGTCCCTAGTGAAGGAAAGCAAATGATGTTTCATAATCTTGTAAACGCGCTTGTTTCAGGTGGACATAGTTATTTTGAATTTTACGCAAAAAAACAACTTCAAATGGGCACAGGTGGTCCTAAAGATGTAGACATGTTATATGATGAGGCTGAAGTGCGCGCAATATTAGCGCAATTACCTGTACGCATCCATTTCTTGGCAGAGCGCAAAGTCATCCGTCATGAAGGTACAAAACATAAAGGCGCAGGCATCGTCATTCAAGGTCATATTGAAAAAACGTAGCACGCCTTGTGCTACGCTTTTTCATCTTCACTCAATGATTTAAATACCGTCATCACACGTTCACGGCTTGCTTTGTGATCAACGATGACATCTGGATAATCTTCCCCAATTTTGATGTGGTACGTTTCATTTAATTCCTCTCGATACGCTGATGGATGATGAATATATTTGGCCGGAACGTCGTCAAATAATGGAAATTCTGATTTGACAAAATAGCCCTGTGCATCAAAACGTTCACTTTGACGTATTGGATTAAACATTCTGAAATACGGTACTGCATCCGTTCCTGTCGATGCAGACCATTGCCAACCATGAACGTTCGATGCATTGTCATAATCGATGAGCTGTTCTCTAAAATAAGCTTCTCCCCATGTCCAATCAATCAAAAGATGTTTTGTTAAAAATTGAGAAACCACCATCCGCAATCGGTTGTGCATGCAACCTGTACGCCGTAACTTCTTCATCGCAGCATCCACAATAGGATAACCCGTTTCACCATTTTTCCACGCTTCAAAAGCCGCTTCATGATTCGACCATGGCAAGTCCCGATATTTTACGTTGAATGATTGATGGGCAGTGTTTGGATAAGCCACCATTAATACGTAATAAAATTCTCTAAATATGAGTTCTCGAATATACGCTTCATATTGCGAAGGTGATGTTTCATAACCTTCTAATAAATCACTTAACACTTCATGAATATCCATCAAACCATACGCTAAAGCCCGACTCATACCACTTACATAGGGTTGAGTAATATCATTGGTCAATTCCTTATATTGCGTGATATCCTCACGTAGAAAATCTTCCCACTTAGCGCGTACCGTTGCTTCAACATCACTTGCTTCATTAAATGTAAGATTTAATTGATTGTCTCCTTTTTGAACGATAGAACTCAGTGTTTCTAATGTGTAATTTGGTGTACGAATATGCGTTATTTTAGAGCGATTTGCTTTATAAAAATGAGTAAATACTTTATATGGCTCACCTTGTTTATTAGTCGTTTGTCGGGGGTTAAAATAATGATTTGCCCGCAAACCAATGACATCAATATTATAATTTTGAAATGCACGTTGAATATGTGGAAAATCATATCGCTCATGGTGATAACTCATCGTATCACTCGTTAACAGAACATGTGATAAACCGAGGGATTTTGATAAATCTCCGAGCGCTTCATATGTTACAATGTGTGGCTCAATATCATATTGTTTTAATTGATTTAAAAACCCTTTTACTACATTCATATAGTCATGATATTTAATTTCTGACGCATCAGTCATCGCTTCGATGGGCACGATAAAATGAATCGTATCATATTGATGATGATGATCACTTACATATTGAAATAAAGGATTCGCTTGCATGCGAAACACGCGATTTAAAATCACACCTAACTTCATAGCTCTCCTCCTTAGATGATACCAACGTTGCGCTTATGCTTTATTTAAGAGATAGTTCCCAGTCGCGAGATACGAAGCAAAGGCACACCAAGCGACATATGGAAACAACAACACGCCCGCCACTTTATGTTTTTTGAAAAACTGCACAGTCGTCACAATCACCGCACCCAATAATAAAAAGCTGTTTATTACCGCTATACCTCGCCATTTAAATTTAAAATAGATGATAGCCCATGCATAATTGAAAGCCAATTGTGTCATATACATTATAGACATGAAACGTGAGGGCTTCTTATTGGACACGCACGCATGTGCGATTCCCATAGAAGTATACAGTACCGACCATACAATCGGAAAGACATATCCTGGCGGTGAATACGGTAGCGTTTTGGTTTCTTTATAATCGTCGCGCGCATGACGTACAATCACTCTGCCAACAACTTGGCCACCTAGCAAAGGGCCTATGGCTCTTACAAATTGTTCAAACTTCTTACGTTTTGACATGGTCTTCTTCCTTTCATCATAAACATTTCCTAGGAAATACACCCCATTATGACGTTTTCATCGCATGACTTTCACGTACTAAGCGCGCTTCTAATCCATAGGAAAATTTCAATTTCAGTTTAAAGGCATTCATGACGGCTTTATGCACTTTCGCTTGTGTAAATTTATAGAACCACCATGGCAATGTAGGTTGGTACTCTTGAAGCGCGATAATACAATCGTCAGAGTCAGGTAACCTTCTAAATTCCAAACGTGCATTCCCACCGTCATCCGCTAACGCAAAATCGCCTCCAACAATATGAAACATCACTTTATCTGCATGAGATATATGTTTATCTTTCTTTAAACGCAACAACGTCTTATTTAGAAACGGCACTTGAATGGTAAATAAATCATCTTCCAGACGACTGTGAACAAGATAAAACGTAATCGTGTTTAAAAACTCTGCATAGGTTGTTGCGAGCGCATTCATGTCTACAGATTGTGGTAATGATACCCTTGAAATGGCGCGCACATCTTTTATTTTCAGCTGATCTGACTGTGATTTTTTGGATTTCGTTTTATGAGCATCTTGTTCCTCATCTAATGCTTTACGGACACTTTCCTTAAAATCAATGGTACCGATTGAAATGCCTTCAACAGTATTGGCATCACTGCGTTTCATATCATGGACAAGACTATCCATTAATGGATACACCATTTCTTTCGGCACACCTGAAATGAGTTTCACCCAAAATTTACTTAACCAAATCGGAATGATAGGTAAATCAAACATTGGCAAGCGCTTGTCTAAGACTTCTGCGGTTTGACTAAACAAATCTTTATACGTCATATGTGAAGGGCCACCGATATCAATCGCCTCATTAGTTTGAGGCTGACGTTTCACAAGGGCTTTTAAACCGTGAATCACGTCATCGATTGCAACAGGTAATGTGGTATGATATGCCCACTTCGGTAAAAGCAACCCTGGTAAACGTTCCACCAACGTTTTCAAAATCGGATACGAACTTCCTTTTGAACCAATAATAAGGCCAGCTCGCAACGTACTTACAGGCACACCATAGGCGCCTAAAATACGCTCACATTCAAGACGACTTCTTAAATGTGGTGATAATTGATCATCTTCTGGAATTAAACCACTCATATAAACGATATGTTTCACACCATTCGTACGTGCTGCTTGCGCAAAATTATCCGCTAACAATGCATCCATATCTTCAAAACTTGCTTGTGTCAGTTTGGCAGAAGGCATCATCGAATGTACTAAATAAATCGCAACATCGACACCTTCCATCACTTCAGTAATTTCTTCAATATCAAATAAATCTGCGGATTTCCAAGTCACATTCGCTTCATTTTCTTTATTCTCAATATGTCGTGAAATGGCTACAATTTCATAATCTTTTTTTAATTGTTTCATTAAATGGCCACCGATATACCCTGAGGCCCCAGTTAATAGCACTTTAGTCATTGCTTTCACCTACTTATATAGAGTAAAAAAAGTGAGTCGGACTTACGTCGTACTCACTTTAATTTTTATAAATCTGTTTATATATATTATTCCGTACCCTTCATTTCAAAATACTAATCCTAGCATATACTAAAAAAGCCCAATGGACACTTTCTCCATTAAGCTTAACTTCAAACCACTTTATTATGCGTGTGGCGTTTCAGTACTTTGTATCATACTTGCTGTACCACCATGGCCATATTCATTTGACGCATCATTCCCTCTTGATGCCATGAGGACAAACGTATAAAATATCAGTCCGATTAATGCGATACCACCAATAAATCCAGTAATAATTAAAATACTTTCTGCAAATGGATTTGTGACAATACCAGTAGGCACTAACGCCACTAAGAATATAAGGAAATAAGCTATATAACTACTCAAATTAAATAAAATCGCAAGAAACATCGTGCGATCAACATCGTGTAAACGACGCGTCATCACTGTTAAATTCGGAATAAAAATCAATAAACCAAAAATATAACTTGCACGCTCTGCTGCAAACAATGTCAACAGCGTCATAATGACTGCATTGATCCATAATGGGTGCCAAAATTCTTTACGCGTCGAACGTCCCCTTATATCAAACAGACGCGTCCAGAACAACGTGTAGCATGATAAAACAGTTTGTGGATGATTCATAATAACACTCCTCACTATATATAATTTTTTTATATATCTTATATATAGATTATCATGTCACGCATCCAGGTCATATTAAGGCTATATTAATTAAAATTAAATCAATCTAAGACGTGTTCATTTTATATTTAAAAGTCTTCAAACACACTTCTAAGGGCGTATTGAAGGCTTAGAAAGCTTGCGTGAGATATGCATGCTACACTATAATCCATTAATGATTTTCATAATATTTAATCGTGTCGTAATACTTTAACTTACTAATGCGTGCTTTATCACCAATAATAATAAATGTTTTTTTAGCCCTTGTAACCGCCACATTGATTAAATTAGGTTTTGCGCAAGACCATTGAATCGCACCATTTTGTTTATCATCCGTGCCAGTAACAAAATAGACTTTATCGGCTTCTTTACCTTGAAACGTATGAACTGTTCCAATACTTTTATCCACCCATTGACTTATATTAAAAGATTGAGGTACCTCATTCTTTAATTCATTTTTCAAACGTGAACTTAATGCGTTTTTAATAGCAGTAAATGGCGTGATTACAAACACATTCGGGGATGTCTCATGTTCGTTTAATGCGCACTGCCAATCTTCTTTTAATAACGCAACAATATGTTCACCTTGTTCACTTACATATTGTCTATGTGTCGCTTTACCTTTGACATCTATCCACTTTACACAACCTGTTTTGCCCTTCTCTTCATTATTTTTCACATAATGCGGTAAAACCATTTTATTTTCATAAGCAATATGATTGCTAATAGAAAACATCGGATTTAAGCAACGTCTGTGCACCCATAAAGGGATTCCAATCCATTGCTTTTCGTGCCCACTACCTTTCCAGTATCCATATTGATTGGCTTCATCCGCTATCGATTGCACCGATGCATTGATATTCACTAATCTTTCAGGCACGTTGTATGCTTTCCTAACCAAATCGTATAAATGACGTTCGAGCGTCACGACTGGCTCAATTTGGATAGGGTCTCCTACCGCAACGACTTTACAAGAGCGGTGTATTGCACCCACTGCCGCTTGTGGCGTAGCTTGCCCCGCTTCATCAATAAAAAGATAATCTATAAAATCTTTTGAAACTTTTGCATACATTGCATTAAAACTTGCAAATGTAGTGCTAATGACAGGGAAAATCAGATGTAAGATGTTCCAAGCGTTTTCAACCTTTGATAATGTCCCTTCTATATAATCAAAACGATTTTTAAAATCATAGAGTCCAGATTGTATCGATTTCGCATTGCCAATTAAAAGATATTTATGTAAAACCATAGCTTTTAAGAATAGCAAACCCCTTTGGAACTGTAGTTCATCCGTTGTGCCTAACACAGACTCTTGACGACGCGCATAATCTTCTTCAGTATCACGCCAAAACTCATCATCACCATACATGAGTCCTTGATGTTTTGATTGGAACATTTCATATTTTTCTATTATGCTTTGGTGATTTTCTATTTTACTTTCATAATTTTTAATGTCAGTGAGAATGCTTTGTTTTTCTTCTCGAATAACGGATATTTTATCTAAATACACTTGTTTGTCTTGCTCTAAATTAATTTTATCTTCCAATAACATTCTTTTCTGCTCTTGGAATTTCGACTTATATTGATGATTTTGACCACCGAATAAATGCGTTAATTTTGTCATGAAGCTTTCATCTCCTCGAGATAACGCTTCATGTTCATTGATGTCATTAATTCTCTCTTTAACACGTTTTATATCTTTATCGATGTCTTTAACTTTTGTATCAAGCTCATCACTATTTTCAACTTTATGCAATTGTTGGTTTAACAGTTGTAATTGGGTATGATAATATGTTAATTTCAAACGGCTTTTTTGAGCTCTTTTGTAATACTTGTGCCCTTTTTTTATCTCTTTTTTAAGTGATTGAATCGTATTTAACGTATCATTAAATGATTGTTTCGCTTCTTTCCATTTTTGAGTCATATTTATCTGTGTTGCTTCATTTAAAAGGATTGTATTTAAAGAATCACTTCCTACTAACATTTTTTTCATAACAGCATCAATATTTTTCTTTTTTCCAAACACTCCTGAAAAGAGTCCCCAGGCGTCTTCTTGAATGAGATCACTGGCAATATTTCTAAACATTTCCAGTTCTTGCGCTACTTTTTGATATTCTTGCTCATATTGTGGGAATTTACTTTCGACATCTTTTCTAATCACTTCAGCTATTTTAGGTAAATCTTTTGAAATATTTTCTACAGCGCCGTTATTACTCGAAGCAACAACCATCTTAAATTTAGTATGAACATCATTTAAAAAGTATGTTGCATATTGATCCGTTTCATGAATTTTAGTTGATGTAAAAGCCGCTTTCGGATGCTCTAAATGAGCAAAAGTTTTTGCACGTTCAACGATGTGATGTGCAAATAAATCTTTTAATAGCGTTGTTTTTCCAGTCCCAGGTGGTCCATTAACGGAGCTGATCGTTTTCGCATCTTTACAGATATGATTTACTGCTACTTGTTGCATTAACGAGAGTCGATGTTCAACTAAAGATGGCCATCGACCATCAGGATAGCAATCTGGTTGTAAATAATTTTCTATGAGTTCTCTATTTTCATCAATATTTATTTTTTGGTGTAAATTCCCCAAAATATATTGATTAAGTGCGGTATTCGGTTGCGCTTTGGCTGTTTCAATATCCTTTAGATAAAAACTATTTAATTCACTATCTATATCTTGAGGTTTCACATATTTGACCCTAACCCAATGTTCAAATATACCAACATTTACACTTTCATATTTTTGAAAGTATTGACTATAGAGGTCATCCATTTTGGCTAATTTAAAAGCATCTAGCGGATTGTTACCTAATACAGCCTCACAATCATACTTAAATTTTTCGAAATGATCATTATGTATTTTTTCAATATTATGATGTTTATCTTTAGAAAGATTTAACATTGCTGTCATAATCATCGGAACATACAACGTATCCAATTCTACGCGTCCCTCATGATCTACAACAAATGTATAGCCATAGCATTTTTTAGAATTAGGATTATATATTTCATCTCCGTTAAACACCCTTCTCAGATGCTCTTCAATCTCGTTAAATGAAAAACATAAACGGTACATTTGAAATTTAATCTTACCGTTTTTGCTTTTTACATCTTTTAATGCATAAGCTTCATTTTCCCAAATCGAATTAAATTCACTAAAATTAAATGTTTTCGTCTTATTTTGATTATCTTTAAACAACGATTTATGTAGATATTCCTGTAACCCTTCTATTTCTCCTGGTTGTAACGTTTCAAGAAACCCCCATGCTGATAGTGTTGCCTTAACTGAATCACACATCACGTTTCCCTCCAACTGGTAAGTTATCTTATGCATTTTCATTTTAACAAAAAATTTATTATAAAGATGTAAATTTACGGCTCAAAATCAATCTAACCCCGTTACAAAAATATGAAGAATAATATTAGGATTACTATAATGCATTAAAAGTTTAACCCCTAAAAGATAACTATATCCATTAGGGGTTTATATAATATTATTGATTATTGTCTTTCTTTAAACGATATGTCCCACCATCACCATACTTGTTTGGCTTTTCGTCACCTTTTATATACATCGCCACAAGTGCATAAAACGCCGTGAGTGAAAAAATAGTATAAATAATAAATACCAATAAAACGATGACAATCATCATTGAGTAATCTTTAACTGACATAATATCAAATACAACCGATAATAAATTTACAACGATTGCCAGTAAACCTATGACATGAATCACAACAGCTGACCACATTTTACGGTTTGTATCGTGTAAACGTCGTGTCATCACCGTTAGTGAAGGTATAATGGTAATTAGCAAAAATATTTCATCTAACACGCCATAAATAAATCTACTCAATAAAAAGTGAATCACTAAATGAAAACTAAAGGGATACCAAAATTCCCCTCGAGTTGAACGTCCATGAACATCAAATGCACGTGTCCAAAAAAGCTTATAACAAGATAATACTGATTGTGTTTGATTCATCAAAGTACCTCTTTCGCGTAACGCAATTATTTTTAAAAATAATAACATAACATTAATAAAATTAACACTGGAATTTATGATGAACTTACACATATTTGATTAATCATTTTAGCACTTCTAAAATGTAAATATAACAGATGTTTACGGAGTGATTGTTGATGAATGATAAAGTAAACCAACTGAAACAAATGATAGATCAATCTCATAAGATTGTATTTTTTACAGGTGCCGGTATTTCTGTCGCAAGTGGTATTCCTGACTTTCGTTCAATCGGAGGTATTAATGATGCCATTGCGCAAAACGGCTATACCCCAGAATATATTTTAAGTGCTGATTATTTAAGAGATGACCCTGCTGGATTTATCGATTTTTGTTACCAATATTTATTATTTGCGGATAAAAAACCGAACCGTGTACATCAATGGATTGCCGAGCTCGAAGCTGAAGGTCGTTCGCTTGGTGTGGTTACACAAAATATTGATGGCCTTCATTCTGACGCTGGGAGTCAACGTGTTGATGAATTACACGGCACGATGAATCGTTTTTATTGCACACATTGTGATGCCTCGTTTACGAAATCTTATGTTTTAGCACATCAACTGCGCCATTGCGACCAATGTGGTGGGCATATTCGACCAGATATTGTGTTATATGGTGAGATGTTAGACCAAAAAACGTTAATGCGTGCCATGTTTAAAATGAACGATGCTGATACGTTGATCGTGCTTGGGTCATCACTCGTTGTTCAACCTGCTGCTGGATTTGTATCTCAATTTAATCACGGCAACTTGATTATCATTAATCGCGAACCCACACCCTATGACCATTTGGCAGACCTTGTCATTCAAGAAGATATGGTCAAAGTGATTGCGGCGCTTGAATCGAAAAAAACGCACTGATTCAATCAGCGCGTTTTTATTTTCCCCATAAAAATGAAATGATTTCGTTGGCAACTTTTGGATTGTCATGAATGTCGCTATGTTCCGCGTCAGCCCCTTCATATTTCGATTCTTTGTAACTTTTAGGGCTATCACCAAGTAAATATTTTAATGATTTTGACGAGCTCATTGACACAATGCCATCTGAGTGTGTGCCGTCTAAAATATCACCATATATATTTAACACTTCGATGTTTTTTCCTTTATACATAGGCTTTAATTTCATAAATCCTTCATACGGTGCGATCATTCGACTTGGTTTTCCTGCGTTATCTACGGATATTTCATTGACGTCTTCATTCATGCCTAATACACCATTGTACGTTCCTGCGATACTAACTTGATGTTTCAATTGTGGTAAAGATGTATCATTTCCATAATTTAGCATGTATTGTGCAAATGATGTGTTGCCCATAGAATGCCCAACAAAATTAAAATGTTTAAAATGTTGTTTTTGGTCAAGTGCCACAATCACATTTTTTATCCATGAGGCATTTTTGTTTAAATCCATATTGTCATTATCTTCTAATTCTATTTGTACAATTGGATTGCGTGCTTGTTGTGTTAGTGCGCCTTCAAACGTTACTGCACCGTCTTTAGACACATGTGCAACGACAACATCTTGTGTGACACCTCGGTCTTCAGCTTCGTTAATAATATATTTGAGTGAATTTAAATTCCCACTTGTTCCGTGTAAAAACAATGTCGGTGTGCGGTCATTGATATAATTTGCATGTGCAACTGTGCTGTGTTTATGTTGCATATACATGATACTTGCCCCAGCAATGATTGCGATTACGATAAATACGACGGCGCTACTTAACCATATTTTCTTCTTTTTCACACACTTACCTCGATTCTATCCCATAACTTAGATTTATTTCTCTTATGTAATACCCATTTTTATAAATATAAAATACACGAGATAAGAAGTCACGACTTTTGAGTCAATTCTTACCTCGTGTATATTTTAGCTTATTTTAAATCGTTTAAATAACTGCGACCATACTCTGGTGCTTTAACCCCAAAGTTATCCGCAATCGTTGCGCCAATAGAACTGAACGTTGTATCGGTTTCTAATGCATGGCCTTCTTTAAATTTCGGACTATACCATAACACTGGAATGTATTCACGTGTGTGATCTGTCCCTTCTGCCGTCGGGTCATTTCCATGGTCCGCTGTAATGATCAGTAAGTCATCGTCACGCATATGTTCAAAGAGTTCTGGTAAACGGTTATCGAAATCTTTTAATGCTTGGGCATAACCTGGTTTGTTACGACGGTGACCGTATAATGCGTCAAAGTCGACAAGGTTTAAGAAACTGATGCCTTTGAAGTCTTTTTGAACGACTTTCATTAATTGGTCCATGCCGTCCATATTGCTTTTTGTACGTACAGCTTCAGTAACGCCTTCGCCATCATAGATGTCGTTAATTTTACCAATCGCAATGACGTCATAACCATCATCTTTCAGTGCAGTCATCACCGTATCACCAAATGGTTTTAATGCGTAGTCATGGCGGTTACTTGTACGCGTGAAGTGACCTGGCTCACCTACGTATGGACGTGCGATGATACGGCCAATTAAATATTTTGGATCTTTCGTCAGTTCACGCACTTTTTCACAAATGTCATACAGCTCTTCTAAAGGAATAATGTCTTCATGCGCTGCGATTTGAAGCACAGGGTCTGCCGATGTATAGACAATCAAGTCTCCCGTCTTCATTTGATGTTCGCCCCACTCATCAATAATTTGTGTTCCTGATGCTGGGCGATTCGCGACGACTTTACGGCCGGTCATCGCTTCGATGTCTCGAATGAGTTCTTCTGGGAAGCCGTTTGGATACACTTTGAACGGCTGCATAATATTTAAGCCCATAATTTCCCAGTGACCAGTCATCGTATCCTTACCGACAGACGCTTCGCTTAATTTATGATAGTACGCCATCGGATGGTCTACCCGGTCGATGACCGGTAAGTCATCAATGTT